>CAJPPG010000008.1 GCA_905372495.1 Candidatus Saccharimonadota bacterium | reverse complement strand
TGGTAGAGCAGAGGCCTGAAGAGCCTTGTGTCACTGGTTCAAGTCCAGTCGGAACCACCATTTTTTATGTCTTCTTAAATCACCCTAGAGGTGGTTTCTCGTGAATAGTGGTTGATGATATAATGTAAACATAAATATGGCAAATATTAATGACTATTTGAGTGTAGTTGGAGCGCAGAAAATTTCGAAGAAGGCGCCTTTCTCAGAAGCTGATCAGCTAATTTTGGCCCGGATTTCTTATTTACCATTTCATAGAATTAAACTTGGCTTATTTGAGACAATTGCATCAGTGGCGGATAAAATGCACCAACTGCCAGCTTCGGCTTTTGGCTGGCCAGATGACCGCAAACTAATTGAATTACTCGGACAGTCAAGACGTTTTAATAAAATGCGCATCAGTAATTTCGTGCGTCACAACGACAAGGCACTCGAAAAACAGTTTTCCGCTGTCACTATTCACTTAAATCTCCAGAGAGCGTATCTTTCCTTTTATGGCACCGACAGTTCCCTGACCGGCTGGAAGGAAGATTTTAATTTGGCATTTCTCGATAATATTCCTGCGCAGATTGAAGCGCTTGAATACCTTAAAAAAGTCAGTCTCATTTTTTTTTGGAAGAAGCTATATCTAGGCGGACATTCTAAGGGTGGACATGTATCGATCTTTGCAGCCATTCATACTACTGACTATATTCAAAAAAGAATTCAAGCCGTTTATAACTATGATGGACCAGGAATTCGTAAGGATTTGGTTGAACAAGATTTAGGCTCCTTTAAAATTCTCGACCGCATTCATACTTTTGTGCCACAAGAATCGATTATTGGGCGCCTGTTTGAACACCGTGAAGGATTGATAATTGTACATAGTGCCGCGAAGAATATTTACCAACATGATATTTATTCTTGGCAGATTGATGGTAACAAATTCGTTCGCTCGAAAACAACAAAGCGCAGTAATATAATTAACCGTGCGATCAATCAATGGATGCAAAATGCTAGCCGCGAGGAAATCAAAATCTTCATAAATGGGATGTTCGAAATTTTTTCATCAGTAAACTTGAATAATCCAATAGAATTAATGCGCGAATGGAAGCATTTTGCTCCTAAGATTCTAAAAGAATTTATTAATACGCCAAAAGAAAAGAAAAAGGCAATATCTGATATCTGGCTGAAACTGGGCGATTCACTAATTCGTTCACAGATTGAACAAAGTGAAATTCTAGCAAAATTTAATAAGACGTTTAAGGTTCGAGAAAAATAAGCGTAGATGCGAAAATTTCAGTTAGATCAGAATTTCCTAAAAAGTCCAAAACTGACATTATTTCTGATTGGACACTCTAATATTAAAAAACGAGACCTGGTGATTGATCTTGGTGCAGGTTCTGGCGTAATTACGAGCGCCCTGGCAAGACGCTGTAAAAAGGTAATAGCCGTCGAAAAGGATCCGGAGACTGCAAAAAAATTACAGGCAAACCTGGAACGTCAAAAAATTTCTAATGTGGAAATTTTTGTAGGTGATCTACGGGAGCTAAAACTACCGAGCGAGCCATACAAAATTTTTGCCAATCCGCCTTTTTCCCTTTCCGCCGAAGTATTTTATAAATTACTCAATTTAGAAAATCGGGATGGACAAATAGTTGAGCTAGAAAATAAAAACCATCGACGACCAGATGCGATTTATTTGATACTACAGAAACAACTAGCCTTAAAATTAATTATTACAGAGAGACACTATACCAGCCAACTCGGTAGGATTCTAGCTAAAAATTATGCGACTAGGATCCGCCTACCACTGAAGGAGACTGATTTTACGCCACCTCCACGCGTACCGACTGTTTTATTTGAGGCAAAGCAGTTTACTTTAAGCCTTGAGCCAGGAACCGCTCAACATAACTGTAGTCCCAGCTAGTATCAAAGCCAGAAGTTGCAAAAGAACCAAACTTAAAACTTGGCATGCCACCTAAATTATAACGCCCCATAAAAGTGGTGGCCTCAGCGGTATTTTGCTTAACCTTATCTAACATTTTATGTTCAGATAAACATTCATTAAAGGAGGGATCGAGATGAACTTCCTTAGCAATACTCTGCCAATACTCGGGAGTGAGATCTTTAATGGCTGGAGCGTTTTTAGAGGAGCCAATACCTTTGCTTTGATAATCTTGCCAAAGTCGACGAATCACCTGATGATAATAATCCCAGAATCTATTCTGCTCAGTAGCGCAGGCCACGGCCTCAGCGCTCATCCTTGAAAACCCATAGCGGTCCATATTATTTTCAGACAAGAAGTCGGTGACACGTAATTCAAAAACAATGTCGTGATCTTTGAGATACTTTTCAAATTTATCCTGATTCTCTAGGGTGAGACGCGAGAAGACAGTACAATATGGACACATCACATCCGTCACCATGACATAATGATTTTTGGCGTTTTTATCACCTAAAATCGTGCGCTCGTCGCGAATATTATTAAGGTCCTGATTTTTAGGTGCGGAAGTGAGAGCTAGCGCAAGAAAGACTAAAATAATAACACCAATCACAACAAGGCGAATAACTCGGCTAAGTTTACGAGAGCTAATATTTTCTTCGTCATCTTTTGTTTCAGTAAAATCTGTTTGATGGTTAATATTTTTACTCATGTTTTTCTCCTTCGGGTTTATCGTGGGATTTTACTTGCTGATATTTCTCCGCCTCAAAAATTATATATGCCTCATAGCCAAGTTTTTGAAAAACGAAGAGTGCCATAATTAGAGAAATGACATTAAGAACAATGGAGACGGTACCGATTAGCGCCAGTCCGGACGAGCCAAGAATTGAAATAAAGATAGGGGTAAGAAGTGCAGTGCCACAGGTGGGGCAACCGGAGCTTAAAAGAAAGAAACTAGCAATAATACCGGTATTTTGAAGGTTCTCCGAAAGGTTCTGTTTGTGAAAATGTAAAATAAAGAAGAGTAAGCCAATAAGCACGGATTGCACTAGATTAATTAGCGACATAAAGAAGAAATCCGGCAAGGTGCGACCAATACCAAAAACAGTGGCAAAGGTATGAGCGATAAGGATAAGTTTTCCGCGTAAATTAGAGAGCTGAAAGAGCTGCCAGTTGGCCGATCCAGCCGCAAAAAAGTTGAGAAGAAAACCAAAAACTAGGAAGCAGACCAGAAAAGGCCAAAGAAAATGACGATTCTTGAAGAGATTGGGGAGATTCTTAACTGCATCATGAAGGCGTGAGAAAAACCGTCGAAAACGCCGCTTGATTGTTTGTTTTTTAATAATTACCTCCTAGTTCTAGTTTTAATTTTAATTTAATTATAGTTCATTAATTTTGACACGAGTTTGAACCAGTGTATCACGATCTCTAATTGTTACAGTGTCATCCTCAAGAGTATCAAAATCGATAACTACACATTTTGGTGTGCCGATCTCGTCTTGCTTACGGTAACGCTTACCGATATTGCCGGAATCATCCCAAGTAACATTACCGTACTTCTTACGAAGGAACTGATAAACGACTTTGGCCTTTTCAACCAACTCAGGTTTATTCTTAAGCAAAGGAGAAACACAGAAACGGAAGGGAGCAAAAGCTTCGGGAAGTTTTAAGACAGTGCGTTTTTCACCATTTACTTCATCTTCATGGTAGGCCGCAGAAAGTACTGCCATAACTAGACGTTCGACACCAAAGGAAGGCTCGATAACATGTGGTACAAAACTTTCACCGGTTTTCTTGTCGCGATACTCCATGTTCTTACCAGAAGCACGAGCAATATTTTGAAGGTCAAAATCAGTACGATAGGCAATACCCATCAGCTCTTCGGAGCCAATTGGAAAGTCAAATTCAATATCCACAGTACGCTTAGAATAATGAGCGCGATCATTAGCTGGAACCTCATATTCATGAATCATACTAGCTGGTAATTGCATAACCTCCTCAAGAAAGGTATGGACATCACGAAGTAGTTCAGCGAAGATACGTTCCCAATCCCTTGGGTGAACAAAATATTCTATTTCCATCTGTTCAAGTTCTCGACAACGGAAGATAAAGTCACGAGGAGAGATTTCGTTACGAAAAGCTTTACCTTGTTGAACAAGACCAAAAGGAAGATCTGGATAGACGTTATCGACAACGTTTTTATAGTTTGTAAAGATTCCCTGGGCGGTTTCGGGACGAAGATATGCTACGGAAGTCTCATCAGAAACGGCACCAACATGAGTCTCAAACATCATATTAAATTGTTTAACATCACCCCAGTTAATCTTACCGCAAGTGGGACACTTGATACCAGCCTTGACTAGTTGTTCTTTTGTAATATTGGCAGACAAGTCATGACCTTCAGCGGTTTTAGCTAATTTATCAGCACGAAAGCGACCATGACATTCATTACACTCCACGAGCGGATCAGCAAAAGTGGCAGCGTGTCCTGAAGCAACCCAAGTCTTAGGATTCATAATAATGGCAGCATCGACACCGAACATATCTTCACGATCTTCAACCCAGTATTTCCACCAGGTTTGCATAATTTTACGCTTTAAAGCAACGCCAAGAGGACCAAAATCCCAGGTTCCAGCCATACCACCATAAACATCCGAGCCCTGAAAAATAAAACCCCGACGCTTACATAGACTAACGATATCCTCAAGTTTTGCCATATCAACTCCTATTATTTCTTCTTATTATAACATCTTAGCTAGCAATATAGGAAAGTATTGGCAAATAGACCTGGAGGTTTTTAACCTTCAAAACAACATTAATACTAGTTGATAGAATGAGGCGGAGAATTTTGATGATATTCTGGTCAATCGCCCCTTCCCCATCTGGCCTTCTGATAAGAACTTTTTCAAAGCTATCCCAATCATAAGTAGCCGAGGCTTCAAGTTTTTTACCATCGCGATCAAAAAAGACGTTAATTTCTTCACCAGAAATTCTGGCTTGATTTAGGCGAAAGTAAATTTTAATCAGCTGCCTAGCCGTATTATCGTTTTGTGAGACGTTGAGAGCACTGAGAGTTTGATGTAGGAGATTAAAAAGATCAGCTGAGTCAATTTGATGCGACAGACGTGAAGTTTGTTTCAAAAAGCTAGAGGCCAGTTCTAAGGTTTCAAGGTCACTAATAATCTGGTGGTAAAATTCCTTGGACCTGGCTGAAGTAAGAATACCAAATGCATCATCGGTAGTATCCTCATGTTTTTTAGAATCACTTTGGTGAACGACAATACTAGAAAGAGTGAACATTTCAATGCCTCCGGCAAGCTTGGATTTTTCCTTACGAGCCCCCTTAGCGATAGCAGAAAGGCGACCGTTCGGAGTGAGAAAAGTAATAATTCGGTCACCCTCACGATAGTTTACACGTTTTAGGATGATTGCGTCAGTTTTAAGATCAGCCATCTAACCCCTCGTGTCCATTCATTTTTAAAGCTTTAACGACGGCAGAAAAAAGTGCCTGTGGTGTCATGGTGGTTTTATTTAAAATTTCCACAATATTATAACTTTCGTAGCTGCGGTCGGGAAAGTTAAGTGATGAAACAATGATAACTGGTATTTTAGAGAGATCAGAGTAAGAAGCGATTTCATTTAAAAAAGTGAAACCGTCTGGCCCAACCAAAAGAACATCCAAAATAAAAAGGGCTGGGGGAGTGCATCCAGCCGGCAAGGCAGCAATAGACTCAATGCAATTTGTGAAGCAATGAATTGATAGGTTTTGATTAAGTTTTTGAAAAGACTTTTTTAAATTCTTAGAAAAAAGCTGTGAAAGTATGGGATCATCCTCGAGAAGGAAGATTTCGATGGACTCTTTATTAGTACTTAGTTGACTCTCTAGCATAATAATAAAAGCCTAAAAAGCAAAGGCAACCTGTTTAGAGACGGGAAGACGAAGCTTAAAACTGGTACCATCGCGATGACGTACCGCCAAAAGTTCTGCCTGCATGTATTGTGAAAATTTTGAAGCGATATAGAGACCAAGGCCGGAACTACCGGGGCGCATAGAGATATTTGCTGGACGAACCATACCATCTTTCAATGACTGCCAGATCTGTTTAGGGAGACAGGGTCCAAAATCACGCACGGACACCTCTACGGTGTCACCGCGATCAGAAATAACTAGCGACGACTCAGTTTCAGAAGTGGAATAATACATTGCATTAATACAGAAGTTGTAGACAATACTGAAAAGAAGGTCCGGATTTGCGATAGCGAGGTCGTGACGGTTTTTATAAAAAGCTCCAACACTGCGTTGATTAATTTGAAAAAAAGGTTGGAGTTCAGTGAGAACATGGTCACAAATTCGACGCACAGAGACTGGCTCCATCTCGAAAAGACCATCCTCAAGTCTTGCAATTTTAGTGAGATCATTAACTTGCCTGAGGGCGCGCTCAGAAATATTAATCAGCTGCTTCTTAGTATCCTTTAGCTCAGCGAGGCTGTCTTCCTGAAAATCCATTGAAAGAGCAAGCTGGCGCATCACCGCAAGCGGACTTTTTAACTCATGGGCAACAACTGCTAAACCTCCGACCTCACTTACCATAGATCAATTATAGCAAAGAAAAAATTTATAGTCAGATTTTTGAGATTGCAATGGAGGCAACGCGATTAATTAGCTATTAAAGCGGATGGTGGAGAGAATACGTTCAAAGTCAGCGCGGAAGACATTGCTTGAATCAGTTTGGAGCAAGGCGGTTTTATCGCGAATCTTAAAGATACAGACGATACCCATGAGATCGCTATCTAATTTACCAGTATAAACGTTGACGTTAACACCATTGACTACTGTTGAAGAGACGGTCATCTCCTGTGACTGAACTTTATCAGTGAAATCCTCAAGAACGCGATCAATCTGTTCATTTTTAATCGTGACACGAAGTGCCATGACAGTATTGTCAGCTACCACATTAACCTGTCCAGGATTGAGATAAGCATGATAATCACCACCACGATTGGCATCATCAGGGATATAGAGATTCCAGGTTTTAGGATATTCAAAATTTAAGGCGCCAAGATCAGTGGGACCAGAGAAGGTTAAGAAAGGATATTTTTCTTTTTCTTCAAAATCTTTTTCCAACTTAGTCTGCAGACTATTTCTGGCCTCAGCAACGGCCACATCAATTTTCCCTTGTACATTGGTATTCGATTCGTTCCATTTTAGGGTCATCCAAATAAAGAGCCCAATAAAAAGGACGGCGAGCAGGGAGACAACGATGAGGCCAATAGTTTTAAGGAGATCAACGCGGTTTTTCGCACGAGCGATACGTTCAGCTTCTTTTCGCTCCTCATCGGTCATAAGGTTAAAATCTTTGTTAAGGAGATTACCGGAAGCATCAGTGACCTGAGACATAAAAGAAGCGTTGTTTGCTGGAGCAAAAGATGATGCGGATTGTGGCATAACGGGGGTCTGAGGTGAAGCTGTAGTGTTTACTGAGGAATAAGCAGATGCGGACTGATTAAGGTTCTGAGGACTAAAAGCAGGAGCGGAGGTTGCAGGAGTACCTGGAATAGTGGAAGTTGCAGGAACGGACGCGAAACCTGAAGCCGGCGAAGACTGCGTAGGTTGCGAAGCTGGAGTCTGCATAGTTTCCGGTTGTCCTTGCGAGGAAATTGGATTCCAAAAATTAGCGTCTTGCGGCGTAACACCTTGACCATTATTAAAATTATTTGAACCCTGATTATCCATATATTTATATTTTACTTATGATTATTTATTTGTAAAGTTACTTAACTACTTTACGCCCTATTCTTTACTAAAATCGCGATCAATGACTTCGATTTGATTCTTAATTTCATAGAGACTTTTTTCAATTTCTTTTGCCGAGAGAGCTACCTCCTGATATTTTTGGCTAGCCTCTTCAAGAGAAAATTCGTCACCATAAAACCACTCAATTTGCTGATCCAGTTGCTGCAGCCGCTGATTGATCGAAAGATCGGCGGTCTTTGCCTTAGTTTTTTTAGAACTGGTCGATTCTGTCATTTTTACTCCTTATTTTTAACCTTAATAATTTTTGCTTCAGCTTGATGAGTTTCGGTTTCAAGATGAACGATTACGCCTTCAGATAGTTGTCCATGAATAATAGCGTAACCGCGCCTCAGGATAATGGCGGGATTGAGGTTTTCAATAATCTTCTGTTTTTGTTGGATTTTTTGCAGTTCAAGCTGCAAAAGATTAAAGATTTTAGTACGGACACTTTCGATTTGTTCCCCTACTTTATGTTCTTCAAAATTAATTTTACTTATAATCTGCTGATGAATGCGCGAAACCTGAAGCTTAAGTGAGTGGATCTCAGCTTGGCGATCGCGAGTCAAAAACTGAGCGGCATTACTTGGGGTAGAGGCGGCTAGATCCGCTGCAAGATCAGCAAGAGACTCGTCAACTTCGTGACCGATACCAGTTATTATCGGGATGCGACTACTTGCAATTGCGCGAACTAATTTTTCGTCGTTAAAAATAGCGAGATCATCTTTTGAACCACCGCCACGAATAAGGGCGATAACCTGATTATCAGTATATTGATTCATATACTCAATCGCGCGCACAATTTGGTCAACGGCTGGCAATCCTTGAACCTGAGTATGTGCCACCTGAATTTTAAGCTCACCCCAGCGCTCATTAATAATTTTAATAAAGTCAGCATAGCCGGCAGCCTGAGTAGAGGAAATGACACCGAAACGCTCAAAATTACGAACAATTGGACGTTTTTTCGCCGGATCAAAGAGACCTTCTTTCTGCAATTTGGCTTTAAGTAGCTCGAATGCTTTTTTTAGACTGCCCTCACCTAGAGGATGAAAACGTTTAATAGTGAGACTGAATTTGCCAAAGGAGGTAAGTTTTGGCGTAGCCTGAACAGCAATTTTCATACCATCTTCAAGGGGAAAATTCCCAAGCTGGTAGACTGTCATAAAGCAGCCAATAGAAGATTCAGAATCTTTAAGATCAAAGAAGACCCATTTACCTTGATTGATCTTAAAACTGCTAACTTCACCAAAGAGTACGACGTCGCTTAGACCAGTTTCTAAGACCTGGTTGGTGACGGCAATAAATTGACTAACGGTGAATCGCGGAGCTTCCGACATATTTAGGATTCTGTTGAGGATTCAAAGATTTTCTTTTTATCAGCTTTGCCAATTTTTGAAATGGCGTTTTGATAAAAACCGTAGCCAGAAATAATGGTATTAAGAAGGACGATAACACGAGTCACGATAACGACGGTACTTGCGACGGCAAGGTTGGTGCCAAGAATACACATTACAGTAATCATAGAGCCTTCGTAGCCACCAACGCCACCTGGGGTAGGAAGGACGGCGCCAACGAGAGAGCCAAGGGCTTCTGCAACCATGATTTGCGGGAAGATTTCGCCGTGACCAAGAGATAAGGCAACGATTTCATAGGTCGCAATTTCAAGGAAGTTATAGAGAAAGCCCCAAATAACAGGTTTAACAAGAAGTTTTTTATCTTTCTTGGCAGTAAGGAAATCATCATGAAGATCCATGAAATATTTATTAACTTTTTCGAGCTCAAGAACCTGCTTCTTTTTGCCAAAGGTGACAGACTTAACAAGCCAGTTAATAAAAGCAGTGAGTTCTTTGGCTGCCCAACGAATCATCTTTTGACTGGAGACAATGGTAATCAGAACAGCAATAGCGACAATAATTCCAACACTCATTGCGCCAACTAACCAAACCATCCAATAGGCGCTAGACGGAACACTACTAGTCACGATTAGGAAAATAATGGCAAAGATGGTCTGAGTCTGGTTTGCAAGAATGGTAATGAGATAGCGCAAGATATACATGAAGCTAACCTGTCCGGCTGTGGCTCCGTAATTTTTTAAACGCCAGGTAATATAGCCAAGACCAGAGACGCCACCAGATGGAATGGCGTGGTTTACGAAGTTAAGCTCAAAAGAAATACGAGCGAGTTCCCATGTGGAAATTTTCTTAACTTCTTTAGCTTCTGAATTCTTCTTTCCAGCAATTTTCTGTTTACCCGCCATATAGGCGAAGAAAATTTTACCAGCACAGTAATACATGAAAAGCTGCTCCGGGATGAGGAGGAAGACAATAAATAAATTAATACTAAATTCGCCACCTTCAATACAGTGTCCTCCAAAAATACAACTGGCGGCTGCGGTGATTTGATCCCAAGCTCCCCAAACAACGAAGGCAACTAGGGCTAGAGTAATTAAGCTAAGAATTTTTTTAAACATATCCTAGCTATTATAGCATAGGTATTTTAGATTAGGGAGAAAAAATGCGATTTGCGTAGGAGACTAATTGATGATTTAATATTAGCCTGATTTTTGATATAATATTTATATGAAGTACCTCGCAGTTGCAGGCCGCCAACCTCTAATTTCTTTGGCAGAAATCCAAGCATTATACGACAAGCACGCAAAATTGGTTGGAAAAAACTTAATTATTTTTCATTTAGAGAATCAAAAGCCTGAAATAAATCGACTGGGTGGAGCGATGAAGCTTGGCGAGTTGTTTGAAGGTGATTATAAGGAATTAGTCAAACATTTAAATGAGTTGCACCCTGAGGGTAAAATCACTGTTGGAATTTCAGATTTCTCTAAACAAAGAAATGCTGGTTTTGCTTTCCAGAAAAGCATGGAGATGAAGCGAAGTCTGGGAAAAATGGGACGAAGCGTTAGAGTGATTACCAGTAAAGAACCTGAAATACCTTCTGCGACCGCACATCATAATCAATTAGGCGAAAAACCTGGTTGTTATGAAATTTTGGTACTTGATCGAAAACTTTACCTTAGTCTCGGCACCCAAAACATTACTGCCTATACTGAGAGAGATCAGGCACGTCCAGCCAGAGACGCTAAGGTGGGGATGTTACCCCCTAAACTCGCACAAATTTTAATTAATTTATGTGGGCCGCTTCCTGAAGGAGCTAGAATACTAGATCCGTTCTGTGGAACTGGTGTAGTTTTGCAAGAGGCGGCGATTATGGGATATACACCATACGGTACAGATATTAGTGAGCGCATGATTGAATACTCGAAGAAGAATTTAAGCTGGCTTTTTAATGAAAAAAATAGTAAAAGATTTAAAATCAAACCCGAACTAATTCTAAAAAAAGATGCAATCTTGGATAAGCTTGCGGTGGGCGATGCTACAACCTTCCAGTGGGAGGGGCCGATTGATGCGGTGGCTTTTGAGAGCTACCTTGGAGCACCAATGTCTAAGCCGCCAGTAGATATAAAATTCAAGACAGAAAAAGCTAGGTGTAGAGAGATTGTTCTAGGTTTTCTTAAAAATATAACCCCACTTATTAAATCCGGGACGCCTATTGTGATGGCGATACCAGCCTGGCTGCGAGAAACTGGCAAGTATGCACGCATGAACGTTCTTGACGAAATTCAAGAGATGGGATATAATTTTGAAAAGTTTCAAGATTTGAGTCAGTCAGATTTGCTCTACTTCCGAGAAGGTCAGATTGTGACTCGAGAAATAATAGTAATAAGGAAAAGATAGGCTAAAATATGTCACATGTTAAAGCTGGTGGTACCGCGAAGAACGTTCATAATAACGCTGGTCAGCGTCTTGGTGTAAAGCGCTTCGGTGGTCAGAAAGTTCGCAATGGCGAAGTATTAGTCCGCCAAACCGGTAGCACTAAAATTGCAGGTCCAGGTACTTATGTATCTCGCAACTTCACAATTCACGCTGCTAAAGATGGTGTTGTAACCTTTGTAAAAACAAAGAAAACTCACTTCTCTGGCCGCTCACTACCACGTGTTCGCGTTGAAGTTCGCTAAAAAAGATTAGACCCTTCGGGGTCTTTTTTTTAACTCGCGAGACTTCTTACGCTATATATTCTATGATAGAATATGCTTATGAATATATTGATCGTGGGCAATATAATTAAAGACACTTACCTTGATTTTCCAAGTGATCTGTTTGAGACTGGCAATCATGGACGTATTTTTCTCGACACAGAATTCGACGAAGAAACACTATACTATAAGAATAAAGAAAGCGTATTGAGCGGTGCCTGCATTATTGACGAGGTATTAAAGAATTTTAAGCTAAATAGCCTACTATCCAGCGAACAGAATTTGGAAAACCATAAATACGACTGCCGTTATGTTCTAAAAACTGGTAACACTGTAAAATACTTGACAACAAATTCATGTGGAAGAACTGTTTTTTTAACACCGGAAACGAAGCCAGATTGGATCTTTATTGACCGTTCAGCAAGACTCGGAGTTGAAGCCCTAGAAAAGCTGGAACAGTACTTAGAGTTACATAAAGAAGTTAAATTAGCTATTCACACGAATCAGACTACCTGTGGTTTTTTGTATCAAGCAGATGATTTTACAGCTAAAGAAGTTGCCAGAAAATTATATACAAGAGCTGAGATGATTCTTATTGCCGGTAAAAATTTAGAGTCAAACTTACAAAAAGAGCTCAACCTAGACGATAAAAAAGTCTTTCAGATTACACCGACAATGATTACGAATGGCGAAGAAAAGATCTTCTTAAAACGAAATGCGAAGATTTTTCAGACTCATTTGACGATTTATTCAATTGCTGCTGGCACAATTTTTGCAGCACTTTCGTCAGGCTGGAATGTTAATCGAGCATTGAGGTTTGCGAAAATAAATATCGAAAATGCCAAGATGAATCGTACTTTAAATATCGATAAATTATATAGCAGATTAAGGACCTCACTTAAACAAGAAGACAATCTAAGGCTTATAGCTAAAGCATTAACTGCTGATTTTAAGGGGATTTTAGCAATTGATGAGTCAAAGAGAACCATTCGCCGTAAGCTTAAAAAATATAATCTACCAGAAACGCAGAAGACACAAGAAGAATACCGTAAACTGTTAGTGACAACACCACACATAAATGAGTTTTTGAACGGTGTGATTTTAGCCCAAGAAACCGTGATGCAGAAATTAGCCAATGGACAGAGTATTCCTGAATTTCTAGCAGCAAAAGGAATTTTACCTGGCGTAAAAGTGGATCTTGGGCTTGAGAAAATACCAAATCAGATCAACTGTCGCACGTGCGGGCTTGAAGACCTAGATTACAGATTAAGCAGGTATTATAGTTTAGGACTTCGCTTTACTAAATGGCGTGCAGTCTTTGAAGTGGAAAAAGATTTAAATATCCCTGAGGGGGGTGATAAGACAAAATACAAAAGACTTGGCAGTCTATGCGAAAAAGGCGCTTGAGAAAAAACTAGTGCCGATTATAGAACCGGAAATGCTGCATGGAGGACAGAGCATTGCAGATTTTTATAAACACACAAAACAGGTCTTAGTCGCATTATTCGAGGAATTACAAGAAATGGGAGTTGATCCTGAGTGTTGTATCCTAAAAATCAATATGATTTACGCCCAGAAAAATAACCCTGAAGAAACAGGGCGAATGACGATGCAATTAATTTCTGAAACTGTGCCAAAAAATATTGGCGGAGTAGTCTTTTTGTCAGGCGGACAGAACGAAGAACAGGCAACTCAGAACCTTCAAGCCATTATTAGAGAGAACCAAGACAGGTACAGGTTATCCTTCTCGTTTGGTCGTGCAATTCAGGATCCGGCATTAAAAATCTGGCAGGGTGAGGCAAAAAAGGTTGAAGAAGCGCAAGCAAGGTTGATCGAACAACTCGAATTAAATTGTCTAGCATTAAATAAAAAACCGCGATAATCTTAACGTCGGTCTTTTATTTATATTATCGTCAGTCTTTTATTTACGCTGACGAGATTTATTTTAGTTTTTAAGAGCCTCGCGCAAGAATTTTCCGGTTGGAGTGTCATCACGCTTTGAAAGCTGCTCGGGAGTACCTTCGGCAATGACTAGACCACCATGTTGTCCACCTTCCGGCCCCATATCAATCACCCAGTCAGCCGATTTAATAACGTGCAAATTATGCTCAATAATCACCATGGTATTGCCACCATCTACTAAGCGATTAAGAATCTGCAAGAGTCGCTTGACGTCGTCAGTATGAAGACCAGTAGTTGGCTCATCTAGAATATAGAGCGTTTTACCAGTACTACGACGAGAGAGCTCGGTGGCAATTTTAATACGCTGCGCTTCACCACCAGAGAAAGTGGTTGCAGATTGGCCAAGACGAATATAACCAAGACCGACTTCTTGAATAGTTTTTAGCTTATTAACAATAGCTGGAATATTTTCAAAGAAATCAACAGCTTCGTCGATGGTCATATTTAAGACATCAGAAATATCCTTACCCTTATATTTTACCTCAAGAGCTTCACGGTTATAGCGCTTACCATGACAGGTTGGACAAGTAACGTAAACGTCTGGCAAGAAATGCATTTCAATTTTATTAACACCATCACCTTGGCAGGTTTCACAACGACCACCCTTAACATTAAAACTAAAGCGACCAGCTTTATAACCTCGGACTTCAGCCTCTGGCTGGGCAGCAAAGAGCTCACGAATGGCCGTAAAGACACCAGTATAAGTGGCAGGATTGGAACGAGGGGTACGACCAATTGGACTCTGATCAATCACAATACATTTATCGAGATTTTCAATACCATCAATCCGAGTATGCTCACCTGGTACGGTTTGAGCACGGTGTAACCTGGCAAGTAGTTCATTGGCAAGAATTTCATTAACCAGGGTAGATTTACCAGAGCCAGAAACACCAGAAACGACAGTCATAACGCCGAGCGGAAAATGGACATCGATATTTTTGAGATTATTCTCTCTAGCACCAACGACCACCAATTCCTTGCCGGGCTTAGGTTGACGGCGCTTTTTAGGAATACTGATTTTATTTTTACCGCTTAGATAAAGGCCAGTGAGAGACTTATCGTTTTGCATAATCTCAGCCGGGGTACCAGCGGCGACAACATTACCACCACGAGAACCAGCACCGGGACCAATATCAATCAAATAGTCTGAATTTAACATGGTATCTTCGTCATGCTCAACCACAAGAACAGTATTTTTGAGGTCACGAAGATGCTTTAAGGTGGCGATTAATTTATCATTATCGCGCTGGTGAAGGCCGATGGATGGTTCATCAAGCACATATAAAACACCCTGCAAGCCGGAACCAATTTGGGTGGCCAGACGAATACGTTGCGCTTCACCACCAGAAAGTGTATTGGCAGAACGGCCGAGCTCAAGATAGCCAAGACCTACGTCCTGCATAAATTTAACCCGTTCTTTAATGACTTTAAGAATAGGCTTCGCAATGACTGATTCGGACTCAGAAAAACCCAGATCTTGAGAAAGAACCTCGATTGTGGAGTCGACATCTAGATTACACATATCAACAATATTGAGGCCGTGAATAGTAATAGCGAGCACTACCGGTTTCAGCCTAGCGCCATGACAGGTCTGACATTCACGTACACGCATAAAACGTTCGATATCTTTGCGCATAAAATCGGAGTCAGTTTCACGATGGCGTCGCTCAAGGGTTGGGATCACACCCTCATAGACCGATTCATAGGTTGCACCTTCTTGCCATTTACCAGAACCAGAAATCTTGATTTGATATTTTTCGTCGCCGGTACCATAGAGGATAAGATGCCTTTCGGCGTCAGTAAGTTCACCGATTGGGGTGTGGACAGAAAAACCATGACGGTTTGCGACAGCGGTGAGGCGCTTAAGCCACCAAGAGTCACTTTGAACGCGATTGAACGGACGAATGCCACCTTCGGCAATAGTGAGATTATTATTGAAGACTAGATTAGGGTCAATTTCCATACGGGTACCTAGGCCAGTACAGGTCGGACAGGCACCTTGAGGAGCATTAAAGGAGAAGAGCCTTGGCTCAAGTTCAGGGATCAGCTCATCTGGGTGAACTGGACAGGCATAGCGCTGCGAGTATGTAAGAACTTCAGTATTTTGAGTACTCAAAGCTTTACCTTCGATAGTGGAACTATTGTCGTTGATTTTAAGTATCTGTATAATCCCTTGGCCAAGTTCGAGTGCTTGTTCGATGGAGCTTGAAATACGAGAATAAAGTTCAGCGTTTAAAATAAAGCGATCTACTACTAGCTCAATGTTATGACGCTCTTGTTTTTCAAGTTCAGGAAACTCATCAAGAGCATAAACAATACCATCAACGCGAACGCGTGAGAAACCCTTCTGGAGATATTGCTCTGAGATATGCTGAAACTCACCCTTTTTCTGCTGAACAAGGGGAGCAAGAAGCATTAATTTTGAACCGAGAGGCAATTTCATAACTTCATTAACGATATCTTCAACTGAACGACGAGAGACCTCGCGATGGCAGATTGGACAATGGGGAACGCCAACACGCGCAAAAAGGAGACGGAGATAATCATAGACTTCAGTGACGGTAGCCACAGTGGAACGAGGATTTCTTGAAGTGGATTTTTGATCGATAGAGATGGCGGGAGAGAGGCCGGTGATAGTATCAAAATCTGGCTTATCCATCACACCGAGGAACATACGAGCATAGGAAGAGAGAGACTCAACATATCGACGCTGACCCTCGGCATAGATAGTATCAAAGGCAAGACTAGATTTACCGGAGCCAGAAAGGCCGGTGATCACAACTAGCTTATCGCGTGGAATATCGAGGTTAATATTTTTTAAATTGTGTTGCCTGGCGCCACGTACCTTAATACAGTTCTCGGTCAAGCCGCCCTGTAATTCGATTCCCCCTTTAGATAATAGTCCATTACTCTCTTCGTTCATAATTCCCCTTTGCAAAAGTCTACATATTTTATCATATTTTTCATGAAAAAGCTAGAACTCAAAAATGGTGCAGAGGTTCTAACTAAAGATTTTATTGTTATAATGGATTTATGAATTCACGATTTGATCCAGATCAAGCAGCTTATTACAAGGCTGGAGCTAGAGAATACAACGGATCTGATTTTTCAAAGTGGCAGACAGAGCCTAGTTTCTTTTTCTATGACCTTGAGACTTCTGGAATTAATCCGCGAGAGGATCGCATTATGCAGTTTGCGGGACAACGGACAAATCTTGATTTAGAGCCGATTGGTGAGCCGGTGAATATCTTAATTAAGCTCAACACCGATACATTGCCAAGCCCAGAAGCGATTATGGTGACTCACATTTTACCCCAAGGGACTTTGAAAAATGGAATGACGGAAGCGGAATTCTGTCGTTTTGCGATGAATGAGATATTTACACCAGAAACCACTGCCTGTGGTTATAATTCTGTGCGTTTTGATGATGAACATATGCGTTATTTATGGTGGCGAAATTTTTATGATCCATACGAATGGCAGTGGAAAGACGGTCGAAGTCGCTGGGACTTATTAGATGTCGTACGCATGGTGCGAGCACTGAGACCGGAAGGCATAAGTTGGCCAGTCTTAGTTGATGTGGAGTCCGGCAAAATAAAACCGACAAATAAACTGGAATTACTGACAAAACTAAATAAAATTGATCATTTTAAGGCGCATGATGCCCTATCTGATGTTGAAGCATTAATTGCGCTTGCCAAATTATTACGAAAAAAGCAGCCGCAGATTTTTGACTACTTACTAAAGATGCGTAATAAAAAAGAGGTATTGAAACTGGTTAATCTGAACAATCCTCAACCTTTTGTTTATACTTCGGGACGTTATAAATCTGATTTTTTGAATACAACAATAGCTTTCCCAATCGCGCCAAGCAAAAATGAAAACTTGATTGTATTCAATCTACGATATAACCTCGAGGAGCTACTTGAAGAGGAAAAGAATTTTAAGCCAGAAAGGAAAGTGAGCCGACTAGGTAAGGAATATATGACCTGGTACGATTTTGGTGAGGCGGTGAAAGAATTTTGTCCGAATAAGTGTCCGGCAGTAGCACCAATTTCTGTGCTGGAGGCAGTGTCAGAGGAAGATTCGACAGATGAGTTTGCACCACACAGTGCGGGGACTTCTGGTTGGGAAAAAATTCAATTATCGCCGGAAATATTAGAAAAGAATTTACAGATTCTTTTAAAGCACCCTGATTTTATTGAAAGAATGCGCGAAGCTTACGAGAAAAGGTCGGAATACCCAAAGAGCGAAGAGGCGGAAGCAAGTCTATATGATGGCTTTTTGCCCGAGGCGGACCGCAAAATTTGCCAAAAAATTCAAAGTGCGGATGCTGATTCACTCGATAGTTTTATACCTAATTTTACCGACGATAGGCTGCCTGATTTGTTTTTACATTTTAAGGGTCGCAATTTTCCGCAGAACTTAACGGAAGATGAATTTCTAAAATGGGAGTCAGATCGAAAGACAAGAATTAAAAAACAGAGCGGTAGATTCTTTGCCTCTCTCACAACATTAAGGCAACGAAGCGAGGCTGGAGAAACAACTTTTGATGGCAGGAAAATAGATTTAAAGATTTTAGATAAACTAGCTGAATGGTATAAAATGTGTAGCGAATAGCGAGATATTGTAGCTAATAGCGAGATATTTCAGAAAGGAAATAGCCCCACGAGTGTGGGGCTTAAAAATAGGAGGGATAAAAAGTCAAACCAAGACTGATTGACACTTTGTTGGTATGAAATTTTACCCCTCTTATTTTTACTTTCTATTGTTCCTACGTCTTCGGATCCCAAAGATGATCCTACTCCTCGTTCTCCTAAATCCTAATACCTTTTTTTGATATAAGTGATTTAGGAGTTCGTCTGTTATAACGCAGCTCGTTACATAAAATAACGTAAAGAGTATAAATAGCAAGCCGGTGAGTAGGAAAACTTTTCCTACCCACTTAAGAATTTTAATTCCGCCATGAGACATTATCGTCATCTGGTGGAATCTGTCCCAGTCCCTCATATCGCCCATAATGACGAGCATGAGGATTAGGATAAAAGCTCCTATAAGGATAACTAAAGCGCCGATACCGCCGAAACGATAGTCGGTTTGTAGCCTTCCTTTCTCTACACCAGTGACCCTCATTGAGAGTAACCCCAATAGCACAGGCAATGCCCATAGCATTGTAAAACACAATAAGTCAAATTTCATACGTCCCTCCTTTTCAACGTACGAACCTTCCGCTTTTGCGGACAATAGTTGCTGTTTTATTATATAATACTATTGCTTTTTTGTCAATATGAACCCCAAGTTAAAAATCTTAAACGCAACACTTTGTAATAAAAAAGAAACATCAATTCTTTAGTCTTGTGAAAATTAGGTTTGTACACAAAATCTAAACGAGAAGAAAAGAATCCTATCGCAAGCAAAAACGCACATTCCAGAAATCTAATTACGATGCCAAAATCGTTACAAGAAAACATTTTATAGATACATCTGTTGAAACTATTTTTTGACCCACTTCATCAACTCCTTGATAGCAGTCTCTTGATAGATTGGCTCCTTTTTACTATTCCTATAACTATGGTCTGCATCTATGATCTCAATGACCTCAACCTGACTACCGACATTCTTTTTAACTTCAATTGGAGATGCAAAGCGATCATTTGTGCCTTGAATGACTAGTTTTAAGTTGTTCGAAATAGCTCTTTGTTTAATCTCACTCGGGATGTATCCAAGGATTAAAAGCTCTATTTGGCTATCTGGATATTGCTCGAGATAGAAACTTGCAACAATATCACCAAGTGATTTTGCGACAATTATAATTTTACTAAACCCCTCAAGATAAGCAAAATCGATAGCTCGCTTGAGTGCATCCACCTCCTCTTTTAATTCTGGGCCGCTCGAAGCCTCTTCTTCTCTCTCGCAATACGGAAAATTAAAACATAGTACACTGTTTTTAGTGGCTGCGATGGCATCAAATATAGATGATATAAAATCGGTCTCTACTCCAACTGGTCCGCCGCCATGTAGAATCATATAAACTATTTTGGCTCCCCTTTTCCTATAATATTTATACGTAAGCTCTTGCATATCTATTCCCTTCTAGACTTTAATATTAATTCTTAATAACAAAATATTATGGTTCGTACGGAATTTATGCATAATATCGCTATTTTTCTATCTGAGATATCAGATGAAAGTTCTGAATGCTGTATGTATAAATGGGGGACAATATACACCTGACTTAGTATTGTAGGATTTTTATGAGAGATTAGGCACCGATACTTTTGATTTCAGACTGGAGCTTACGATATTTAACGTAAATTTGATTATACTCAGTGGAAAGTTTCTTGTAGTCCTCGGAGACTTCGATCGGAAGGACAAGGAATTTGAGCGGAGAGTTTTTGCTGCCACAGATTTCACGCTCACTGCCATAGGCAAGTGGACTTGGAATATCAATTTCACGAACGCCACCAAAACGCATACCCTTGATTCCTTCAGACCAACCGGCGATCAGGCTATTTGGATTAGTAACTGCAAGAGGCTCCTTGAGACTTTTTGGATTCTTCGCGTCATCAAAAGAGGAGTCAAAAACAGATTCATTGGCGCACCAACCAACATAATAAGCATAATATGAAGTGGTTTTATCGGTGATTTCAGCACCAGTGCCATTTTTAAGATCAAAGGTTTTAAGACCGGCATCCTCTACGGATGTGCCATTATAGGCTTTAATCTTATTACGAAAAGAAGCAAGAGTATCAAAATATTGCTTCGACATTTTATCTGAAGCAGACTTCAGTTCGTTCTGTTTAGCAGAAAGTTCTTTAGTAACTGCTGCGAGTTCTTCTTTTTTAGTGGAACTGACCTGCTTATTTTTTTCACCATTAAGTACGATCAAAGCATAAATTGCGATCGTAGAAGCTAGAAGTAGAACAGCAATTACCCCAATTACAATACGCTGACCTAAACTGGTCTTTAGTTCTTTTTGTTGCATAAACCTCCTTTAAACGCTGTTTTGCGGAATTTAGATAATCTCGGCACCAAGCGCTGTAATATTTTGTTCAATTTGTTTCATTATAGCAGAGATTTCACCTGCACTCATAGTTTTTACCGTGCTGGCAAAGCTTAAGTGAAAACTACAGTTTCTGGCCGTATCGTTTTCTGATGGTCGATAGATGGAGACTGGTTCTAAGGTATGGATTAGAGAATCTTGAGTAAGAGCACGTATAATTTCCTGCTCAAGTGTAGCATAAGAAACGGTGTCTGGAGTCTTAACAGTGAGATCACGCGAGACGGATGGGAAGCGACTGATCTTTTGTGCGCCACGCAAGATTCGTGGGGTATTAAGTAACGATTCAAGATTTAGTTCAAGGGCGGAAGCTTCTTTTAGTTTAAATTTTTTAAGTATAGAATGTTTAATCTCACCAAGACAGCCAATGATTTCTTGACCAAGCTGGATACGGACTGAGTGAAGCGGTTCAAAATATGAGTATTGCTGCTCCTGATATTTTACAAACTTAAATTCAAGACCGAGACGAGCGCCAAGAGCCAAACAGAGCTCCTTAATTTGATAAAAATCTCCTTCGAGACAGACTGAAAGGTGTGATTCGAGTTTTGGAGTTTGATCTGCAAGCAAACCAAAGGAACGCTTGGCGACTTGATTCATTTCATAAAGAATAAAATCCTTATATCCAGCCTTTTGGTTTTCATAGACTTTTTCGAGCAAGCTTGGAGTCAAAGATTGTCTAAAACATTGGAGCTCAGGTGAGATGGAATTAATAATCTCATAACTGTCAACAATATTTTCATCTACTTTTTGCTGAAGATTTTGCGAAACGAAGCTATAGGTGAGAAGCTCATTCGCACCATGCTGATCTGAAAGGATATTGCGAATTTCACTCTTCAAAGCGTAGAGTGGATTTTTTGGACTACCCTTAAAAGAGCGGAGCGGAAGGGTTTGCGGAATATTGTCAAAACCATTGAGACGGCCAACCTCTTCATAGAGATCTTCTTTAATATGAATGTCTGTACGCCATAACGGAGTAATCACATTCAAGGACTGATTATCTGAGAGAATATCTACTACAAAGCCAACATTCATAAGCGTTTGTTTTACTTGTGCAAGCGTAAAGTCAGAGCCCAGTGTTTGATTAAGATCGGTGAGACTGAGTTTAATGGCTTGCTGAGTAGGGATTTGAGCAAGACAATCAGCAAAAACGAGATTGGAAGAGTCTTTAATACCAAGCTTGTCTAAGCAGGACCTCAATGCTGGTACCGTGCCAAAGACGGGTTGTCCTTTAGTGAAACGCGTAATGGCTTCAGAGAAAATACCATGAGCCATTTGAGTTTTACGTAGATTATAGAGACTGAATGTGGCAGATTCGATAAGAATTCGTTTTGTACTTGCATCAATTTCAGTATTTTTACCACCCATAGCACCAGCAAGAGCAACTGGAATATCGTTGGACGTGATTACGATATCGTTTGTGTTAAGTTCAATCTCGGTGTCGTCAATTAAGGTGATTTTTTCACCTTCTCTGGCGGCACGTACAATGATTTTGGGAGAATCGGTACCACCGATGGCAATAAATTTATCGTAGTCAAAGGCGTGTAGTGGCTGACCAGTTTCAAGCATGGTGAGGTTTGTTGCATCAACAATTGGCGAAACAGGTCGCATGCCAGCTTTATAAAGGAAGACACCGTCTTTAGTGAGAGTACGCTCAAAATCGACAGGTTGATTAAGGCTAAACTGGGATTGATCAACAATAACACAGGAATAACGAGGGCATAATAGTTGGTCCTGGATTTCAATACTGGGGCTCTTGAGATTTAATGTATCACCAGAATGAGCAAGGATAAAATCAGATTGTGCGGCTAGATCGCCTTCAAAGATTGCGGGGTTTTCAAATGGCTGACCAAGGATACCGGCAACTTCACGCGCAAAACCAATCAAACCAAAGGTGTCTGGACGATGCGTGAGAGATTTATTTTCAATATCAATAATTAAGTCGTTTAAATCTAGTGCCTCAGTGATAGGTGTACCAGGTTGGGCCAAATCAGATGGAAGCTCAGCAATATATTTGTGGTCAGTGCCAAAACCAAGCTCGTCAGCGCCAGCAATCATGCCATAACTTTCATAGCCACGAAGTTTACGGACCGATAATTGAAAGTTTTCGGTACCAAAAGTAGTCGGGACGATAGCCCCAGGAGCAAGCCAAACTACATTAAGACCTGCACGAACATTTGGCGCACCACAGACAACCTGAATTAAACCATTCTCTAATTTTCCAAACTCCTGATTGAGCGGCCCAGCGTCAACTTCACAGAGATGAAGATGAGTATCCGGAATATCAGTACAACTGACAACTTTAGCAACGTAGATATTCTGATATTTTTCAGCTAGATTTTCAGTTCCCTCAACCTCAACCAAACGAGAGCCGATGAGTTTCATCAGTTTTTCAGTAGAGAGAGAATTTGGGATTTTAACATAACGTTTTAGTGCATTAAGCGAAATAAGCATTAGAATTCCTCCAAGAAATTAAGTTTACCAGATTCAAAGAACCGGATATCATCGAGCTGATATTTGAGAATGACAAGACGATCAATACCACCACCCCAAGCAAAACCTTTATAAATAGTGGGGTCAATCCCGGCAGTTTTTAAAACATTGGGGTGAATCATGCCACAACCCATCATCTCTAACCAGCCATCACCTTTGCCGCCAAGCGCTTTTGGCTTCTCGATTTGAAATTCAAGGGAGGGCTCAGTAAATGGGAAGTAGCCTGGCTGGGTTTTAGTATTCAAAGTTTGACCATAATAGGTTTCAAAAAAATTCTTTAAGACACCAAGCATCTGTCCCATAGTGGCAGTCTTGGAGACAAAAACACCTTCACACTGATAGAAAGTATGTTCGTGTGTCGCATCAACATCTTCATTACGAAAGACGCGACCGGGAATAACTACAGCGATCTGCCCCTCGGTTTCAAGCTGAGCACGTCGAGAAGTAAGAGCTCGATATTGCATGGTTGAGGTATGAGCAGGAGGAATATAACCTTCTTTGGTACGGAATGTGTCATAGCCATCGCGGGCAGGATGACCTTCCGGAAAGTTGAGCGACTCAAACATATGAAATTCATCATCAAGCTGAGTAGATTCCATGACTTCAAATCCCATATTAGAATATATATCTATTACTTTGTCAAGTTCAACCATGAGAGGATGTTTACTCCCACGCCTATTTTTCTTTGGGATTGAATTTTCAGCCATAGGAGCAGTGAGGTCGATAGGTTTAATATCAACTGCTGCTAATTTTTCCTCCTCAATCTCAATTTGAGCTAAGATTTCATTTTTGCGACGATTGATTTCCTGCCCAAAAGCTTTACGCTCTTTAATTGGGAGGTCTTTGATTTTGCTATATTCAAGGCTAAGATCTTTTAGGGCCTGTTTTAAGTCTGTAAGTTTCATATCTACCTCTTATTATACTCTGTTTTTGGCGGTTTTTAAGATAAAATAGGAAACTTTTTCTTTGGGATGAGCTTTAGAAAACAAAAAGGCTAAATTACGACAATAAGAATCAGCGCGAGGATAGCAAGGCCAACCAAAATCAGCCAAATCCAACCGTAGCGACTAGTGGTTTTTGACCCATTAATATAGTCTGAATCATTAACAAAATCAGGGTCGTCGCTTAGGGCCGTCTGCTCCGCTTTTATTTTTAGATCTGCGGCAATGCGACGACTAAGTTCTGCATTTCTTTCCTGTTCTTTATGTACGATTACTCCCATCCTATACCTTTCGTTTTAGAAAATTAAACTTTAAGTATTTTACCACAGATGTGTTATAATTCATTCAATATTACTTAAGGAGGTATATGGCAACAAGTAAGTCCAAGAAGGCTAAAAAGTCTACGGAAAAGCCAAAAAATACTAATACAAAGCCAGAAGTTACTGTCGTTGAAGAAATTGTGACTGTAACCGAGCCGGAAGCAATCGTTATTGAGGAAACCGAAGTAAAAATGGAAGAAAATAAAAAGAGCAAAGGCATCTTTTCAAGTTTCTTTGCTAAAAAAGGTGATCCAGAAGAAAATATTTTAACTATTTTCAAGACACCTAAAATCTGGGGTGCGCTCGTTGGAGAATTAATCGGAACAATGTTTATTACAATGCTCCTCTTAACTCTCGGCATCTACCAGCCACTTTATATTTTATTCGGCGTAATTGGTGTAACTCTAGCAGTTTTCACTCTTTCTGGAGCACATTTAAACCCAGCAATCACCGCAGGTATGATGGCAACTCGTCGCGTCTCAGCAATTCGTGGCGTACTATACATGGTAGCCCAGGTCGTTGGTGCTTGGCTTGGTCTAGTAATCGTTAACGCCTTCCGTATGGCTGGTGGAACCAAGGTTGACCTACCTGCACTAGCTGCAGTCGAAACTTCAAACCTATGGCAACTACTTACGATTGAATTCTTAGGTGTCTTTACTTTGGCATTCTTCTTTAATCGCGCACAAGAATATAAGTCTCGCCGTAGTGCTTTCACCTACGCTGCAATCATTGGTGGCGGTATGGTCCTTGCAGTACTATTTGCAATCGTAATCTCAAGCAATTTCTTCAAGATTTCAAACAACTTTATCTTGAACCCAGCAGTTGCTATTATGTATCAAATCTTCCCTACTTCAGCGGAAAACTTTGGTACCTTGATTAGCAAAGTTGGTCTTGAAGTTCTAGTTTTCATCTTAGCTCCAATCGTAGCTGGTGTACTAGCCTTCTTCATTGGCGATATTGCTACCACTCTTGCAGGCGAGGATGAATGTTGTGAAAAACACCACCACTGTAAAGATGGTCACTGCCACGAAAAATAATTCGTGATAGATAAAAAATAGCCCGATGGGCTATTTTTTTATTGGCTTGTTTTGATTTATTTTTTATATTTTACTTTTTATCCTGCAGGTGACTAATCTTTAGGAAAAAGCGGAACTTCTGGAGGAAGAATCTGACCAGTTCCAGTAAAAATAGATTCAACAGTCTCTGCAATTGGAAGAAAAGGCTTGAGGTGGTGGTTGGCAATTAAAAGCTCTTTAACTAGACCAGATAGACTAACTCTTGCCTGTTCAGGAGCGGTTTTAGCGAGCTGCCATGGTTTCTGCTCTTCAATATGACGATTAACATCTTGAATCATTCCCCAGGCTTTATTAATAGCGTTTGTGAACTCAAACTTCTCCATTAATTCGGTGTATTCTGGAATAAAGGCTGGACTAAAATCAAGCTTTTCGACAGAGTTTTTCTGACAAAGTACCGAGAGGCGCTGGACAAGATTACCATAATCATTTGCCAATTCGTTGCGATAAGCGTTTTCAAATTTTCCCCACGTAAAATCGGCATCAAGAAAAGTATCGATATGCTTTGAGAAGAAATAGCGAAAAGCATTGATACCATGTTTCTCCAAAACCTCGACTGGATCAATACCATTACCAAGACTCTTACTAATTTTCTGACCATCTACCTGAATAAAACCGTGAGACAAGATGGTTTGTGGTAGTGGCAAACCTAGACCTAAGAGGATAGCCGGCCAAAGAATAGCGTGAAAACGCAAGATATCCTTGCCGACCACCTGGACAGTGGCTGGCCAGTAGGTTGAAATATCTTGATCTGGATAACCAAGGACGGTAATGTAATTTGTCAATGCATCCATCCAGACATACATCACTTGAGATGTATCACCTGGAACTGGAATTCCCCACTTAAGATGGGCGACGGGACGAGAGATCGAAACATCGGGAGCATCCTCAAGCATCCTAAGAACTTCATTTTTACGAAATTCTGGAAGTATTTGCATTTTGCCACTCTCGATGGCAGCTCTAATTTCATCCTTAAAATCAGAAACCCGGAAATAATAATTTGACTCAGTAAGATGCTGATAGGGAGTTTGATGATCGGGACATGCACCCTGATTCTCATCATATTCCTTTTGCGTAACAAAACGCTCGCAACCTTCGCAATACCAGCCATCATAGCTAGAAGAGTAGATATGTTTCTCTAGACGTTGCCATATTTTTTGCACTCGTTCAGTATGAGATGGATCTGTGGTGCGAATGAAGTCCGTATACTGAATGTCAAACTTACTCAAGAAATCTTGAAATTTGGCAGAGTTTTGATCGACATAGGTTTTAATATCTATCTGCTGTTCTTTTGCCTTTTTCTCAATTTTATTACCATGCTCGTCGGTCCCAGCCTGAAAGCGCACATTCTTACCCTGCATGGTTTGGTAGCGAGCATAGATATCAGCAAGTAGATAATCCTCTGCGTGGCCAATATGAGGAGCACCATTAACGTATGGAATTGCCGTCGTAATATAAATTTCTTGAGACATGAGATCCTTTGATATTTTTA
>CAJPPG010000007.1 GCA_905372495.1 Candidatus Saccharimonadota bacterium | reverse complement strand
TACGTAGGGTATCCGCTTGACCACCAGTAAAGCCGCACCATTCCTTAGAAATCTGCATGAACTGCTCTTGATAGATTAAAATGCCGTAGGTTGATTTTAGAGCATTTTCAAGACCTGGGTGAAGATAGGTGATTGGCTCCTCGCCATGTTTGCGACGAATAAAAGAGTCGATAAATTGCATTGGTCCCGGACGATAGAGGGCAACCATAGCGATAATATCCTCAAAGCTAGAGGCCTTAAGATCTTTTAGATAACGTTTCATGCCTGCAGATTCAAGCTGGAAGACGCCGGTGGTTTCGGCATTTTGAAGAAGTTTATAGGCAAGAGGATCATCGAGTGGAACATTATACAGGTCAATGTCGTCATGATAAACCTTACGGATCATACGTAGGGCATTATTAATAACTGAAAGGTTGGAAAGCCCCAAAAAATCCATCTTAAGAAGCCCCAACTCTTCTACCTGCGTCGAAGGATATTGAGTTGCTAGGGGACCTTTGGCAGAAACTTCAAGTGGAAGAAATTTAACAAGATCATCTGGCGCAATCACAATTCCACAGGCATGAACACCGTGCGAACGAATAGTGCCTTCAAGTTTCGAGGCGTAGTCAATGACTTGCTTAGCAACCGGGTTATGCTCATATTCGTATTTTAGATCAGGTGTGTTAACAATGGCATCAGTTAATTTGATGTGGTGTCCCTGAATGGGGTCAGGCACTAACTTAGCAATACGATCAGCCTCAGCATATGGTACTTCAAGTACACGGGCCACGTCGCGTACCGCGTTTTTAGCCATCATTTTACCAAAAGTGACAATATTAGCAACGCGTTCCTTGCCATATTTATCCGTACAATAGTCTATAACCTCGTCACGGCGAGTATCTTGGATGTCAGTATCAATATCGGGCATGGAGATACGATCAGGATTTAAGAAGCGTTCGAAGAGTAGATCGTATTTCATCGGATCCAACTCAGTAATACGCAAAGCATAAGCTAGAATGGAGCCAGCAGCTGAGCCACGACCTGGGCCATAAATAATACGACGAGTCTTCCCCCACATAATAAAGTCTTGCACAATTAAGAAGTAGCCATTGTAGCCCATTTTATCGACAACGGCTAACTCATAATCGATACGTTCGAGAATTTTCTCGGAGAGTAACTTTCGGCATTCTTCAATAGAGAGCTTCTCTGCCTCTTCCTGAGTAACACCGCCATAACGGAAGGCGAGTCCTCGAAAAACTAGTTTATCGAGGTAACTTTTTTCAGAATCACCATCAGGAACTGGAAATTTTGGAATTAAAATTCGGCCCAACTGAATTTCCGTACTACAACGTTCAGCAATTTTGCGTGTATTTTTGATAGCCTCAGGATAGTCTTTACTCCAACGATCAATAATTTCTTGTGGTGGGATGACATGTAGCTGGAAATCCTTTAAAGTCATACGATTGGGGTCAGAGAGGTTTGCGGCCGTACCAATACAGAGAAGAATTTCATGAGCATCCTGATCTTCGTGTTTAAGGTAATGTCCATCACAGGTCACCACTAATGGTAAGCCAGTTTTTTTAGCGATTTCTTGCAACCCACGATTGATACGATCTTGAACGTCCCAGTGAGTTGGAGAATCTGGGTGTCCGTGATCTTGCATTTCAAGATAGAAACGATCTTTATAGACCCTACTATACCACTCTACCAGTTTTTCGGCACCTTCCATATCGCCGTTTTTAAGGCGCACGGAAATTTCAGAGCTCGCACAACCTGAAAGGCAAATGATTCCTTCGCTGTATTTTTCCATAATTTCGTGGTCAATACGAGGCTTGTAATATTTACCATTAATTTCTGATTCGGTGGCTAGACGACAGAGGTTCTCAAAGCCCTGATTATTCATCGAAAGTAGGGTGATGTGATAACGGACTTTATCATATGCCGGATCACGATCGAAACGTGACCTTGCGGCGACATAAGCCTCTAACCCGAGAATAGGCTTAATTTCAGCAGCCTTGGCCTCTTTATATAACTCAATCAGGCTGGACATGGTGCCATGATCTGTAACAGCAACCGCCTGCATCCCCTGCTCTTTAACATAACCGATTAAATCTGGAACTTTAGTAAGACCGTCTAGTAGACTGTAGTGAGTATGATTGTGTAGATGCACAAAATCGCTGGGTCCAATTTGATGATTTGGACCATCTAATTCACAACAAAAATCATGATAAGCCTCTTCCTGACTTTTTTGATCTATGTTTACCTCACTTGACATCTATATTCCACCTATTTACCCATAAAAATACTATCTTCAAAGTTAATTGAAGAGAATATTTGTATTAATTTTAATCTTTACTACTTTGCTTCCTCAGCTGCTTCAGCCGCATCTTCTGCAACTTCTTCAACAACGCCTAGAGCTTCGTCTTCGGCATCTTCTTTTTTCTTAAAGAATTTACCAAATAACTTCTGACCACCAACTTTAGTGTCCTGATAGAGCTTTTGACTGGTTTTTTTAGTTTCATCGAAGACCTTCTTGCCCTGTTCTTTCAATTCCTGACGTGTTTCCTTGCCAGATTTTGGAGCAGCAAGGATTCCTGCGACGAGACCAGCTGCTGCACCTAGGATTACACCTAAGAAGAACTTGCTATTATCTTTTTTCATATTCGTACTCCTGTTAATCTGTTTATTGTATCTATTATAGTTGATTTTTGATAAACCGCATAGTGGCTAGTTTTTGGCTTTTGGTTTGACATTTTTGATTGGTGTTTTTGCTGTCTTACCAGTTGCGCGTCTTACCGGTCTTTCAGTGATGTCGTCTTCTTCAAACTCGTCAAAAACGGATTTTTTAGGCTTACGGTCTACTTTCAATAGACCAAACAATTTTCGACCAATATACTCTTTAACAAAACCTCTTACTAGTGGACCAACCGATGTGAGGTCTTTGATGTTGTCAGCTACGTCGTCGGCTTTATCAAAAATGGACTGACCAGTTTGTACGATTATTTCAATTTCAGAAAGCAAACTAGTGAATTTTACAAGGAAAACAATGCCCACAATTAAGAAAATCAGCAATGCCACTGATAAAAACATAACTAAAATCCATTCGGCAAGATTCATTTGTAACTCCATTATATAACCTTTTACGCTTATATTGTATTATATTTTGTGAATGTATACAACTAAAAAACACCCACGTAGGGTGCTTTTTAGATAAAGTGAACTATAATTATTTTTGAAGAAAATCTACAAGGGATTGACCGTAGTCCTCAAATTCGGTTGCATAATAAAGACTGGCAAGATTATAATTCTTTGGATCGCCTGTAGTCATCCAACGACCTTTTGTCTTCTCGACATAAACATTACCGTCTTTAACCATGCGCGTAATTGCGTCAACAGTCCATAATTCACCGTCTAAACCAGTATTTTTTGGATCAAGATACTGGAAGACATCTGGAGTAAGAAGATAGCGCCCGTATGAAGTAAGATTAGATGGAGCATCCTCAATTTTTGGTTTCTCAACAATGTCGTGTAGGGTCATTTTAGCCTCATCTTGAAGGCGAATGATGCCATATTTGTTCAATACTTCTTTAGGCATTTCTTGGGCGATAATAATCGCCTGAGCATCTTGATGCTTGGCATAAGAGTCAATTAGGGTCTTAACATCAGAAGCACCAAAGACTACGTCATCTGAATACGCAACGATGAAGGCTTCGTCATCACGAATAAATTTGCGAGCTGAAGCAATTGGAGAGCCATTTCCGTATGGATATGATTGATCTTGTTCGATAACGGTGATTTTTGGATAATCAAGAATTTCTTGGATTGGAGCATAACGATCCAATTTACCCTGTGCATTAAGCTGTTTTTTAATATGATTAACAGAATTATTAAAATAATCCTCGTAGATTGGCTTCCCTTCAGGGGTGGCAACAATAATGATCTCAGTAATACCGGCTTCAATACATTCTTCAACAACAAATTGCATGATTGGACGATTCCCTAGTGGCAACATAGCTTTTGGGATAGTCTTAGTGATCGGTAAAAAGCGGCTAGCAAAACCAGCATCAGTGATGATAGCCTTGGTTGGCATTTTATAGTTCATATTTTCTCCTTGAGACATGATTATAACATATTTATGTTCATAATGCCAGTTTTTGAAGAAAGGTGAGGCGGCAAATTTTTATTTAGACTATTTTGTATTGTTTTTGCTAGTTTTTGCCTGGTTTTTCTTGACAGTTTTCGTGGTTACTTTAGAATTTGTAGTTTTTGATTCTACGCTCTTTGCAATCTTCTTTCTGGCGGCAAGTTTTTCACTACGATAATCCTTACCTTGCTCATGATTATGAACAGAATAAATGAGATTGACAACACCAAAGACCATCATATACGAACCAAAGTATTTAATAAAAGGAGTGTTGCCGAGATGACCGGTGTTAAGAATAACTACACCCATAATACAGGCACAAACACCGGTAAGGACCCATATGAATTTATCGGTGAGATCATCGATGGCCTTAAGTCCAAGAATAATTTCGAAAATACCACGTAAGATTGTATAGGCGGCGATAACAATAAGATGCCAGGCGACATTTTGTTCGTAGGTAAAGAGAAGAGCGAGACCAGCCGAAACTTCCAGGATGGCCATAGTTAATGAGACACCCCAAGTTTTCTTTGTGCGGGTACGTGCGAGAAGATTTAATAGCTCAATAATCCCGAGTGAAAGAAGTACGCTGCCAACAATGATAACTAGAGTCTGAATATCGCTAGAATTAGTAAATAAAGCGAACCATCCAAATAAGAGGGCGACAATCCCCTGCAGGGCAAAAATACCCCAGTGACTATCAATATACTTTAGTTTTGTAGACATAATACTCCTTAATTATAATTCTTATGCTTATTTTAGCACGTTTTTACCATTAAAGAAGAGGTAAAAGATTTAAGCCATTGCAACGACTTGGCGCTGGTTTTGATAGTTTGGCGTAAAGGCGACTAGAACATTTGGCATAATCTCAGCAATAACAGTGGTGGCTTCATACTGGTAGTTATCGTACTGCAAGAGTTTTTCTGGACCTTTATCTTTGGGCTGATAACTTGCGAGGAAGGTATTATATTCTAGAAGCCCGAGCGCAACCTCAGCCTGGTCTTTTGTCATACCCGTATAACGCGCTACGATACCGGAGTCGGTGTAATCTAATGGGTTTTTCTCGAAATAGCGATCAAGATAGGCGGTGACAGCAGACTGCTCAATAAGACCTGCTGCTTCTAAGACACGTTGGTCTTCAGAATAACGAGAGAAATATTTATATTTTTCCTTGACGCAATTTTCACCGGTGGTCCAACCAATATTTGCCGCCTCCCTGCCGTTAAAAATGGTCTGAACAATGCCACCGACTACTGGAACCGCACCAATAGCAGCACCAGTATAGGACTTAATCAAACCCGAACCAACGCCAGCCGAGCCACTGGTTGCCTCAGAAATATTACTGTCAGCAACACCGTAATGTGATTCACGTACAGCGCAGGCAAGAGTCCATTTAGCTAATTCTGAGTTGTCCTTAATCTCTGGATTACCATTATTGACGTTTTCATCTATCTTATCGAGGTCGAAGTTTTCCGCACCAACTTGGTCAAACACCTCGTCAGGTGGAGTCCTCATTGTTGAGTAATCAGTTGTAATATAGTTATTACAAAAGGCATCCATGGCTAGAGGTTCCTCAAAGGCGTTCCCGGAAGGACAGTTATCGTTGATGGAAGTTTTAATTTGATTAATATCATCCGCGGCTGCTGTTGGAAGAAGACGAGAAATTGAGGAAGCTACAACACTATTGATCTTCGAAAAAGTCATAATTGGTGAGGACATGGTTGTGGCGAGCGGAATCAGAGAGTTCATTAGGCTACCCATGAAAGTATGTGGGGAGGACGGGTCGAGTGGACTTTTAGTTTGCCTATCGTAACGAGACTCACTTGCAATTACTGATTGCTGTTCGTGATATTGAGCAATGAGAGCCTTCTTGGTGGCAGGAAGACCAGAGCTCATACGTTGTTGCATACCAGTATACATATTAAAGCCACTATTTATGGCATAGCCAGCATCTTCGCCAACCATGTTACTAACTAAGCTTCTTGCTAGGGCGCGTGCAACATATGGAGCAATCATGGAAACTAACATACCGATTGAAGCAACAATGGCAACACTGACAGCTTTTTTCATGAGCATTTTGCCCATTTCACCGATGATCAGCGAGATACCAAAGCTTGGAATAGCGGCAGCAATTTCAGCAACATCCGCAAAAATGCCTGCTAGGTCGCCTGTTGTTTGTAGGGCAACACAGCCTTTATAGGTGTTGAGGCTTCCTGCGGCTTGACTTAGCAATGTCCCAAGAGTTTGCGGGACCTGATTGATATTATTTGATTGAATTTCATCACTATGAAAAATGGCCTGTTGCATAGCATTTTCGGTATTAAACTTTCTTGCCACTGGATCAGATGATTTTACTTTTAGCTGCCCGTTGCTAAAAAACTGACTGATGGCAGAACTTTTCATTGCCGAGCTAGACTCTTTTCCTGGGATAATATTACCACCCATGCCACGAGTGGGTCCGTCGGTGTTGAGTCCTTTGTTATAAAAGTGAAGCTCAGCCGAACCGTCGCCTGCCTTTGTTTTATGAACGGCTTCGGTATAGCCGGTAACGTAATTTAGAACCTTGGCCCGCATTAATGCACCTACAGTTTGTGAAATTGAATTAATTACCTTAAGTACAGTACAAGCATAGCCAAGACCAGCCGTGATGGCGGCGGCACTACCAATAGTGGCAGCAGCTTTCTTTGCGCGAGTTTTGAGAGCACTTTCAACTTGCGGAGTATCCATACCCTTGGTTAGCGCACTGGAGCCTTCATCTGCAGGTACACGAGTAGGCTCTTCGGCGTCGGCATCTGAATCATCGACATCAATGGAGCCTTTAGAATCTTCTGCCTCCTCTTTAAGCCCGTCTTTTTCAGCATTAGCCGTAATCTCCTCGTCGGAAGCGTCTTTTTTAGTGTTTGCCTGACGGTTACGGCCGCCGTTATTTAACATGACATCAACTTTTTCAGCGATTGAATCAAACCAGCCCGCCACATGGCCTTTTAGTGTCCTAGTTGATCTTTCTTCAGCCTTAAAGAAATTATCATTAACGTCAAGAGCTTGTCTAAATCCCATTTTATTATTGGAGTCAACATCGATTTTGGTAGTAACTGGAGTGGAGACCCCGTCAGCATCAATTTTATTAGTAGTAAGTTCGATAGTATCTGGAATTCTAGCGGCATCTTCTTTATATGCGGAAACTACCATCGGCTTACCGTCGGGACCGTCATTATATACTAAAACATTGAGAGGCTTTCCGTCAGTGCCAGTTGTTTCAAGATAATTAATACCGTTTGCGGCTAATTTCTTAGACATTGAAGCAGAGATTTTAAACTTATCTTTACCAAAACCAAAAAGACCCTTGGTAGTTATTTTCGAATTTAGTCCACCACGCAACATCCTTGGTAAAAGGTAGGATGAGCGCGCATTCATACTATAATGCGTAATATTAAACTGCTGCAAGCCATTGGCCACAAGAGCAAAGGATGAGAGACTAGTCGCACCTGAAAAAGCGACCATCATAAAAAGTAAAACTCCCAAGATTGCGCCTAGAGGACCATATTTTTTTGAGGCTTTAATTTTAGCTTTCTGATTTTTAGTGTCTTTGCCACGATAAAACGAGCCTTCATTTTGCCCCTCTGCGGCTTCCGCTGTGCGAGCATCGTCTGGGCTTGATTGAGCTAGAGCCGACTCTTCGGCGTTTTTAGCAAGATCCTGTGCACTCTTCTGTTCTGCAATCTTTTTAGCCTGATTGTTACCCCATGCACTATTACTATTATCTGCCGATGAATCAATGTTTGATTTTTCAAGATTGTCAGAAAACGACTGGTTACCAAAACTATTTTCATCAGGTCGACCAATATTCTCTGCCATATTGATTATGATTATACTATATTTTTGAAAAAAGCTAAACAGAAAGAAGTTCAGATTTTAAACATGACGGATTTTTCGACGCAAGGTTTCAATAAGGTAGGTCTTTAAGTAGTACTGTTTTTTGTCCAAAATAAGATCATGGGCTGGAAGATATTTTAGCTCTGAGACACCAAAACCACGCTTAAAGACGGAAACACCGTAAAAGCGATGCTTCGTATCTTCTTCGTCAACAATTCCCCAGAAATTGTAGCGAGTGATGCCGCGCTTTCTTGCATCACGCATGGCCTGCATATGCAGAAGTGGAGCACCAGAATATTTTGTTCCGAGCTCTGATGAAACTCCATAATGATATGATGCTTCGTTGCCATAAAAAATCATAAAATTTTCCGCCAAGATTTCATCATCTTTTTTAGCAATATAGAGGACAGCCTCGCCACCTTTTGCAAAGGCCGCAAATTGTTTGGTGAGAAACTCTTCAGAAAAAGCATAGAAAGAATGTCGTTTGGCGGTCTGAAGTTCAATCTGATAAAATTCCTTAATTGACTCGGGATCAGTAGATGTCTCGATTTTAATTTGATTCTTTTCTGCTTTTCTTAAGGCTCGACGAAGGCGCTGACGCATATTAGCCATGATTTCTTCTTCGGTTTTATTAAGATCGAGAATGCCAGCATATTCGACAGACAAATACATTGGAGCTTTCTTAAAATTGTGATCCTTAAAAAGCTGCACTGAATCCTGATTATTCTCCAGTTGTGGGCGCACTCGTACAAAGATACATCGTAGATTTGCTGCGACTTTTTTCATATCTTCAAAAACTAGTTTTACTAGACCATGATCTTGCCAGTCGAGAATAGGGCCACCGGCGATGGCTAAATGACGTCCCCTTTTGGCTGGCTCAACCTCTCCAGCATAGGCTGCGACAATCTTTCCGTCACGTCTAAAGACTCGTCGAGCAACTTGATGGTTGATACTTTGATAAAATTCGTAAAAATCCCATGATTGTAAAAAATTTGATTCTTTAAAGCTTGTGATAAAAGCATCCCATTCTTTTTTGGAAGCACATTCTTCGACGGTGATTTTTGATTTAGCTATTTCTTTCATTGTTTTTCCTTTTTATAAATGACGTCGTTTTTTACGAATGGTCTCAACAAGACGATTCAGCTGATAGCGTAATGGACTAACTGGAATATCTTGAGCTGCAACATAAGTAAAACGATGCTCAGAAAAACCAGTCTTAAAAGTGGTAACTCCGGCATATCGATGCTTGTTTTGTCCTTTCGGAGCAATTCCCCAAAGATTATATCTCTTAATTCCCCGTTTTTTAAGGTCGCGCATAATCTGCCACTGTAAAGCGTAGGCGCCTGGTAGTTTACGATTAAGTGGAGTACTGGCAGCCTCATAGTAATCCGCCTCAATACCATCAATTAATATGAGCCCATAGGCGATTGGATGATGAGTTTCGTCATATGCTACATATAGTCTGAGATCTTTTGCGAAGCTATCTTTTAGGGCCTGTAATTCTTTTTTGGTGGGCGGAATAAAGTTTTGACGTTTTGCAGTGTCGAGCTGAACTTGATGAAATTCATCTAAGATACTATCGTCATCAGAGCGATCTTCTACTGTAATCTTTAATTTTACAGCACGACGCACTTCATAGCGAGTTTGTCGTCGGAAGGTTGACAGAAGTTCCTCTTCAGTTTTTGTTAAGTCGATCATGACGGTATGTTCTGCATGTAGATGGAATGAAGCTTCAATTGAACCTAATTGTTTTAGAATAAAGCGATTTTCTTCTGAATCTGCAAGAGCTGGACGAAAACGAATAAAGACGCACTTATACTGCTTGGCAATCTGAAAAATTTCCTGAAAGGCTAGAGCAACGAGAACAGAATCTCGCCAGTCAAGCAAGGGTCCATTGGAAATTTCTAAGAATCGGCCTCGTTTGGCATCTTTGATAATCATGAGCACCTTAATATGACCATAGAATTCGCGCAGAATCACTCGGTGACCCAGAATTTCATTATACTTTTGCCAGCGTGGAGACTGAAGAAAATTCGCAAGTTCATAATTTTGAATCTGAGCTTGCCAGTCTTGTGACGAGAGCTTATTCAGGCTTCTACTGACTTTTTGACCCTTTACTAAAGCAACGGGGTCTTTCCTGAGAAGCTCCGGTTGCCCCTGCCTGTCAACTTTAACTTCCACTAACTGCGGGGCAATGATCTGCCAGGCCTTTTTTAGCTGCAAGAATGAATAGTTCGTTGGAAGATTAATTAAATGCTTTGCAACCAATGTAGCAATTGGACAGTCATCTTCATTAAAATTTGATTCAGAAAAATAACGTTTAGGTGCCACTGGTGAGTCATACCAAATATCATCAAAGAAGAAACCAGCTCTTTTGAGTTTGGCGAGAACATTGTTTCTATCCTTGAGAAGAAGTGGATATCGTAAGATTGAGTGATAGTTTTGATTTTTTTGTAGTTTTTTTAATAAATATCTTGATTGCCAAAAGCTGAGTCGACATTCAAAATCAAGTTCGGCGTCGGCAGAGCGTTGAATGAAGTTTAGTTTCAGTAGTGTGAGAATCCAAATTTGGCCAATATTAAAACGACCAAATGAGAAGTATGAGAGCGCACGCGAAATTAAAGCAAAGAGTGGATAAAAATTATCTCGTAAGGAGTCCGAAATTTTTGGTGCGCGGCTAGCAATATTTTGTGAAGCTAAAAGCTGATTCTTTGAATCTGTTCGCATAATTAACGCGCCGCCTGAGATCGTATCTAGTGACTTTCCTTTACCAAAAGAAAGAACAATAGCATCACCGACACTTCCGGCAAGACGTCCGTCTGGGTAGTGAATATCGTATGAATGGGCGAGATCTTCAATAAGAAAAAGTTTATGTGCTTTGGCTAGCTTTTCAATTTCTGCTATGTCTACTGGTATACCAAGATTATTTTGGACAACAACGGCTTTAAGGTTTGGATATTTCTTAATACACCGCTTAAGGGTATTCGCATCAAAATGCAGGGTTTTTGGATCGATATCTAAATAAATTGGCTGATACCCGGCAGTCCTAATCGCTTGCACTACTGCAAAACAGGTTAATGAAGTGATGGCAACGGCTGGAAGTGATTCTTTTTTTGAAGCTACTAGCGTCTTCGTTTTTTCAACAACAGAAGAAGAATTAGATATTGCCGGTATTTGCGAGAGTAGAGCCAAAGAAAGCGCGGTGCGTCCCGAATGAAAAAGATAAACATTCTTCTGGTCGACTTGATAATGTTCGGCAAAAAAATGTTTTAGTTTTATATAATCCTTCTTCGTGCCAAAACTTGCAAGAAAACGTAGGGTTTCTTTAACATTAAAATTATTAGCACGACCTAGAAAAAAATGTTTCACTGTTTTGTCTCCATGACTTCGCTAATAGCAAGTGCGAGTCCTTCTGGATCACAAATATAGGGAGCGTGTGTCCATTTTGGAAATATTTTAAGTCGACTTTTCTTGATTAGCTGATGCATTTTTTGTGCATGTCTTAACGGAGTGATTTTATCTAATTCCCCCCATAGAATATCGGTTTTTACTTTAACCTTAGAGATATCTAATTGACGATCTGAATCAAGCATATTGGTTAAAGTCTTCTTCATGTTTTCCGGAGCTTTTTCATAGTCACCGGCGCCAATAACACGATGAAGTAATTTTCGCAGAATTTTGATTTGTTTTAATGGAGCGAGCAATCGACTAACGGCTCTTAAGATATCGCGTTTTTTTGATGGTTCATAAACACCAGCAGCATCAAGGAGAATCAAATGAGCCACACGACTAGGTTGTCTTGATAAGAGATTCAATAGAATACGACCGCCATTACTATGCCCGAGCACTACAGCATCTTCGGGCAGCAATGAGTCAGCCCACTGCACATATTCATCAATATTCCAAACTTTCTTACTAGGATCTGTAAGTCCAGGTACATGCAACATCTTTACTTTGATTTTATAAGTATCATTTAAGAGTTTGATAGTTTTATTCCAGGGCTCCACGGAATAAGTCCAACCATGGATGATATAAAGTGTTTTTGCCATTAGTTTAATCCTCGTTTTTGTCGTCTTTTGATCGCAGCTTTTTCACGTCTAGGTAGCTTCTTCGCATCTTCCGGATTTTTTAGAAGTTTTTCAATAATCCACTCTAGATACTGAGACCCCTTAAAAAGAATGGTTTCCGAACCGTTGAGATGTTTTTCCAGATAACCTAAGGCTTCTTTAGGATCATTAGTTAGATACGGAATAATACCCGATTCTTTAAGGAGTGGTGCCGTATATTTTTTGGTGCGGCGACCGATTAAAATAACCTTCTCTGGATTCACTTTGATTATTTCAGCCGCAAGCTTTGCGTGTTCCTGACCTTCAATACTGCCTTGATCCACGATATCGCCAATTACCAACCACTTGTGTTCCACCTTCATAGACTTAAACATCTCTAGGATTGACTTTACTGAAATTAAATGGGCATTATAGCTACTATCGATAATCTTAATTCCATTTTTACCTTCAAAGTACGAATTGCGACCTGGGGCTAGACGAAAGTTCGAAAGATCCGAATCTATCTTGACTTTCAAATATTCAGCTAACTTCTCAAGCATAACTAACTGAATAGTAAGATCCTTAGAAAGTGGTCGATTAAAGAGATACTGCCTAATCTCCTTATCGCCTTTAGACTGTATTTCAAAACTAGTCTGATTTGGCATCACTTGGTACTTCACGAGGTCTTTTTTGGAACACTTAACTATCTTGGCGTGAGTAAGTCCTTTTTGTTTGATACTATCAAGAGCGCGATTCATTAATTCGACATCATTATCGATAATAACGAGCTTCTGCGTATACTCTGGGAGCATAGCAAATTCGTGCGTAATAGCCTTGTCAAGATTTTCAAAAAGACCATCTTTGACTTGTTGCTCAAACTGAACAGCGTGTGACAAGCCAAGAGAAATCCATAATGTAACCTCAGGCTTAAGCCAAGAAGCAAGGAATTCTGTTTCGTGCGGCCTCTCCCCATCAATTTCAACAACATAAAACTCTTCGTGATGTGTATAAAATAAAGACTTGATTGGCGCCGCAACAAAAAGGTAAAGCCATTTTAATTTTGAGCCATTTACACCAGTTAATTTCAAAATATCGAAGGCAATACCATAAGCAGAGTTAGCATCATGGGAGTAATGAGCCCGATCTTTCAGAGTACATTCTACTAAATTCAACATAGTGGTCTTGCCAACAGAACCAGTGATGGCAATCACACGAGGTCGCCAACGACGAAAAGAGATATTTGAAAAAAAACGAAAATAGGAAGCTACGAGAAAGTAAAATTTTTTCTTAAATTTCATCACTGGAGTCATATCGTCATTTTAACATAAAGACGATAAACTTGGCAAAAGAACAGAGGCTTATTTTCGGATTGAAGAGAAGAAACGAGCGGCGCGTTCGGTCCTAGGATGATCCATAACCTGCTTTGGGGTACCATCTTCGATAATTTTGCCATGATCTAAAAAGATCATACGCGTTCCAACCTCGCGAGCAAAACTCATTTCATGTGTAACGATCACCATGGTTAAGCCTTGTTTTGCTAGGTCGCGAATAACATCAAGAACTTCGCCAATCATTTCGGGATCAAGTGCTGAAGTTGGTTCATCAAAGAGAATGGCTTCCGGATGCATAGCTAGCGCACGTGCGATGGCGATACGTTGTTTTTGGCCTCCAGATAGATTTCTCGGATAGGCGTCTGCCTTATTTGATAAGCCAACCATCTTAAGTAGTCTCCTAGCCTCCTTATCGGCATCCTGGTCTTTTTGATGAAGTAGTTTTTTAGGGCCTAATTTAATATTTTCAAGTACGGAAAGATTATCGAAAAGATTGAAGCTTTGAAAGACCATTCCAACCTTACGCCGAATTTGATTGAGATCTACACCTGGCTCGGTAATATCTTCATCATCAATAAAAATTTGACCGGAAGTAGGTGTGGTTAAAAGATTGAGGCACCTTAAGAAAGTTGATTTGCCAGAACCGCTAGAACCAACAATAACGACCACTTCACCATCGTGAATTGTCAGATTAATGCCACGAAGAACCTTAGTATCCTCAAAATCTTTGTGAATATTTTTGGCAACAATTGACATTACTTATCCTCATTGTTATTTAATTTCTTTTCCATTCTAAACATAATTTTGGAGAAAATAAGCGTCAGCACAAGATAAAGGATGGCAGCGGCAATTAGTGACTGGAAAGCAGTGGCCGTAAGTGAGCGAATATCATCCGCTCCACGCATAATATCACTTAATCCAATCCAACCGACAATCGAAGTTTCTTTTAACATGGCAACTCCTTCCCCAATCAATCCTGGCATAGCATTCTTCAGTGCTTGAGGTAAAACAATATAATACATCGCTTTAATATGAGAGAAGCCTAAAGAGCGTGCCGCTTCAAGCTGACCTTTATCAACGCTCTCGATGCCACCACGAATAATCTCTGCAATATAGGCAGCACTGTTCATCGCAAAAGCAATGGCGGCAACAATCAACTTTGGCACGGTTCGCATTGAGCCAAACACTACATAATACATAATAAGAAGTTGTACCAGTACTGGGGTTCCCCTGATTAGACCAATGTAGATCTTAGCAAAGACTTGAAATGGATTGAAAGATGTAACGCGTGCTAAGAGCTTTGGGGTATTCTTTTTCTGAAGGCGAGTAAGAAAAATAAAAGGAGTGGCCGTTGAAGTGCGAAAAATCGCAAGGATTAAGCCAAGAAAAAGCCCTGCTACAACTGAAATGGTAGTCAAGACAATAGTGACCTCTAATCCATGCCAGAGATAGATCCATCGACCATTGCCAAAAATTACTTCAAAGAAATTCATTATAATTGCCCCTCCGTTGTCCCAAAATGTTTCATTAAAATCTTTTGCATTCGGCCATCCCCTCGCATTTCTGTAATTACGCGGTTGACCTGATCTAATAATTGTTGATTTCCTTTCTTTATAGCAACGGCATATGGTTCGCGACTAAGAGGAAGACTGAGAACTTTAAGGTTGGAGAATCCTGCAACATATTGCGCAGCCGGAGCATTATCAAGGATGGCAGCATCAATGCGACCCGTGGTTAATTCTTGTAAGACATTTGGGACGGCTGGAAATTGAACAACTTTTGCGCCATTAATTTGCCTTGCCATCTGATCCCCGGTTGTCCCTAACTGGACACCTATCGTTTTATTAACTAATTCATATTTGTTCTTAATACTACTTTCAGAGCGTACAACGATTTGTTGAGAGGCGACATAGTATGGATCAGAAAAGAACGCATTCTTTGCTCGATCTTCAGTGACAGACATTCCAGCAACTGCTAGGTCGATCTGTCCACTCTCCAAGGCTGGCAATAGTCCATCGAAGGACATATCCTCAATTTTAAGCTCTGCACCTATGCTTTTGGCAATTTCCTCTGCGAGATCGACATCAAATCCCACAACCGTGTCACCATCTTTATATTCAAAAGGTTTAAAGGTAGCATTAGTACCCATGATAAGGACATTGGTGTCCTTTGAAACCACTGTTTCACGACGCATGATATCTTGAAACATTAGAATATTCAGAATTAGATAGGTAATAACAAGAATAAGCTTCGAAAGTTTTTGTTTTTTACCACCACTTTTCATACTATTAGTATACTAGATTTTGTCCAGAATATAAAAAAATAGCACAAATAGTGCTATTTTTTTAATAAATCAATTACATCTTGATTTCAGCATCAACGCCTGCTGGAAGTGAGAGATTCTGCAAAGCATCAATGGTTTTTGGTGTAGCGCTTGTAATATCGATTAAACGTTTGTGAACTTTCATTTCGAAGGCTTCTCCACCTGTTTTGTAAACATGTGGAGACTTAACGACAGTAAAAGTACTGCGCTTAGTTGGTAGAGGCACTGGACCAGAGACGTTAGCACCGGTACGAATAGCGGTGTCAACGATTTGCTTTGCACTTTGATCAATCACACGATGATCATAGGCCTTAAGACGAATACGGATCTTAAGTCCTTCATTCTTGGTTTCAACCATGTTATTCCTTCTAGCTCTATAACTTCAGATACACCTAGACAGTATGTCGATGAGTTTTTAGGGCTCAATTAAATTTTGTAATTGAATAATAATATATTTCGATTGTTTAGTCAAGGACTACCTAGAATTGGATAAAAAATATTTAAGTTAGATCATGGACCATACTTACTTTAATATTATACTAATTTACATAATAGGTTCAAGTTTTATCGCATATATTTTTATTTTTGTAAAGAATAAAAAACTGGACCGCGGTCTGCAGTCCAGTCCTAAATTAGTCGAACTAATTATTTTACGATCTTGGTGACAACACCAGAACCGACGGTACGGCCACCTTCGCGGATAGCAAAACGGTCGTTGTTGTTCATAGCGATTGGCGCTAAGAGCTTAACAGTGAAGGTGATGGTATCACCAGGCATGACGATTTCTTTGTCAGCTGGGAGCTCAACTTCACCAGTAACGTCAGTGGTACGGAAGTAGAACTGTGGTTTGTAACCCTTAGAGAATGGAGTGTGGCGACCGCCTTCTTCTTTCTTAAGAATGTAAACCTGAGCCTCAAATTCTGTATGTGGGGTGATTGAACCTGGTTTTGCAATAACCTGACCACGTTCGATCTGATCACGCTCAATACCACGGAGAAGAAGACCGGCATTATCACCAGCTTCACCTTCGTTAAGAGTCTTGTGGAAGGCTTCGATACCGGTAACGACTGATTTCTGAGTTGGGCGGAGACCAACGATTTCAACTTCGTCGTTAATCTTTACGACACCTTGTTCGATACGACCAGTTGCAACAGTGCCACGGCCTTTGATGGAGAAGACGTCTTCAATAGGCATAAGGAATGGTTTGTCAAGATCGTGCTCTGGGATATCAAAGTATTCATCCATAGCGTGGACGAGGTCCATAATGCGATCTTCCATCTCAGTGTCGCCTTCAAGAGCCTTAAGAGCAGAACCCTTGATGATTGGAGCGTTGTCACCATCAAAGCCATATTTGTTAAGAAGTTCACGAACATCCATCTCAACGAGCTCAACAAGTTCAGGATCAGCAAGATCCATCTTGTTAAGGAAAACGATGATTTTTGGAACGTTCACCTGGTGAGCGAGAAGAACGTGCTCACGAGTCTGTGGAAGTGGACCATCGTTAGCAGCAACTACGAGGATAGCACCATCAATCTGAGCAGCACCGGTAATCATGTTCTTAATGTAGTCGGCGTGGCCTGGCATATCAACGTGAGCGTAGTGACGTTTTTCAGATTCATATTCCTGGTGAGAGGTAGCGATGGTAATACCACGAGCTTTCTCTTCTGGAGCGTTATCGATCTGATCGTAAGCAACAGATTTATTAACGTCAGATGGAAGACGCTTTGATAGAACTGTTGTGATAGCAGCAGTAAGAGTTGTTTTACCGTGATCAACGTGACCCATGGTACCAACGTTGATGTGTGGCTTGGAACGGTCGAAATTTGCCATTCTAAATTTTTCTCCTTTAATATTAATTTCTTTTAGGCACTAATATTAACCAGCCCAAAAGTCTATATCTTATATTTTAGATGATGAAGGTCTTAAAGTAAAGACCATATATAGGTTTTTAGTACTTTTTTTACTTAAAAAAATGATCTGTAATACTGGATAGTTGATCTGCAGTAATATTTTTCAGATCTAGGTCAAGACCTAGAACGGCCTTTTTCTTAAGATTCATAGAAGCGCCACGCACGATATTATCATTTCGATTTTCAATAGATGAATTTTCCAATCTCTTACGGTGTTCTACAAAAATATCCAATGTTTTAAGATTTGAGATATTAGTTTTAGTTTCGGTTTCGTAGTAATCTCTAGCATTTTGGTTACGGTATCTAGTGTAAATATAAAAGAAGTATAACGGACCAGACAACAAAAGTAAAAAGCTATAACCAATATTTAACTTAACAAACCCAGTAAAGCCTAAGATTTCGACCAGAAAGGCAAAGAGGAAGAGTTTTGGAAGATAAATTGGCACACTTCCCATCGACTCTTTAGTGCGAGCATTAACCGCAACATAATGTAATATTTTACGATCATTTTTTTCTTCCTGATAGCTATAAAGCCAAACTGGTAGATATGCAGATTTCCATTGTTGTCCTTTAATTTCTAGCTGCTCAGTTTGCCAAGAAACACCTCGATCATAGTTCTTTAGACTAGGATTAGCGGCGAACCTTGCCACATCCTTAGCCCGCTCAGTCACAATGGATGTAAGGTCAGAAATGTTTGTGTCTCGACGCTCAGACGTGAACCCCTTGAGATAGTTTGAGTCGTACTTAACACTATTTTCCACATCAAAAGGCATGATGGAGTTGATGATGTTATTTGTTTTAGTTTTATTAGTGGTATCTAAACGATCTTTATTTGATTCGATTGATAGTCCGTGGATAGTTAAATCAAAGTCACGACCAACTTGATAAAGATCCGCATCATAATAAGTTACACGATGTTCGCCACTACCTTCGGAATAGGAACGAGTTTGATGTTCGCCACTACCTTCGGAATAGGAACGAGTTTGATGTTCACCTAACCCAGCGAGATTGCTATGTGCGTTTAAATCGACAACCATATAGGGGAAGTAGACGCCCATAATATTATTTGTAGTAAATTCTTGTTTAAATTTTGGGTGAGCATAGAATTTGCGTTTGCCAACAAATCGTTCGATGGCTTGCTTTGCCTCGTCTTTTTTAACCTTGAAAGCCAGGACGACATCTGGAATTGCACCATTCGGAATCTGTTGGTTAAGAGATAATGTATTGCGACACCAGTGACAACGAGCTTGGTTTGCAGAAGCGGTATCAATAACTACTTCGGCCCCACAGCTGGTACATTTTAAGGTGATTTGATCCTTAGTGTCCGCAACAATATCTTGAGCACCGGAACCGATCGTGGTACCAGAAAGTTTTGAGATATCAGTCTCCATCGTAAATTTTTGTGGCTCAAATTCAAAACGACAAAAGTTACATCGGAGCTGACCAGTACCGGCGTTGGTGGAGATGTCAGTCGAGCCACATTTTGGACACTTGACTTGACCGTCCTTATTGCCGACGTCGGTCTGGACAACCTTGACTCCATTATCTACGCTGGCTTGACTTAGTATTTCATTTTCAGCCATGATAGACTCTTAGAACCCCAAAATTTGAACTTTTACTTTATCGTAATCTTCTTGAGAAATAGCACCAGCGTCAAGAAGTTGCTTCATTTTCATCAGCTTTTCAGTAGGATCTTCTGCAGGTGCAGAATTTGCAGTAGGTGCGGTCGGATTAGTAACAGGTGCAGGATTAACCGGTTGTTGCAAATTACTCATCATACCACCAGCTGCATTCATACCCATACCCATAAAGGCTATGCCAGCAGCACTACCACCATTTTCACCTGATGCTTGAATACCGCGAGCGACAGACTGTTGCATAAAGGAGTTGCCGCGAGCGCCGGCAAGTGCATCTGCCTTCTTAACGTCTTTCATCAATTCCTTAGTATCTTCGTCATATTCAATAGCAAGAATTGCGGTACTAACAATTTCGAGACCACGGTTTGAGCGCCACTGATAACCATCTTCTACAGCCTGTGAAAGAGACTTAGCGAAGCCAATTTGGTCGCCCTGAATCTTTGCCATACGATTACCCTTACTTGGATCGTTGGTGTAGTTTGAGAAGGCTGCAGATAGTGAACTAACAACTTCAGTAAAGAGCTGAGAGGCGGCGTCATTATCCATATCAGCAAAATCAAAGACCCCTTGATCATTAAGATAAGAAACTGGGACAAAGTTCTTGATGAATGCTAGTGGATCAACAATCTTTAGACTATAGGTACCACGAGTAATAGCGCCAACCTGAGTGTTAAGGAAGGCATCGTCCCAATAGATTTCAGACTGAGTACCAAAACGATTATTTGGAATTTCTTTTAAGTTAACATAGAAAATTGCTTGACTGGAGCCTGGCATACCGCCAAATTTAAAGCGCTCCCAGCTAGTCTTAACTATTGAGGAAATTAAACCGTCGCCCGCAAAAATAGATTGAGCGTTTTGGTCTTCAGAATTATAGATGAAGCCACCTGGTTCAGCGATAAAACCAGTAATACCACCATCTTGCATAGTAACAAGAGCAGTACCTTCAGGGACAAGGATTTTACTACCATTGGAGATAATATTAGCAGACCCCTGAGTGTTGGAGCCACGGCCATTATTTGTGCCAACTTGTTCGCCTGGGAAGAGACCTGCAGTTGCGGGAATTCCTGAAATTGGTTGATAGAAATCTTTCCACTGGTCAGCAAAGGTACCGCCAATAGCACCGGTAAAGGCTTTAATAAAACCCATATTCCTCCTTTAGTTATTTTATTTAGTATACACTAAATGATGATTTTTAGAATATAAGCTGAACGTTTCTTGATAAAAAAGAGGCTTGGCGGCCTCTTTTTTGTTGATTAATTATTTAGAACTGTTACGTTTTTCAATAATTTCCTGTGCTACGTTTGGTGGTACTTCTTCGTATTGAGCAAGCTCCATCGAAGAAGCAGCACGACCTTGGCTCATAGAACGGAGATCCGAAGTATAACCGAAGAGATTGCCGAGTGGAGCGAAAGCGGTAATAAGCTTTGCGCCACCTTGAAGGTCTTCCATAGATTCAATTCGGCCACGACGAGAGTTGATATCACCAATGACGTCACCCATGAATTCTTCTGGAGTAGTCACCTCAAGCTTCATGACTGGCTCAAGAAGAACTGGCTTAGCACGCTTAATACCTTCGCGGGTTGCAAGACTACCAGCGAGTTTGAAAGCGAGTTCGGAAGAGTCGACATCGTGGTAGGAGCCATCGTAGAGAGTAGCTTTAATATCAACTACTGGGTAACCAGCAATAACACCACCGTTAAGAGTTTCTTCAACACCTTGCTGGACTGGCTTACGATATTCCTGTGGGACTACACCGCCCTTAATCATATCGATAAATTCAAAGCCCTTACCAGGTTCATTTGGCTCAAACTTAATCCAAACATCACCGTACTGACCACGACCACCGGACTGCTTGATGTGTTTACCTTGTGCTTCGGCAGTGCCACGAATTGTTTCACGGTAAGCAACTTGTGGAGCACCGGTATTAGCTTCAACGTTGTGTTCACGTTTCAAGCGATCAATAATGATTTCGAGATGAAGTTCACCCATACCAGAAATGATAGTCTGACCAGTTTCTTCGTCAGTATGGACACGGAAGGTTGGATCCTCTTCAGCAAGTTTTGCAAGACCAAGGCCCATTTTTTCCTGATCAGCCTTAGTTTTAGGTTCAACAGCAATAGAAACAGGTGGTTCTGGGAATTCAATAGACTCAAGAAGAATTGGATGTGCTGGATCACAGAGAGTGGTACCAGTTGTGGTTTCCTTTAAGCCAACGATGGCGGCAATATCACCAGCTGCAACTTCAGTAATCTCTTCACGCTTGTCAGCAAACATACGGACGAGACGACCAACACGCTCTTTATTGCCGGTTGTGGCATTAAGAATATAAGAACCAGATTTAAGAATACCGGAGTAAACACGTACGAAGACTAACTTACCAACGAATGGATCTGATGCAATCTTGAAGGCAAGAGCAGTGAGAGGTTCAGCAACATCGGCTTTACGAACGATGTGTTCGCCAGTCTTTGGATCTGTACCAACGGTTTGACCTAAATCGCGATCAAGTGGAGATGGAAGATAATCAACACAGAGGTCAAGAACCTTCTCAACGATAACACCACGGCCATCACCACCGGTAACTAGGAAGAAGTCGCCATCAAGTACGCGTTTACGAAGAGCAGCTTTAAGTTCAGCCTCAGTAATAGCTTCTTCACCCTGATTGAAGTATTTATTCATCAAATCTTCATCTGCCGCAACAGCTTCCTCAACAAGAAGAGCACGAGCTTTCTTAGCTTTATCAAGCATATCGGCTGGAATTTCACCAACGGTTAATGAATGGTCTGCGTATTCTTTATAGGTATAGGCCTTCATGTCGATGAGGTCAACAACACCGCAGACATCCTTTTCAAAACCAATTGGGAGATGAATAGCAACAGCGTTTTTTGAAAGACGCTTATGGATAGATTCGAGAGATTTATAGAAGTCACCACCGATTTGGTTAATTTTGTTAATAAAACAGATACGTGGAACGCCATATTTGGTAGCTTGGCGCCAAACAGTTTCAGACTGTGCCTCGACACCCATCTTACCATCAAAGACAGTAATAGCGCCATCGAGCACGCGAAGTGAACGCTCCACCTCGGCAGTAAAGTCAATGTGTCCTGGGGTATCAATAATATTGATTTTATGACCTTTCCAGGTTGCGGTAACAGCGGCGGAAGTAATAGTAATACCACGCTCTTTTTCCTGCTCCATCCAGTCAGTTGTTGCGCCACCAGTGTCACCTTTAACGAGGTCGATTTTGTGCTTCAAACCTGTACGGTAAAGAATTGCCTCGGAGGTTGTGGTCTTACCTGCATCAATATGGGCAATGATACCGATATTGCGAAGCTTTGCTAAATCATGATTGTCAGTAGCCATGAATTTCCTTATTTAGTTATTATTTATTGTCTCCTTACGGTGTTTTGCCAATTAAATTACGGCAAAAAGACGTTGGTGATATTTTACCATGCTATCTGTTAAAAATAAAGTTGTATTTTAGAATTAAGATCTACTTATCTGATACAAATCGCAAGGCTTTACTTGTATTTTAGAAATGACCAAACTTGGCAGTATCTTCGAAGTGTTTATCAAGAAGCCTAAGGTCTTTAATCATTTGTTTCGGAGTACATTCGGCATACAAAGACTTTTCTGGTTCAAGACTTTTGTCGTCACCTAGAATATAGATGGCTAATGGTTCGGCAATACCGATGGCATATGATAGCTGGACTTCACAGCGAGATAATTGATATTCTTTAAGATAGCGAATAGCAATTTCGCGAGCTTTATAAGCACCAGAACGATCCACCTTGGACGGGTCCTTACCAGAGAAGGCGCCACCACCGACTGGAGCAAAAGATTGGTAACTATCAACCACAATCTTACGACCAGTAAGGCCGGCATCACCTTGAAAACCACCAATAAGAAACTTGCCCGTCGGATTGACCCAGAATTTTTCAATTTTCAAACCGAATTGAGAAGCTAATTCCTTTGCTTTATCGATTAAGATTTGATCAGTTTCAGTACGATCTTCTTCAGTATTTTGATAGCTGATTGTCCAGTCTTTAATCTTCTTGAGATGCATTTTACGATCATAGATACCAGTGATTTGAGTCTTGCCGTCCGGTAAAAATCTTTGATCTTTTATCCGAAGTTGGTCATAGAATTTTGAAAATTCCTGAAGCAAATGCATGGCGACAGGTTTATATTCCGGAGTATCGTCGCAAGCGAACCCAAACATCATACCTTGGTCACCAGCACCGCCAACTTCATCATTAGTGCCGAGTGCAATATCATGACTTTGCTTGCCTAGATTATTGATAATTTCAATATCCTTTGGATCTCCTGATTCGACAACATTGATTGCACGATTATTTTGATCAATATAGCCAACATCTTTTAGTACGCGCATGACGATTTTTTGAACATCCACCTCGGCATTCGAAGTGACTTCTCCGGTAATAAAGATTTTACCTTTACCACCCATAACCTCAATTCCACAACGAGAATGCTTGTCTCCCTGTAAAAAGGCGTCAAGTAAGGCGTCGCTAATTTGGTCACAGACCTTATCGGGATGACCACGAAAAACAATTTCATTTGTATATAGTTTCATTTTGTTCTTTCTTGTGGTCTTGAATTTTTGTACTACTATTCTAGCATAACCCTTATGTTTTAGGCGAGTTTTTTACGTAAAATGTCTTGTGCCATACTTGGGTTAGCCTTACCACGAGAGGCTTTCATGACTTGTCCGACTAGAAATCCGAGAACTTTTTCTGAGCCAGCTTTAAAGTCAGCCACGGCCTGAGCATTGTTTGGATCAGCAATGACCTCATCGACGATTTTTTCAACAGCACCAAGATCGTTCTCTTGAATAAGGTTGAGTTCTTTAGCAATAGCCCTAGCTTCTTTAAAGTGCATTTCTGGCGTGAAGAAGCGTAGAAAGACTTCCTTAACACTAGTACTTGAGAGTTCATTTTTAGCAATCATAGAGCTTAGATCCATTAATTGTTTCACGCTTGGCATCGGATCGTTTAAGAGACTGCTATTTTCTTCGGCTAGAAGCACCGAAGTAAAGAGGTTGGAAATTTTTAGGATGGCAACCTTGCTGGTTTCTTTATCAATGCCATGAATATCATACTCGGTCTTAAGGTCAGCTAGACGGTCAACTAACTGTTTATAATCAAGGAGAATTTCTAAGATCTCTTGTGAAATAATCATACCGAGAGTGTTACGGTAGTCGGCAGGAAGTAGCGGCATAGTCTCGCGTTCATTTTTTACCTGCTCCTCTGTTAATCTGATTGGTGGAAGATCTGGCTCTGGCATATAGCGATAGTCTTGAGCTTCTTCCTTAGAGCGCTGAGAAGTAGTCTTGCCAGTGGCATCATTCCAACCACGAGTTTCTTGAGTAATGACTTCCCCAGCGTCAAGCATTTTACTCTGCCTTTCGTATTCATATTCAATGGCACGCTCGACAGAACGGAAAGAATTAAGGTTTTTAATCTCAGCACGTTTGCCAAGGGTTTTGCTTCCCTTCTCGGCTAGAGAGATATTGACGTCAAAACGCATATTACCGTTATAAAGATCACCAAAACAAACTCCGGCAAAAGTCATAAGGCGCCAAAGCTCCTTACAGTAGTCATGGGCATCATGGGCAGTATGGATATCTGGCATAGAAACGATTTCAATGAGTGGAGTGTCAGCACGGTTAAGATCTACGAGGGAATAATTATCGAAATGATTCAACTTACCTGCATCACCTTCAAGATGAGCGTGCTCAATGCGGATTTGCTTACCATTTGGAAGCTCGACATAGCCAGCACCGATGATTGGTTGATACATCTGAGTAATCTGATAACCCTTTGGAGAATCTGGATAGAAATAATGCTTACGATCGAAACGTGAAAGAAGGTTAATTTTAGAATTAAGCGCAAGTCCGGCTCGTACTGCCATATTAACAGCTTCACGATTTAAGCGTGGTAACATGCCAGGTAGGGCATATTCTACGGGTGAAACGCAAGAGTTCGGCTCTTTTCCTCTCGCATCATTGTCGACTTCAGAGAAGAGTTTAGTTTTGGTAGCGAGCTGTACATGGCACTCGATACCGACGGTGATTTCATATTTTTGTTCAGTCATAGTTTCTCCAATTAAATTGCTCCTAGATCTTTTAAGGCCTGACGAAAACTCGCTAAGGCATGCTTAGCTTGATTATACTCTAAATTAAAATCTTGCTCGTGTGCAATTTGATTACGTTGTTTGTGAGCATACCAAACAGAGTTGAGCTGAGTAAAACGCGTACTGGAAGCCTTCAGCCTTTCTCCCATGGTTTTTCCTGGCACCCCAAGTTCCATAAGAGCACGATCGAGTAGTTTGTCTGCCTCAATAACGGCTGCGTTATAAGATAATTTATTGTCGCGAGTTAGAGAATTTTCAATTTTTAAAAACCTAGTTTGATAGTCTTCAACATCAAAGCGGTGGCTGCGGCGACCAGTAGAAGAGATGGCGATAAAGACAAAAACGCCGACAATTAAGATTGCAATTAGAAGAATCAGTGTCGAATATGGCATTAATTTAACTCCTTAGCGAGATATTTAGCAAAATCTAAAATACTCTTATCGCTGCGTCTTTGACCAATAAACTGCAGACCAATTGGCATCTTGGTATCCTGACTTTCACCGGCAGGATAGGCGAGACTTGGCAGTCCAGCAAGATTAATTGGTACACTCATAACGTCTTCGAAGTACATTGCAACAGGATCACTAACCTTCTCGCCGAGCTTAAAGGCTGGGGATGGCGAAACAGGAGTGAGGAGATAATCACATTGCTCAAAAGCTTTTTGATACTCCTCAATAATGAGGGTACGAGCCTGCTCGGCCTTTTTGAAATAGGCATCATAGAAGCCAGAACTGAGAACAAAGTTACCAATCATGATGCGACGCTTGTTCTCTGGCATAAATCCTTCGTTGCGTGAGAGGCCAAATACTTCACTTAGATTATTAGCATGTTCTGAACGGTAACCATAACGAATACCGTCGTAGCGTGAAAGATTTGAAGTAACCTCTGCTGGCACAACAATATAATAGACGGCGAGAGCATACTTAAGAATTGGCATCTCTAGCTCGACGATCTGATGTCCAGCCGCCTTAAGTTTTTCAACCTGAGAATCTAAAACACGTTGAACTTCGGGATCAATCGAGTCATTTTTAAAATCTTTGATGATACCAATCTTAGCGCTTTTAGGGGCAATTTCCGGAACAAAATATTTTTGCTCTTCGTGGTTATAGAAACTAGGTAAGGTAGTAAGATCTTTTTCATCTTGGCCGGCACAGATCGACATTAAAAGATCCATATCCTCCGCGTTTTTAGTAAAGAAACCAATACAGTCGGTACTAGAAGCCATTGCCACAACACCATAACGAGAAATTGTACCATAGGTTGGCTTAAAGCCATAAACGCCGTTAAACGAAGCTGGCTGACGAATGGAGCCGCCGGTATCTGTACCCGTAGCAAATTCAACAATATCAAGAGCAACAGCTGCGGCGGAGCCACCGGAAGAACCACCAGGAACGCGTTCAAAATCCTTGGCGTTATGAGATGGACCAAAGTAGGAATTTTCGGTCGAAGAGCCGTGAGCAAAGGCGTCGAGATTGGTGCGACCAATCATGATTGCGCCAGCTTCTTCGAGCTTCTTGACAGTAGTAGAATCGATTGGAGAATGAAATGACTCAAGAATTTTTGCGGAGGCAGTAGTATTTCCCTCTTTACTTAAGAAATTATCCTTTAAAGCGTAGGGTGCACCAGCCAGCGGTCCGACTTCTTCGCCAGCGGCGATTTTCCTATCAATTTCTTCAGCCTTCTTTAGGGCTTTCTCTTCGTCTGCTAGCGAAACAAAGATATTATATTTTGCAAACTGGCGAGCTTTTTCAAAGGCTTCCTTCACCAGACTAACGGCAGAAATTTGCTTATTTGCAATCTTCATTTTGGTCTTCCTTTTTTAATTTCTGAAATATTAGGTAATTAAATAATTTAAAGTACTTTCGGCACTTGAATCATGTCTTGCCTTGAAGCAGGAGCTAGACTTAAAAGCTGTTCTCTGGAAGCATCTTGTGGTTTGATTTCATCCTCTCGCCAGACATTTTCCATTTCAAAAACCTGATAAGTTGGTTCAACACCATCAGTGTTTAACTCATCTAGTTGTGAAATATAATTAACAATATTATCTAAATCTCGCTGCAAGCCTTCTACTTCTGTCTCTTCGAGGGATAAATTAGAAAGTTTTGCTAAGTGCAAGATATCCTCGCGTGTATTTTTCATAGCTTAATTATATCAGAAAATCAGAGACATAGCCGAGCTTCTGCATGGCGCGATGTATTATGTCAAAGTCCTTACAGTTGTTCTTATTTAGCTTCGAATATGGGACATAGTGCCAATTTCTTGGAAGTTTTTTTATCTTTGCTGATGCAAAAATAGCATTTTCGTTTTTTGCTTGAAGAAAAATATAACCAAAACAAATTTTTGCTTTAAAAAGCTCTTCAAATTGACGTCTTACACCTCCCTGGGAGTCAAAAGTTGGAAGCTGTTTATTACTATCTACTATAAACACAATTTTGTTTTCTGACTGAACATCAGAATATTTTATATTTTTTGTAAGAATTATTTTGTAATTCATAATGTTAGTATAACAAAAAAATACCCCTCTTGTGAGGGGCTAGATGTTTTACCATCTTTTTTTATGGTCGTTTTTTATTGTCATGTGCCTTTTCATTAGCCTCGACTTAATTGTTTTTCGGAGATAATACGCTTACTGCTGAAATATGTGATTAGGAAATATCCACCATAAATGATTATTAGAAGAACAACTGTCATGATAATTGATGATAATAGTCCGTCAGTACCAATATAGCTAAGGATATTAAGGGCGAATGTCAAACCAAAAACTGAATGAATAATGGCAAGCAATAGTGGAGTACTAAAGAAAATGGCAATTTGTCTGAATAATGTTTGTTTAATCATTTTTTCATCAGCGCCTAAGCGTCTTAAAACCATATATTTTTCACGATTATCGGACGATTCAGAAAGCTCTTTTAATGCAAGAATGGCTGCACTGGAAATAAGGAATATAACACCAAGGTATAATCCGAGAAAGGTAGCAATCGCCTGCAGACCAACTGATAAAGAAATGATGTAATTTTTGGTCTTTAGAGTATACAAGCGTTTTTCTGTAACTCGTATATAGTCATTCGTGTTACCAGCAATCATTTTTTGCAATGCCTGATCAAGTTGTTCTCGATCCTTACGAGAATGAACTTTATAATTCGCAATTAGGTAATTATCCTGCTGCACCAAACCTTTAACCATATCATCAGAGACAACGATGATACCAAAATTAGATTTCGGAGAAGTTGGCTCGAGTGCACCCTCAACTACATGATCGAACTTAGGAGAAAGAGCTCTATTGTTCATTTTAATCTGAAAACCTTCTTTTAATGAAGTGTTATAAATTGGATATAGCTTAGAAAAATCTGCGAGGATAAAATACTGGTCTTCTGCCATTTCAATTTGGTCTAGATGATAAAGCTTGGCAAGTTTGTTGTAGTCGGTTAAGGATAAAACATTGAGACTTGCATAACTACTATCGCCAGTTCTCTGAGTAATTTCATTAAACTTCTTAATGGCGTTACTACTGATAACTTGCGAAAGTCTAAATCTTTTTTCAAATGTATTTGATAAATTATAAGTAGAAACTGATTGTTGATCTTTAAGCTGCGACCAAATGTTAGGATTTTCTTTTATGATATCCTCTACTTTTTCTTTTTGATCCATATCCTTCAAGGCTTGGGGCTGTTCAGACTTTTTCTTCGTGGATTTTTTACTTTGACTATCTGTTTTAGCGGAACGATCTGAATGATTATTACTTGATTCTTGACCGTCGTCTGAATCTTGTTCATCTTCTAGCTCGTGCCAAAAAGATTTATTATTATCATATTTTATAATCACATCTACAGGTGTGGCATAAGCTAGTTGCTTTTTTGTTGCTTCACGAATTGAAAGACAACTTGAAAGCATGCAGATAGTTAAAAATAGCATTATACAAATTACAGTCATTGAAGCAACAGTGGTGTTAATTTTACTACTAATCTGACGAAATGTGAAGCTATTTAACCCATGATAATAAAGCTTCTTACGGATCGTGACGAGCCTCATAATCAAACCGGAGAGAGACCAAAAAATAAAGAATGTAGAGATAGTGCCGATCGCAAAATATAGGAATAGAAGATTAGCATTACTAAGAATCTGCATATAGCTAGTTGTCGCTTCGAAGTATGCAAAACCAAGAGCAACAGCGGCAATTAAAAAGATAACACTGCAGATTATGGGATTTTTAAGACGTGTCTTCTCTGACTTACGGCTTGATTGTATGAGGTCGATGATTTTTAATTTATTGACCATGAAAGTATTAAATATGATCACTATAAAATAGATGATACCAAAATAAAGGATGGTCTTCAGACAGGCTTCACTGGAAAATACAAATTGGAATTTTGACATATCAGCTTCAAAGAGGCTAGCCACGAGGACACTCATCAGTTGAGATAAGAATACACCGATCACTAGACCAGAAACAAGGGAGAAAATACCGATAAATAACGTCTCAAGAAATAGTAATAACGAGATTTTCTGTTTACTCATGCCTAGAGTTAAATAAATAGCGAATTCTTTATTGCGCCGTCTAATCAAAAAACGTGAGGCATAAATTATTAAATAGCCCAAAATACCAGCTACCAAAACACTTACACCGGACAAAACAGTAATCAGAAGCTTAACAACTTCCCTTGATGAAGAACTGAGCTGCATCATAGAAGACTGTGTGCCAATAGCATTAAAGACATAGAAGATGACAACGCCCAATATCAGAGTAAAGAAATAGATAGCATAGTCTTTAATACTACGTAAAATATTACGGATAGATAACTTAAAGAGCATCGCCAAGGTCCCCTCCAAGCAAGGTCATCACATCGATGATTTTATCAAAGAATTCTTTTCTAGAATCTTTGCCTCGATTGATTTCGTTAAAAATTTTACCATCTTTGATAAAGATTACGCGTGAAGAATAACTAGCCGTAAAGGCATCGTGAGTTACCATAAGGATAGTAGCACCAAGTTCCTGATTAAGATAATCAAATCTTTCAAGCAGCATTCTTGAAGATTTTGAATCAAGTGCACCTGTTGGTTCGTCAGCAAGGACTAATTTAGGGTTAGTGACAATAGCTCGTGCAGAAGCAACACGCTGTTTTTGTCCACCAGACATTTGATATGGATATTTTTGCAAGATATTTTGAATATCTAAATCTTCAGCAACTTTCTTAACCCTACGCTCTATTTCTGCATTATTAACGTTTTGGATAGAAAGTGCTAATGCAATATTTTCGTAAGCAGTTAGATTATCTAGAAGATTAAAATCTTGAAAAATAAAACCTAATTCTTCACGACGAAAACGGTTTAGCTCGTTTCCTTTTAATTTTGTAATATCTGTACCGGCGACATAGATATGTCCGGCAGTAACTTTGTCGATAGTTGAGATAAGGTTCAGTAATGTAGTTTTACCAGAACCACTGGCGCCCATAATAGCGACAAATTCCCCACTTTGGACTTCAAATGAGATATTATCAACAGCTTTGGTAATACTAGCACGACTACCATAATATTTCTC
>CAJPPG010000006.1 GCA_905372495.1 Candidatus Saccharimonadota bacterium | reverse complement strand
AAGTAATAGGGGCGACTATCAATCTTTGTACGAATGAGATAGGCAAATAAAAAGGAGGCAATGATCGCTAAAGAATCACCAAGCATGAGGCAGAAACGGAAAAAAACGACACTAGAATCTTTTTTCATTTACAGCTATTTTACTCTAGAAAGAGCAAAAGGTACAGGGTTTAAGACATAAGAAGAATATAAAAATTATTCAACGGTCACCGATTTAGCAAGATTGCGGGGTTGGTCGACGTTATTACCCTTAGCTACAGCCATATGATAGGCAAAGAGTTGATTTAGGAGATTAAAGAGAATAGGAGTGAGGATGGTGAAGTTTGTATCAATTTTAACGATAGATTCTACCGGAAGATCAAAATCAGTATCTGTAAAAACAATAACATGTCCACCACGAGCTAAGACTTCTTGAATACCAGAGAGCGATTTTTGGAAGAGGAAGCCAGACTGTAAAATTACAACCTCGAAGAAGCGGTCATCAATAAGAGCAATGGGGCCATGCTTGAGCTCACCAGTGGGATAAGCGTTTGCATCAATATAAGAAATTTCTTTTAGTTTTAAAGCTCCTTCAAGGGCGATGGGATAATTGACATCGCGGCCAAGGTAAATGGCGTGTTGATAATCTTTGTATTGTTGCGCGAGATTAGATAAGCAAGAGTTAGCTGAATGAAGAATTCTAGCAATTTCATCAGGGAGCTGGGCAATTTCATCAATAATTGGCGCAAGGAGGCGTGAATTTACACCTTTTGCTTCAGCAATGGTTAGACCAAACATCAAAAGAGCGGTGACCTGCGAAGTGAAGGCCTTGGTGCTGGCGACAGAAATCTCAGGGCCGGCATGAACATAAGTACCACCGTCTACCTCGCGGGCGATAGTAGAACCAATAGCATTAACGATACCGATGGTTTTAATTCCCTGCCCCTTGATTTCACGAAGACAGGCTAGAGTATCGGCAGTTTCTCCAGACTGAGAAATGATGAGAGCAACTGAATGATCAGGGATATAGGCGTGACGATAGCGATATTCGGAAGCAATAACTGGCTCAATCGTAACATCGGGTAAAAACTGCTCGAGAAGATAAGCGGCAGTTTGAGCAGCATAATAGGCGGTGCCACAACCGACCATAATAAGATGGTGGATGGATTTGAGCTCTTTAGAAGTAAGGCCGGGGCCACCAAGATGGACAAGGTGATCTAGCTGATTGATGCGACCTCTTAAGGTTTCTTTAAGGCTGGTTGGCTGTTCCATAATCTCTTTAAGTAGAAAATGATCATAGCCGCCTTTTTGGATAGCAGAAAGGTCGGTGAGAATTTCTTCAACTTGAGCGGAGACTGGCTGCAAATCAAGAGTCTTAACTTCGATATGATTTTTGGAAATTAGAGCAATCTCACCATCATTGAGGTAGATTGCCTTTTTCGTGTAACCAACGAGAGCGGAAGCATCAGAAGCAATAAGGGTTTCCTGATCACCAACACCAATAACAAGAGGAGAGCCAGAACGGGCTACTACAAGATGTTCTGGGTCGAGAACACTAAGAACAGCAATACCGAAAGTACCTTTAACTAGCTTGAGGGCCTGAGTAACTGCATCTTCAAGAGAGTATTTACCGGCCTGATAAAAACTATCAATAAGGGCAGCCAAAACCTCTGTGTCAGTGTCTGATTGAAATTTATGAGAAGTAAGTTGCTTTTTGAGATCTTGGTAATTCTCAATAATGCCATTATGAACAAGAAAAATTGAGCCAGCCTGATGAGGATGTGCATTATTTTCAGTTGGATTACCGTGCGTAGCCCAACGAGTATGACCAATGCCAAGATGATCTGAGGTACGATGATCTTTAATTTTTTCCTCAAGGTTTTTGATTTTACCAACAGCTCGAAGTAAGGTAGGCTGTTTCTCTTGATTTAAAGTAACAATGCCAGCCGAATCGTAGCCACGATATTCGAGGCGCTTAAGGCCTTGCAAAAGAAACTCCTGAGCATCTTTTTCACCAACATATCCAACAATTCCACACATAAGTAAACCTCCTTAATGAAGGTATTATAACACTATGAATTAGATTATAAAGAATCAATTTATTTTTTAAGGATAGAGGAGGCAAGGTCAAGGGCATTTTTAATAGCAACATCCATATCCCAATAACGATAGGCGCCGAGGCGGCCACCAAGAATGATATTTGGATAGCGCTCTTTTAGGAGGTCTAGATATTGTTGATAGAGAGCTTTAGACTCAGCATTATTAACTGGATAATAAGCTTCTTTACCGACTTTATAATCAGCTGGATATTCCCTGCAAAGATAAGATTTTTTGGAAGCTAGAACTTCAGGTTGATGAATTTGATAATACTTATAATCATGAGTTCTGGTATACGGTACATTTTTGTCAGCTTCATTAACCACGGCATGCCCAAGTTCTTTTTCGGTCCACTCGGTTTCAAAACGAAGACTGCGATAAGGCAAAATGCCCAATTCGTAATTTAAAAGCTCATCAACGGGGCCAGTATAGATCACTTTGATTCCCTCGATTTCCGATTCGACATCTTTAAAACTAGTGCCTAAGCGAACTTCAATATTTTCTGATTGGAGCATATTTTCAACGATTTTAGTATAGCCAGTTTTTGGAATACCTTGATGTTTAGCAGAAGCAAAATATCGATTATCATGATCAAAACGAACTGGAATGCGTTTTAAAATTTCGGCACTGAGATTTTTAGCATCAGTCCCCCATTGTTTTTCAGTGTAATTCTTGATGAAGGCTTGGTAAAGCTTTTCACCAATTAAAGTAATTCCCTTTTCTTCAAAATTCTTAGGCTCTTTAATTTGATATTTTTCAATATCTTTTTTAATCTCTTCAGCAATAAAAGACTTTGCCTCCTCGGCAGTAAAATTTTTGCCATAGAGAAGATTAATGGTATCAAGATTAATTGGCATAGGATAGAGTTTACCTTCATGACGAGTCGGAACGGTGTGGACGTAATCATTAAATTCGGTAAATTTAGTAATATAATCCCAAACTTCGTCACTTTCGGTATGAAAAATATGTGAACCGTACTGATGAATTTCGATTCCAGTTTCTTGATCCGTATAAGAATAGGCATTACCAGCAAGATGAGGGCGACGATCAATAATTAAAACTTTCTTGCCGGCGGCAGCGAGGCGCTCGGCAACAGTGGCACCAAAGAAGCCGGCACCGACAATAAGGTAATCGTAATTCATATTTTTCCTTTCTTTTCAAAATAGTTTGAGATATGCATCAGCGACGACTTCGGGATCACCTTCTTTAATAATTTTTCCTTGATCAATAAGGATGGCACGATCGCAAAACTGGCGAACATTTTCCATAGAATGGGTGACGAGAATAATAGTCTGATTTTTATTAAGGGAGGCAAAATACTGGTTACATTTCTCCTGAAAGGCAGCATCACCGACAGCAAGAATTTCATCCAGGATAAGAATGTCACCGCGAGCACGAATGGCAATGGAAAAAGCGAGACGAACCTGCATGCCAGAAGAATAATTTTTGAGTTTTTGATCCATGAAGGGGGCTAATTCGGCAAATTGGACAATATCATCAAACATTTGGTCCATTTCTTCATTGGAAAAACCAAGCATGGCGCCGTTCATATAAACATTTTCGCGACCAGTGAGTTCAGGATTAAAACCTACGCCAAGTTCAATAAAAGGAACCAGGGAGCCACCAACGGTGATTGAGCCAGAATCAGGGGTATAGATCTGGGCAAGAATTTTGAGTAGAGTAGACTTACCAGAACCATTACGACCAACAATACCAAGAAATTCTCCTTTTTTCACCGTAAAACTAATATCTTTGAGAACTTCTTGTTTAGTGTAACCTTTGATTCCTTTGAGACGATTAAAGATGACTTGCTTTAAGCCCCAGGAGCGCTCCGTGGGAAGCTTGAAGCTCTTCGAGAGATGATCAACAACAATAATATCCTGTAATACTTCAATTGACTTTCGAGATGAGGCTTTTTTAGAGTCTGAAGATTTTTTTGATTTCTTATGCTCTTTTTGATTCTGTTTAGACATTAGGCCTCCTCCGCAAAATATTTAGATCTCTTTCTGAAATAAATACCACCCAAAATAATAACGATAAGAACAAGACCGAGCGGGATAAGACAAAGAAAACGATTTTCAAGATAATTCCAGGTGGTGATAGTTTGATCAGTGATAAGGAAGTAACGTACGTCTTGTATGACCTGGGCGATTGGATTTAGGAGAAAAATCTTAGCGGCGAGCGGACTAGCGCTGGCGACCATAGTGATAGGATAGATGACTGGTACGGCATAAAAGAGAGCTTGCATAAAAACTTCCCAAATGGAGGAGATATCACGAAATTTGACATTGATGGCGCCAAGAAAGAAAGAAATGCCGAGAGAGAGAAGATAAAGCTCGAGAATAATAAATGGAACTAAGAGCCAACCAAGACTTGGAGTCACACCATTAATGAGAGCAAAAATAATGACGACGCCTAGATTGATCAGAAAATTAATCAGAGCGGTGACGGTGGCGGAAACAACAATGATCCATTTTGGAAAACTGATTTTACGTAGAAGATCACCACGAGCAACGATGGCTTGAATGCCTTGGTTAGTACATTCAGAGAAGAAACTCCAAAGAACAGTGCCGGCTAGGAGATAGACTGGGTAATGCGGGATGTCGCTGCCCATTTTAAGAATTTTTGCAAAGACCACATAAAGAATGGCAAATAGCATCATGGGACGTAAAACTGCCCAAAGGTACCCAAGCAGAGAACCTTGATAACGTAGCTTAAAATCAGTTTTGACGAGCTCTTTTAAGAGAATACGGTTTTTGCGACTACCAAGATTAGGGATTTTCATATCTTAAATTATACCATAGAGAAGTTGGACAAAAAATATTTTCATAATGGTACAATAGGCACATGAAGACTCCTCTAATCTCGATTATTATCCCGATCTATAATACGGGAGACAAGGCCGTGAAATTACTAAATTCACTAGTAAAAGATAGTTATGAGAACTTGGAGATTATCTGTGTGGATGACGGTTCAAAAGATGATAGCTTTTCCCTATTATCAGAGTTTTGCCGTCAACAAAAACTGACAGATTCTAGAAAAAAAATTATTTTAATTCAACAAGAAAATGCTGGGCCAGCCGCCGCAAGAAATGCGGCACTAAAAAGGATGCATGGAGAGTTTGTAGCTTTTATTGATTCTGATGATACAGTATCCAGAAAATACTTAACTGAAATGAGCCAACTTCTAGACAAGGACGGCGTAGCAGTAGCAACTGCCGGATTTCTTTACAAGAGAATTCATCAAAAAACTGAAAAAGAGATGTTCACAAACCAAATAGAAGAACGTAAAGCGGACGAGGATTTTAAAACCTATATTTTGAAGAATTTGGCCTCGGATGGACGATTATACGCATCGGTTAATAAGATGTTTCGGACGGAGATTATTAAAAAGTATGACTTGAAGTTTCCGCTCGGTTGGGACTTTGCTGAAGACACAAATTTTGTCTTACAGTATCTTGAATGTGCCAGACGTGAAGGTTTTTTGGGACTGAAATTCTTAGCAAAACCATACTATATTTATCATTATGGAACTGAAACTAGTACAGTAGCGAGTTCTTCCCTACCATGGGAAAATTGGCAAAGAAGTTTTGATTATCTTAAAAGATGGGTGGGAGATAATCCGACTAGAGATCAAAAATATTGGTTATCACGAGTGATGATACGTTGGCGTATTTCACACGCCCTGGCGGTGGCAAGAAGCAATCAGAGATTGACTGAAAAATGGAAATATTTAAATCCACTAGTCCTGCCTTTTGCAAGTTTGGCAGCGAAAATTCGAAAATAAGTTTAGCTTAAATCATGGATTTAAAAATATCGAGCCTCAAGTTCGATATTTTTATCCTTAATTAAAATTAATTTTGGTGGTTAAGGAAGTTAATCGTATCACGCATGGCGTCAGCGACTGTGAGTTCGGTCTGCCAGCCAAGTTCTCGTTTAGCTTTACTTGGATCAGCAAAGATTTCAGCAAGATCGCCAGGGCGACGATCAGTAATATGATGTGGGAGCGGTTTACCACTGGCCTCTTCAAAGGCTTTGATAATATCAAGAACAGAGGAGCCCTTTCCAGAGCCTAGATTATAGATCTTAGCACCTGGAGTATCGGTAGCTTTCAAGGCAGCGAGGTGTCCCTTGGCAAGATCCACTACATGAATATAATCACGGATACAGGTACCGTCTGGGGTATCATAATCGTCACCATAAACTTGCAGTTCTTTAATTTTGCCTTCAGCGACGCGCATGACGACTGGCATAAGATTATTAGGAATACCGTTTGGATCCTCACCGAGGAGACCAGAGACATGGGCGCCAACTGGGTTAAAATATCTTAGGATAACAACTGAAAGCTCAGGTCGAGCAATAGCTTCAGATTCAAGGATTTTCTCGATAACATGCTTGGTTTCACCATAAGGATTAGTGATACCAACACCAGTGGTCATTGATTCATCGAGTTTGCCGGAGTTAGTACTACCATAGACGGTGGCGGATGAGGAGAAGATAATTTTATTAACCTTAAATTCAGCCATGCACTTTAAAAGATTGAGCGTACCAGTAACGTTATTTTCGTAGTAACGAAGAGGCTGCTCAATGGATTCGGCAACGGCCTTAAGGCCAGCAAAATGAATAACGGCGTCAAATTGCGTGGCGGCAAAAAGTTCGTGCATTTTTGGATAGTCGAGCAGATCAATCTTTTGGAAGACTGGAGTTTGACCAGTAATTTGATTGATTTTATCGAGAACAGTAATCTTGCTATTAAAAAGATTATCGAGGATTTCGACTTGGTGTCCTTGATTTTGCAGTTCGACAACAGTGTGGGAGCCGATATAGCCGGTACCACCGGTGACGAGAATTTTCATGTTAACTCCTTTTTGGTGATTTTAAACTATATTATACCTGTTTTAGGGTAATTTTGCGAAACAGACGATAAAGAAAGCCCTTTGAAGTGGAGAGCAGGACGGAATAGAGACGAAGTTTTTTAGTCAGATAGGGATTTTTTTTATTAATCATGAGAGCACGGAGCGCCTTTTCACGATATAGATTATAATACTTTCGGTCAATATGATGAGTAATTGAGTTATCGATATAGGCAAAGTACGCTAAAATTAGTGCTACATTGCAGATAAGTTTGTATTCAGGAGTTGCGAGAAATATTTTTGCCTCTTTAGCCATTTGTTCTTTAGCCTGAAGGCGGATTATAGTTTTTTCAGCGGAAGTAAAGTTTTTAGTGATATAGGAATTTCTGCGTTGATAAAAATAGAGTTCTTCTTTCAAATATTGAATATTTTTTGCAACAGAAAATAACTTATAGGTCGTGAGATTATCTTCATGAATTTGACCAGCAGGATAGAGGATATGATGAGATGTAAATAAATTCTTACGATACATTTTGTTCCAAATTAGGATATCAAGATCTTGCTGCTTAATAAGAAAATCTTGAGTAGCTTGAAAACCAGAGGAGATTCTAGGGGATGGGATATGATGAGAACGATGAGTCTGATAAACCTCTTGATAACCACATACAGTGATATCAATTTCAGGATTCTGGATGAGTGGAGTAATGAGCTTTTCGAGATATGTCTCAGTAATAATATCATCACTGTCAATATAACAAATATATTGACCACGAGACATTTTAATTCCCTGATTACGTGCAACGGAGATACCAGAATTTTGCTGGGTATGAACTCTAATACGCGGATTAGAAGAATATTGTGAAATAATTTCTGCAGTATGATCAGTGGAACCGTCATCAATAAGGATGATTTCATAATCTGAAAAGGTTTGCCGAAGAATAGAGTCGAGACAGGCAGCGAGATATTCTTCAACATTATAAGCTGGGACAATAACTGAAATTAATGGTTTTTTAGACATGTTTCTTACCTTCTATTATTGGAATTAGCTGTTCTTTAATAGTTTTTGAAAAATCAAAATCTCTAAGATACTTCTTTCTGGAGGCTCTGGCGAATTCTTGAACTAGGGTGGGGTTCTCTAAAAGTTTATTCATTGCGCGGGCAAGGGCCTGCTGATCTTTGGCGGGCACAAGAAGCCCATTTAAAGAATCCTGGACGACTTCAGGATTGCCATCAATATTAGTTGTAATGATGGCCTTTTTTAGCATGGTAGCATCAATCAATGCGAGGCTCAGACCCTCAATATACGATGGTAGGACGAAAATTTCTGCGGCCGCAACTTTAGCGAGGGGTTGGTCGGTAAAACCAGGATAGATAATTTGTGAAGTTTGATGTTGCTTACAGTAATCAGCAAGTGGTCCGGTACCATAAATATGCAGGGTGGCATCTTTATGCTTTGATGAGATCTCCTGAAAGGCGGCAATTAATTCCTTAATTCCCTTGTATTCTTCAAGGCGGCCTAGATAGATAAACGATTGTGGAGTTACTGATATTTTTTGATATTCATCAAAAGAATCGATGGCGCCATTCTTGATAGTGGTTAGATTTTGAAAAGGTGGTAACGAAGTCTTTTTGATGAGTTCTTCAAAAAATTGACGTTCATAATTTGAAATAAAAATAATGCGATCAACAAGGCGAGCAACTTTCAAAATTCTTTTACCAATAAAGTTCTTGTATTTCTTCTCAACGTTTTGAAGGACCCAACTACGAAAATCCATGTGATCGATCCAAAGAGTTTGGATATCTAATTTTTTAGCCGCAAGCGTGGCGGCAAGATAATCATCGCGAGACTCAACGATTACAGTCTTGGGCTTTAGATTCTTAAATTGATGGAGATACCAAAAATAGAGGTAGAGTTGCCACAGAAAATAGAGCGGAAGTAGAAAGTTTTTTAGACCACTCCAGTTTTGAAGCTTGAGGAAGGGGGCCCGCTGACAAGAGATACTAGATCGCCTACTATTCTCAAGGAGTTTTTCTGAAGAACTAAAGATAATCGGTTGATAAGAATGAGTCGACAATAGACTGGAAAGAGTTAATTGATAGGTTTCGCCGCCTCCGTAAACTCGTGGGGAGGTATTGCGGATAATGACAATTTTTGCACTCGAAGATGACTTTTTGGCGTCTTTTCTCATGGGTTAATTATAACATTAGATACACTATGCTATAATACAAGCTAATATGAAGAGGTACGATTTAACGGTGGCAGTCACTGCGCACAACGAAGGGTTGGTGGCGCACAAAACGATGAGAAGTATTCTTGAGGCAACCAAGAAGCTCGAAGAAAAAAAGATTAGTTACGAAATCTTGATCCATATCGATAACGGTGACCAGATCACCAAAGATTATTTTAAACGATACGCAAAGATGCCAAATGTAGTAATTTATGAAAACAACTTTGGCGACCCTGGACCATCTCGTAATTTCCTAGCACAGAAAGCTAGTGGTGAATATTTAACTTTTCTCGATGGAGATGACTTAATATCAGACAACTGGCTAGTCGTGGCTTATGGGGCACTAATTGGTGCAACTGAAGAAGTGATTGTACATCCGGAAGGTATTTTAACCTTCGGCACTGAGGTAAATAACGTTTTAACTATTCAGACGGAAACCTTGCCGCGCGAAAAAGACACAATTATACTACTAGGAGAAAACCGTTGGTGTGCAATCCTAATGGCAAAAACCTCTACACTATTAAAATTCCCTTATCGACACCTAGTTGGAGGCTATTCTCACGAAGATTATGTATTTAATGTGGAAACAACAAATGCTGGAATTAAGCACATAATTGCAAAAGAAACGGTTCTTTTTTACCGTAGATCAAATAATTCAAGACTTTCCTCTAGTAATAATATGCATCAGATTATTCCATACGTGGACCTTTTTGATTTTGCGAAGGTACGCGAGTTTCGGGCAAATTCGCACGCTGACGTTCCAGTTGAAGTTTCTTTAAAGAGAAAAGGTTATAAATTATATAAGAAAATTCGAGACAATAATTTCTTAAATTATTTCATTACACCACCAGCAAAACTAACTTTAAAGGTTTTGAATAAATTTAATCAGAAAAATAAACTCGAAAAAATCCCGGAATTCGTAGTGAGAGAATGGGCAAAAATTAACCCTCTTGAGACTCAACTTTATCCATACCCATTTATTTTAAAGAGAACTCAAATTTATGACCCAAGTGACCTTTCAATAATTGGAGAAACTTATCTTAAGATTGCACAGTCGGTGACTCATGTACCTGATTATATTTTCATGGTACCTTGGGTGGTACGTGGTGGTGCGGACAAGGTGATGTTGAATATGATGAAGGCGATAGAGGACATTCATCCGGGTTCTAAATTCACAGTCATTACTACTTTACCAAATAAAAATGTTTGGGCTAAAATGTTGCCAAAAAATACCGATTTGATTGAGTTTGGTAAACTGGCGGAAGGACTCCCACCTTATGAAAAAGATGAGCTGTTATCAAGAGTAATTACACAGCTTAAGTGCAAGAGACTACATATTATTAACTCAGAATATGCGTATGCATGGGCATATAAGCATCAAGAGTTAATCAAGAATCATTATGAATTAACCGTTTCAGTATTCGCATCTTGTTTTATACCAGAGAGTAATTTTACTTGCCGCTTCTCTTTTGATGATCCATTCATCTTTGATATTTATCCGGTAGTAAAGAAGATCTTTACAGATAATCAAACTTTTGTCGAAGAATCGGTTGAAAAAAATGCATTGGATGAAAAACTATTCAAGGTGCAGTATCAACCAATCATGGATAAAATAAAGCCAGTTCATCATGCTGAGGCTAATAAAAAAGTGAAGGTACTTTGGGCGAGTCGAGTAACAAGAGAAAAAATGCCAGATATGATCAAGTTGATCGCAAACAAGCTGGATTCAAAGGAATTTCAAATTGATGTATTTGGAGCATTTTCAGACGACGTGGATAAAAATTTCTTTGATGGCATACCAGTAATTAATTATTGCGGTGCGTTTGATAGCTTCTCAAACTTACCAACCGAAAATTATGATATTTTACTTTACACAAGTGTGGGTGATGGCGTGCCAAATATTCTACTTGAAGCGACTGCAGCGGGGTTACCAATTCTAGCAAGCAATGATGGTGGAGTACATGAATTCATCCAGGATGGAAAGACTGGTTCCCTAGTCAAAGAAATTAGAGATGTTAATGGTTACGTAAAGAGACTGAAAGATTTTAGAAAGAACCCGAAAAAATACGAAGAGTATGTAAAGGAGGCGCAGAAGCTACTTGAAGAGAGGCATAGCTGGAAAGCGTTTATTAAGAAGATGAAGGAAGACTTCTAAAAAAATAACGAGGTGGAGTAAGGGACAATAAGATGAAAGAGTTGAAGATGAAGATAAAAGATTTTCTAAAAAACCACGGCGACAAGATTAAAGAATTTTTAAAAATATTTACAATAATCTTTACCATCAATCTGTTCCTACTCTCTTTTGTAAACCTAATTACAAACGGAACAGAGACCGACGTGTTTTATGGCGGCGATACACCACGTGTACTACAAGATATGACCATGCAAGAAGGACTACATTATCGAACCTCAGTACATCCATTGTTTGTAATATTAACGCAACCTTTTGTAAGATTACTCGGGAGATTTACTGGAGTAATTGTAGCTGCAGTAATTTTCGAGGCAGCCATCGGAGCACTGAGTGCAACATTATTCTATCGTTTTATGCAGAAGCTTGGAATAAGTAAAAAAACTTGTTTAGCTGCAACAGTTATTTTGGCATTATCCTTTACACAAGTAGCCTTTAATTCTATTTTCGAAACTTACGTATTTTCACAGTTTGGCTTAATGGTGATGTGGGTTATTGCGGTTGGTCTAATTGATAAAAAACTAGAGTTAAAAGATTATGCGCTATTAGTGGTCGCGGGGATTTTTAGCTTAGCTTTTACTTTAACTAATATTGTACAGTTCTTAATTTTACTTAGCATAATTATCTTTTTAAATAAGAACGTAAAGTGTAAATTTATTAAATTTAGCTCGATTCTCCTAGTCGTACTTTCGATCACCGTGATGTTAGCTGATATTCAAAAAACTCTTTGGCCATCTGCAAATAATTTCTTTACTTCAAACATTAATGGCTTTTTGCTGGATAAAAATTCTGAAGAATTTACATACATTGAAAAAACCTGGAGCACTAAACGTGTGATATTTCAAATGAACACCTCATTTGTATATCAATTCGGACTACTAGGAGGTTTAGTTCTAGGAAAAAATAATTTGATAAACGTGTTGGGAATAGCGTGCTTTGGGATTTTTAGTTTAATCAATCTTTACTATTTCTTTGCTAAACAAAAAATCTTTAAGGAAAAAATTTATTTTGCCTTACTTTTCGCCTATGGTTTTAATTTTGTATTACATATCTTCTATAATCCATACGAAAGCTTTCTGTATGTGCTACATTACAATTTCTTAATTATTGCAATCTTGTTTTATATCTTCACGCATTTGGATGAAAAAACGAAATTCTTAAATTACGTGCGCGACTTCTTTGTAAAATACAAAATACAGGTGATAACTGCTTATATATTCCTACAGGTGGTTGGTATTATAAAATATCTCCAAGAAGTTCACGCTAAATTTGGTTTCAAGGCAACAATGCCAAAATATATCCTAATATTAATTATATTAAGCTTAGTAATTCTTGCGGCAGTGGTAATTAGGAAGGTGAAGCTAAAAGTAGTGGCCGGGGTGGTAATAGTTATAGTAAGCCTAGTCGGATGGGTTTCATTCTCTGGATACCTAAACAATCGTGAGATAAAAAATATTGAAGCACTAGACAGAGCGGGGGTTGATTATAAGCCATTTTTGAGAAATGATTTTACAAAACAAATGACGAATGAGTTAGCCGAGTATCTATATGAACTTGATGTACCACTAAGAGCTCAGACATATTTTGTTCAAAAATATGAAATCAGCCACAAAAAGAATTCTGATTTCTTTAGTTTCGGCATGGGCGATCGCAAGAAGCTGATTTATAGAAAAGGTAAATTAATTGACTTACAGACAAAGCAAACAGTTCGAAGTTTTGACTTTACCCACGAGATGATTATTCCAAACATGTACACCGTGTTATTACTTGACCAGGCTGGTAAAATTACAAGAATTTATGAAGATGAAACCGGCGTACATATTGAAAAAGGACGTATGGCAAAAATTTGGGAGGACTGGAATAATTACAACCAATGGGAAGATGATAGACTTAACAAGCGTGAAACAAAACTTGTTGAAAATATTACAAATGAAACTATCTCTACCAGCAAGAACAAGATTAATCTACCTAACTTTGAAGAATCTAAAATAGGTCGAATCCTAAAAGTTCTACATCAAGAAATTTTGGTGAATATTGACCAAGGAAAACCAAAAACAACATTAATGGCAAAAACAAATGAATCTGGATTATACCGGGAAGGTATGATGGCAGCTATGGTACTTGAAGAAACTAAGAATACTTGGCTGTTTGAAAACTGGATGAAACAGATTGGTTCTATTTACGATTGCCGCAATAAACTAGAAAAAAATGAATCAAAATGCGTAGAGTCTGCAGATAATCCCGGACAGTTACTTTATCTACTTGGCGCGATTACTAATAGTCGACAAGATTTGATAAATAAAATTCGTACTGAAGTAAAACAAAAAGCCATTGATGGAGAATTTACTGGTAAGGTTGATGAGGAAGAAATGGGCTATTATCCGACCGCCCTATTAATTAACGGGGCGAGAAAAAACAAGATTGAGCTTGGGTATGACTTTAATTTGGGAAAGTCTGATAAATACCTGGGATTAACTTGGTGGTTAAATGATTATAAAGAAGCCAAACATGGCAATATTGTAGATCCAATGCATCCAGCAAAAGAATGGGCGAGCGTACATCAAGAACCTGGTCATTATGGCTTGACGACAATTTTGGATGAAGCATACCCATTAACTTTTGATGGTGAATTAACCAAAGCTGAGGCAAAGGAGCAAAAACTGATCAATGAACACTATAGTCATGAGAGGGGGCCAAGACTATCTAGTATTTGGCATGCCTCTGAGATGTTTCTAATGTTGAATAATAGGGAGTAACAATGAAAACTGAGAATAACTGGCTGAACTTCTACAAGAAGGTTGATAAAACAATTTTATTACTCATTTATATCTTCTTAATGGTACCAATTTTGATATGGCTATGGTTCTGGTTCAAAGTATATGTGGCAATTCCCTGTATCTTGGCGGCTATCTATGGACTAGTAATATTCTATAAAAGTATTCAGACAAGAACTTTGGAAGAATATAAAAAAATCTTTAATATTAAAGTAATTACTTTAAGCTTAGTGGTGATTCTGGGATTAAATATTATTTCAGGAGCAGGCGGTTTAATGTTTCAGAACTGGGATTATAATAGTCGAAATGCGTTGCTTCATGACATGATCAATCATAAATGGCCAGTGAAGTATGATTTTGAAACTGGCTCTGAAGAAGCGAAATTCATCGGTTCAGAGCGAGGACTGCTATCCTATTATTTAGCTTGGTTTTTACCGGCAGCGGCAGTAGGTAAAATTAGTAAGAGTTATACAGTGGCTTCACTCTTTTTGTTCGTCTATTTATATTTTGGAGTAGTGGCGATTTGCTATCTGATTTTTCGGTTTTTTAAGAAAGCAAGTTTAAAAATTTTGTTAATCTTGATTGCGATAACAGGAGTTGATTTTCTAGCCTATTTCTTTGACCGATTATTAATTCGTGGAAGCTTTGAATTTCCTAACATGATCAATTACATTGACACACCATTACAGATGTTCTCCTTTCATGGTTTTTTCACGTATTGGTTTTGGGTTTTTCATCAAGCGATTCCAATTTGGATTGTCACTATGCTACTAATGAATAATAAAAATATAAGACTTTTTGGATTATATTTATCACTTGCAGTAGCTTTTGCACCACTACCTTCGGTAGGTCTTTTATTAATAATGATACGTGAGCTAATAATTGATGCAAAAAAAGAGAGTTTTTCGGCGACTTTTAAGAAAGCTTGTTGTTTTGAGAATATTATTCCGGCACTAAGTGTTATACCAATTTTATTCCTATATAAACAAAACTCGAGTACTGTGGGGTTGACGTTTTCTAGGACATATATTGTTCCCCTCAGAGAATATCTACTATCTTATGCAGTTTATTTAGTGTTTGAAGTTTCGATCTTCTTGACAATCTTAACAAAGAAGAACAGAAGCACTGTGCTGTTTGCAATTATTTTATTAACGATTCTACCGCTCTTTTATCTTGGTGGAGGAGCAGATTTCGGCAATCGATCGACAATACCAATTATGATTCTATTATTTATTGAGACCGTGAATTTCTATCTAGACAAGACGGTAAAGAAATATCGATTATGGATTGTTGACTTAATACTCCTATTGTCTCTCCCGACAAATCTGACAGAAATTAATCGTTCACTAGTATATACTTACAAACAAGCCTCAGTGTACCGTTTTGAGAGTGATGACTATGGTTCTCTGGCAAACTTCGAGCATAATGAATCAAAGGTTTTCATCAAGAATTTTATTACAAAATATGAAGTGGGACAGAATTTCTTTACAAGATTTATACTAAAATAAGAAGGGAGAGATTATGAAGAAATTTGAGAGACTATTTAAAATATTGTACGGTACTGGATTGTTACTAATTGGCTTTATTGTAGTTGATGTACTGGTTTCAGTGATTCTCTTCTGCTTTAGGCTAAATATCTCGGTTATTAATTTTTGGTCCTCATTAATTATTACTTTAATTGCCTTTACCTTGATCGGGGCAAAGAATAGTAAGTCACAGATAAATAAACTACTAAGTATTGGTTTATTTATGGTAATGTTGTTTGGAGCGATTTTTGTGGCTAGTAAGATTTATGACTCCTCCTATGATGGAAATAGCTATCATAAGGGAGCGATTGGAATGATGGCGCATGGGTGGAATCCAATTTATCAAACAGCAGAAGATTATAGTGATAATATCTTTCATATTCGAGGAGCTAAGATTTTTACCTGGATAGACCATTATCAAAATCTAAGTTGGATTTTTGGAGCTACAGTCTACCGTGTATTTGGGAATATTGAGACGGCAAAGTCACTGAATTTCCTGTTGATTGGCGGAGCATTATTTATACTGGTAAATTATTTTAAACGATTTAAATTTAAGAATTTACAAAGCATGATCTTAGCCTGTGTAACAGTATTTTCGCCAGTAGTGATTTCACAATTTTTCAGTTTCTACATCGACGGAAATCTAGCCATTACCTTCTATATCTATATTGCAACGATTAGCTTGATCACTTTTGAGTTAATAAAGAACAGACGAATTACAGCTGACCTATTATTCATCTTCTTCTTTAGCATTTGTATTTTAGCTAATCTAAAACTAACTGGTATTCTGTTGATCGCAGTTGGTGTTTTACCACTGGCCATCTATTTAACTATCCTTATGGTACAGAAAAAAATTAAAACTGCCGACTATTATAAGTTGTTTGGAATGACAATATTTTCGATACTTTTCTCAATCTTGGTGATTGGAAGTACTAGCTATGTAAAAAATACACTTACGATGAAGAACCCCTTCTATCCACTACTTGGCGATAATCGCTCAGATATTATCACAACAATGCAGCCTGCGGAATTAATGAATAAAAATCAGATTGAAAAACTATTGATTTCTGTGTTTTCAAGAAGTGACAATGTACAGTTATATTCCTGGAAGGCACTTGAATATAAAATTCCACTAACCTGGGATAATGATGAGATTAATAGTCTCAATATTACGGATACAAGAATCGGCGGTTTTGGTATTTTCTACAGCTTCATCTTCATCTTAAGTATTGCAATAATTCTTGGATACCTAATTACTGCTTTTAAAGATAAGAAGGGGACTGATGATAGAGCTATATATAAAATTATCACTAGTTGCGTTTTAATAAGTATTTTACTTTATTTGGTATTACCTACGGAAAACTGGTGGGCTCGGTACGCACCAAATATTTACCTACTAACCCCAATAGCCTTAGCAATTATATTAGGGCGAATGAACCAGAAACCGGGAGATCGTCTTGCGAAAATATTGTCAGTAATGCTTGTGGTAACTATTTTCTTAAATCAATTACCATTTCTATATTTTAGAGCGATTACGCCAGGGGTTAACCGCATAGTTAAGACAGAGTTAATGGAAGCGAGAGCCTATATTGAAAAGAATCCACAAAGTAAAGTAGTAATTAATAATCATTATATGGGCGTATTTTATAATCTTTTGGATCATAAGATTGTGAAGGCAGACGGAAGTAATTTTGAATTTCTAAAGCGAGAAATCGACGACGAAGCAAAAGAAAAACATCCACATGTTTTCTTCTGGGGAAGAGCTTTATATTAAATTAAAAGCCCATATGGGCTTTTAATTTTTTGAAGAGATAAATTTGGATATTAGTTTAAAGCCAAGGACTAAGCTGATCCTTCTTAACAAGAAATGATTCCTTAGCTAAGAGTTTTAGCGGAGTGTCACTTTGACTATCTGAGTAGAATTGATTGATTGAGACGTCTTGGTACTGCTTTTTAAAGCAAAGTACTTTTTCTTCACCACGACAGTTTTCACCTGTAATCTTCCCTGTTTTAGGATTCATTTTAGTACCAATTAGAGAAATTTGAAGGCGATCTGTCATTTCTTTGAGAATGAACTCTGGTGAAGCTGAAATAATAAGATCGTCTGGCTGCTTCTGTTTTAGATACCATGGTTTAATTTTGGATTGATGATGATCCCAAAAATCACCTAAGTCTAAAGTACGGGTGGATCTAAGAAAAATAAAGAAGCGTTGTTTAAATTCTTTACGACTAATAATTTTAGCCTTAAAAAGGAAAGCTGAAAAGACTTGGTATGGAAGATAACCCAATAGGAGCGGCTCCTTTCGAACTTTATATTTCCAAAAATCTAAGGAAGCATCACCGTCATAGATGGTTTTATCAAAATCATAAACATTCATATTAGAGCCTAATAATAACCATTAAATAGCTAACAAAGATAAGCCCCATAAGTGCAAGGTGCTTATTTTTCATAATTACATCGGCTGGATCACCATATTTATCTTTTTCAGCAATATAAATATAAGAAATCATCAGAATAATAAGAAGAGGGACACTAATGAGATAGAGGTCACGATGAGAAGTATTAACATTGATACACCATTCGGTGTAGAAGACAATAATTAACATCAAGAACATATTCATGATGGACTTGAGGTATTCAGCATTATATTTTTTAAGAACAGCCCTAGTTTGACTGCCGGTTTTAGTAATTTCGTTATAGCGTTTAGAAATACCTAGATAGAATGCCCCAGACAGAACAACTAAGTAGAGCAGGGCAGAGATAGCGATATTAGTGAGACTACTGCCGAGGAAGAGGCGGATGAGAAAACCCGAAGCGAGAATAGAGACGTCAATGATTGGAACGTTCTTAAGACCAAGAGAATAAAACAAATTAAGAAAGAAATAAGCAACAATGAGAGCAATGGAAACCCAGGAGAAATGGAAAACCATTGAAATAGTGGTGGCTAGGATCAGGAGAACAGCTAGAGTAATCCAAGCTTCTTTCTTTGTAACAGCGCCACTAGCTAGCGGACGATTTTTCTTGACTGGATGCAGGCGATCTTTTTCGATATCTTTGTAATCGTTAATAATATAGATTGAAGAAGCAACCAGACAAAAGACAAAGAAGCCGGCGATACAACTACGAAAATCTTGAAAAGTAAGATTGCGGAGACCAAAGATTAATGGAAGAAAAATTAGGAGATTTTTGATTGAATGTTTTGGACGGAGAAGCTTGATAATATTTTTAAGTTTTTGCATATAATTCCCTACTTGTGGCTAAAAATTTGATAAATATTTTCGGCAAGAATTTCTGAAATATCAATAAAATCGACCTTAGTAAGTTCTGGCTTAATGGTGAGAGTATTCGTAACGATAATTTTGTCGATATCCTCTTTACTGAGATTTTCATAAGCATTACCGCTAAAAACTGGATGGGTGGCCATAACACTGACATGATTTGCACCTTTTTCTTTAAGGGCAGCGGCAGCATGGCAGATAGTGCCCGCGGTATCGATCATATCATCGATAATGATAATATTCTTATCTTTAGGGTCACCAATAATATTCATGACCTTACTTTTATTTTTAACGTAACGGTTTTTATCAATAATAATCACATCATTACAATGAACTAGATCGGCGATCTTGCGAGCACGCTTAACACCACCTGCATCCGGTGAAGCAATAGCAAAAGAATCCTTCTTATAATACTTTTCGATATAGGCGGCAAATTGGTTTTCAAGAGTAATATTTTCGATGGTCATATCAAAGAAGCCTTGAGTCTGAGCGGAGTGAAGGTCGATTGTAATGACATGATTTACAGCGACGGAATGTAGGATATCGGCGATAACCTTGGAGCTAATAGGAGTATTAGGCTCAGCCATACGATCTTGACGAGCATAACCAAAGTAAGGGATAACCAGATTAATACTCTTAGCAAAGCCACGCCTTGCGGCATCTGCTAGAAGTAAAACTGGAAAAAGATGTTGATCGATAGGGGGGTTGGTAGACTGAATAATAAAGACGTCTTTACCTCGAATATCGTCGAGAATTTGGACGTGAACTTCCCCGTCACTAAATGTATCCGAAGTGCGATTTGCTAGTTTAAGACCAAGGTTGTCAGCAATTTTTTGCGAGAGAATCTGATCGGTTCCGGATATTAAAATACAGTTTTTTAAACAAGATTTATCTACCTTCATCATGCTTTAATTATAGCACAATAGAGAAAGAAGAGGACCTCTAGAAGAGTGTTTTCTCTAAACTCCAGATCTGAGCCTTATTGGTGTTAGACCATTTATCCCAGATTTGAATTTGAGTACCATAATAAGCAAGAGCACCATTAACATCGAGAGCTTTCTGTTCGTTGCAAGTAGTATGGAAGAAGAAGCCACCGTCTACTTGTTCGGCCTGCCAAATTTGTGAACAGTTGTTATTCCTTTCTGATAGGAGAAAAACTGGTTCGTTGTTTGAAACATTGTTAGGATTAAAACTTAGAAGTTTATCTGAAAGAGTACTCTTGATTTGATATTTATTATTACCAAGGTGCTTAATATTCCAAATCTGAGCTTTATTTTCTTTAGACCATTGAGAATAAAGTTGGACTTTCGCAAAATCCGCGGGACTAGAGAAAGCAACATCAAGATAGAAGTTTGGGTTGAGAGAGGTTTTAATATAATAGTTGCCGTCTTCGATGAGAGGTTTAACTGGGGTGGGGGTAGGCACAGGGGTAGGCTCAGGAGTAGACTCAATCTTTGAAGCGAGCTTCTCTAAACTCCAGATCTGAGCCTTATTGGTGTTAGACCATTTATCCCAGATTTGAATTTGAGTACCATAATAAGCAAGAGCACCATTAACATCGAGAGCTTTCTGTTCGTTGCAAGTAGTATGGAAGAAGAAGCCACCGTCTACTTGTTCGGCCTGCCAAATTTGTGAACAGTTGTTATTCCTTTCTGATAGGAGAAAAACTGGTTCGTTGTTTGAAACATTGTTAGGATTAAAACTTAGAAGTTTATCTGAAAGAGTACTCTTGATTTGATATTTATTATTACCAAGGTGCTTAATATTCCAAATCTGAGCTTTATTTTCTTTAGACCATTGAGAATAAAGTTGGACTTTCGCAAAATCCGCGGGACTAGAGAAAGCAACATCAAGATAGAAGTTTGGGTTGAGAGAGGTTTTAATATAATAGTTGCCGTCTTCGATGAGAGGTTTAACTGGGGTGGGGTTGACTGGCTCGAGTTGCCAGTTTTCGGATTGAACTGTTGGATTAGTAGAAGTATTAATTTCAACTGGAGTAGTATAAGTAACATGATGACCACGTACGGCTAAACTTCTGACTTCATCGCAGGAAGAATAGAAAGTAAATTGATTATTAGTTTTAACTGCTTTCCAGCGATTGGAGCAGTCATCTAGGTTTTCGGTGGTGAGCTTTAATTGTGGCTTATTTAGAATATCGTCAAAACTATATGAAAGATTCTTGTTAGAAAGAACACTTTTGATAGTGTAAATATTATCACCAAGATGAGTAAACTGCCACTGTTGAGCCTGATTTTCCTTAGACCACTGGAAATACATCTGTACAAGTGCATTCTCATTTTTACTGGCATACTGGACATCGAGATAGAATTTTGAATCTAGACTTGTGGAGAGAAAGTATTTACCATCTTGAATAATTCCCTGTTGATTAGCCGTGGCATTTGGTCTTGCAATGGTCTTAAATTTAATAACTTGTTTTGAAATGGTAGGATCACCGAACCAACGAACAAAGAGCATGTAGAAGTTACGGTTACCATAAGCACCACAATATGAAGTACCTGGATAATTTTTAAGAGCTTCGGCATTTGGTTGGTATGGCGTGTAACGATATAGGGCAGAAGTGGCAAGATTCTCGACATATACCTTGGAGCCGCCACAGGAGAAATTTGGATTATAATAAATAAAGTTTTCGCCAACTGGGTAATTAGTATAACCACCATCTAGAACATCTCTAAAGAGCTTAGCGGCATTTCTGACTTGATTGCGGAAACCATAATATTTAGCATCACAGGCAGCAGTATCAGGACAGCCGAAGCCAGTTGCACTACGATACTGAATATGATTTGGCCAAGTATCAGTAACAAGACTTTGCTCTTTTTCAATCAAGACGAGGAGGACCTGTGGGTTAATCTGAAAATCACGACTGGCTTGATAGATGATTCTGGCGGCAGTTTGTTTCTCGCCGTTATATTCAAAAGTTTCTTCAGAAAGACAGACGAATTTTCCATTCTCAATATGGTATTGATAACCTGGATAATTGGTAGCTCGCTGAATATTACGATCATTGCAGGAGTTTTTGGAAGTTAAAAATTCCTGAATCTGCTGCTCATTCATCGTTTCAGTATTTGACATGGTATAGTCAGAAATAATATTACCTGCACTAAATTTTGAAATATCATAGGCTTGTGACTCTTTGAAATTTTTGGCAAGAAGAAAACTGAGAGCAGAAATCATAAAGAAAACAAAAACAAGAGCTAAAATATTTCTTGAGGTTTTAGAGAATGAGAAACGGGCAGGAGGTTCGCTCTGCTTTATTCTTCTTTCCGTAGTTTCCGGAATAATTCGTACAAAATCTTTCTTCATTAATTAGTGATTCTTCCTTCAATTAAACCTGTTTTTTGATTTGCATTAACTTCAATTTTAATATTAAGATCACCTGATGGAATACTTGAAAGTGGAATATCAAAACCTTCACAACTACCAGAGGAAGGATTGGAGATAATGCTGACAGTTTGAGAATATACAACATTATTGGTTGAAGTAACGGTGAGTTTGCAGGTACCGGGAAGTTTTAAAAACTGATTGATGTTGACACGAATGCGATATTTATCGCCTGATTTTTCGGAATAAGTAATGGTGCCAGTAAGTTTATCTAGCTGATTAACATCCTGTCCTTCATATTGTTCTGGAGTCTTTGGAGTACGACCAGCCTCAGCATCTTCCTTAGTGCCATCCTCGGTATGAATTGGTTGGTTCTCAGTATTAGCAGAAGGTTGATCAGTTTTTTGGTGAACAATCTCCGTTGTTTCGGAACTTGAAGGGCTCTTACCTTTAGTGTCTATGATTTTAAAAATTTTCAAGACAATAATCGTAGCGATGATGGCAAGAATAAAAAAGAAGATAATAAAGATCGGGGCTTTATTTTTTTGTTGTTTTCTTGTTGCTTGTTTTGCCATATCAATATACCTTTTATGGTTATATTTTAGCATATTGAGAGTGTTTTTATAAGTGAAAAGAGGTTGAGGATGCTTTAAATTTCTGCTCGATCTTATCAAAGACTACTTGATATAGTCGGTCGGCGGTGATTTTTTTAATAATTGAAACGATTAAACCCACAATAAAAACAAGGACAGTAAGAAGAATAATTAAAAAGACGAGACTCTTAGAAGCACTAAACCCCTGAAACCAAGTAAAGAAACTAGCAAAGATAAGATAATTATAAGGTGAATCATGAAGCAGATAAATACCAAGAGTGTGCTCTGAAATTCTTTCCATGAAACCAATGTTTTTAGTCTTCTTTGTAAGATTAGTTTTAACGAAAATCATAAATAAACTAAGACTCATGAGAAAAACTACGATGGAGTTTGGTGGCCACATATAAAACATCGGGATTTTTGGCATGAATGGAGTAGAGAGGTATTTAAAAATAATGATAAAGACAATGGTAATAAGCACCGAAAAGATATTAGACTTAATGAAGAACTCACGATCATTTTTAAGTAAACGATCAATATCTTGATATTTTGAAATATAAGCGCCAAGAAAATATAAGAAAATTAACCAGATAAAACGACTATAGATGTATCCATTCTCAACATTACCAACAGCTAGACCACTGATAGTGGGAATAACCGAAAGGATAATGAGAGAAATTATTAGTAGCTTACAATGATCTTTTTGTTCAAGATTCTTAATTAGGAGATTAAGATAAGGAGAAAAAATTAAAATACAGATATAACATGTGATATACCAAAAGTATCCGAGACTGGTCGGAAAGAACGTACTAAGTGCGACGATATAACTACCCTTGACTACGACGCAGAGGATAATATTCAAAATAAAATAAAACCAAATATCATAAATTAGGCGGATGATCTTTGGGGTTTTGCTACTACTACTTTTATATAAAAAGAAACCAGTAATGAGCATAAAAAGATTAACACCAATCTCACCAAAATGTAGAAAGAAGGCAACAATTAACTTATTAAATCCACTGAGATTGTCAAAAACAAGAGCTTTATAACAGATATGAAAAATAATAATCATTAAAATTGCAACTACGCGCAAAAGATCAAGAGAATAATTTCTCTGTTTTTCTACTTTTTTAACCTCCATACTACATTGATTATACCTAATATTTTTATTTTAGGTGTAATTAGGAGGAATTGGACTAAAGTTTGAAGAGACCGTTATGTTTTTTCTGATCATAAAGCTCAACGGGAATACCTTTAGCCTTAATCTTTTTCTCAACAAGCTCTTGAATTTCTTGGTCAGCTACATTGAGCTTATTTGAGAACTCTTCCCTATTTTGATTTAATTGTGATTTTTGAGCGGATGAATTTTTTGAGTCTTTAGAATTAATGGCAGTAATATTTTTTATACCCTCTTGGTTAAAGCGCTGTTGATGTCTAAAATAAACTACTTCGGCTATTAATTGTCGATAGTGAGAGTTAAGTCCAAAATCACTGGCCCACTGATTAAGTTCGGTAAGGGCCTGGTTTGCATCATAGGTATAGTTGAAATATTCAATATAATTTCGATTATCTTTAGATTCGGCATAGAGACGATCAAGGAGCCTAGTTGGGAGACGTAAGAGATTTGATGATTCTATAGTTGCTTCATTGTTATGAGTTTTTAAATAATCCTGCACAAGAAAAACTAAAGTATTGAGATAATCGGTGACAAGCTTAGAGTTTTCAAATTTATAACCACCGGAGATATTGGGAATAGCATAGAGATTAGCAACAGTAAAATAACGATCAAGGAAACCAGATTGCTTTTGATTGCGATACGATTGCATACAAATAACACAGCCTGGATCAACGAAATTAATGGCGACATTTTGAGAATTAGGAGTGGTATGATTTTGATAAAAGTCGAGAAGTTGCTTTGATTGGGTCTGATATCTTGATTGATCTTCACTATTGTCGGTTAAATTAATTAGGGGGATACTGACAGAAATAAAATATTCTTTTTCTTGCCAGATTTTTAAACGATCAGGAATGGCAGAAAAGATTTCACCCCATTCCGAAAAACTTCGACCAATTTTACCAACAAGATCAGTTGGCTCGGATTGATCAATACTACAAGACTCTGCCCCGAGACCACATTGACTAGGCTGGGACACATTACAAGTACCAAAAACCCAGAGAGCAAGAAGTGACTTAATTGCAATAACAAAGGACCAAACGGTAATAAAAACAATTAAAACAGAAATAGTCTCGATTAGAAGGCTGGCTGGTTTTAGGAGTTTTGGATTCTTTAAGACTACCCGCTTTAAAAGAGTATTCTTCACATCATCCTTAAAGTTAGTATCACATTTTTGCAATCTTACTTTTTTAAAAACACAGTGCCAGGCTTTCTTAAAGACTGTCCAGTATTTTTGTCCTAGTTGCCGATTGAAGATACTTAGGAATCCCACAAAGACCGAGATGAGGCTTAAAATAATAAATGCAGCGATACAAACCATTAATTCCCTTTCAATTACCTTCCAGTAAACATTAATTATAATACATGGGTTAGAACTTACTTAAAATTTTTATTAAACGATCGATCTCAGATTCGGTATTTTGATAACCTAGAGATATGCGCAACAAAGGTGGGAGTTTTAATTTATGGTCAAGATAATAATGTACGCAGAAATAACCAGAACGAACCATAATTCCCTGATCACTTAAGGCTTCGGCAAGGAGATGGCTATCTATATCATCTAAATAAAAAGTAAGGACGGTCGAGGGGTGTTGATTGAGACAATGAATTTTTGGATGGTCAGAGAGAAATTGATAGAGTTTTTCTGAACAAGAGGAGAGACGGTCTTTAGCGGAAGATTCAAGCTGCTCGAGCCAATCAAGAGCAGAATTCAGAGCAATAATCTCGCCCCAGGCCTGTAACCCAGGCTCAAAAGCGGTATGAAATTTATCAGGATGTTCAAAAGAAGGAAGATAGGTGTTTTTATCAACATCATCAACCATACCACCACCCAAAAAAGTAGGCTTAATATGGGAAAGAAAATCCTTGCGAATAATCATGACACCTAAGGAAGGCGCATATAATTTGTGAGCAGAAAAACAGATGGCATCAGCTTCAGTTTGCTCAAGAATAACGGAATGGTGAGCCATGGCCTGGGCGGCATCAAGAATGATATATCCTTGTTTTTGGTGGACATAATTAACTACCTCTTGAAGATTTTGCAGAAGGCGACCGTCGACGTTACTCATAACATTTACAACGACAAGTGAATTATCCGGGATTTCAGAAATTGGAAGACTACCATCTGCCTCGCGCGATAAGACGAGTCGCTCAAGTTTAGTGTTTTGTGATAACTGGAGAGTAGAAAGAAAAACGGAATTATGTTCAATATCCGAGGTAACAATAGTTTTAATACCTGCACCATTAGCGTCAAATTGAGAAAGAAGGAGGTTTAGACCATAAGTGGTATTAAGAGTAAAACTGACAAAGTAATCTTTTTTCTTGAGTTTTAGAAATCGTAAAAGATGATCTCTGGTTTCAGAGACTTTTTGATCAGTGATTTTTCCCCATTGATATTTTACGCGTTCACCACAAGAGTTATGTGTTTGATAATATTCAATCAAGCTGTTAATTACTGGCTGCGGACGGAGAGACTGGCAGGCACTATCCAAGTATATTTCTTTACTATTTAAATATTCAAACCCTTGAGTACGAAGTAAAGAAGTCTTCTGTATATTAGTTTTATTATTCGAAATACTAGCTGGTGTTTTTCTAAAATTAAATAACCCCATAGACCTCCTTTTTTACATTTTATCATAGTATAGGTTTTCCAGAAGTTTTCCACATATTCGCATTGTGTTTTTATCTAGTTTATTTTTTAATAACGTTTAACTGTTCGGTTTTAGTTATTCACATCGGAAAGATTTTATCCACAAGAATTTTAATCTACCGTACTAAATGTTCGGTTTTATGAAAAATAAGATTATCCTCGTGTTCGGTTTCTTTAAAAGCGATGGATTTTATTGTTCAGTTTTAAGATGTTATTTAGTAATGCTATAAAAAAAGACTGTTTCATAAACAGTTTTTTAAATTACTTAGCGTTTTTATGATTCGAGATCGAGGCCAAGAATTTGAGCAGCTTCTATTAAGACTTCACGGTCAGGATCAGAACAAAACTCAAGACGCTGCTTAAAAAGAGCCGTGGTTTCCGGAAATGATAGATCGACAATTTCAAGAGAGCGAGCGGATCCTGGGTTGCGCTTGAGGAAACCTAGTTGAACAAGATTATCGATATGTTCAGCAACAGAGGCAACAGAGCGAAGACCGAGTCCGGCAGCAATTTCTCGATAAGATGGTGAATAATCATGATTATTTTGAAAATCATGTAAGAAGTCCATTAAACGCTTCTGCTTTTTAGTCAATTTCAGTGCCATATTTGTTATAATTATATAGTAGATGGAGATTTTGTGGTAAAAATGAGTAATTCATATATTGATGGTCTGGTTTCGCCTTCAAGAAACAAAAAATTAATTAGACAAGTGCGCCCAAGGGCTGGACTTGAGGTTAGTGAGGCTCATACTACAAAACAACACTTAGAACAACAAAGATTAATACAGGCCGAAAGAATAAGAAAACAAAATATTCGAGCTCGTAATATATCAATGGCACAGAGTGACGACCCATTAGTAGTTCAGGCAGAGAGTCGACGAAAATTAGAAGATAATAGATCAAAATATACAGCAGATTGGGATTTTACCGACGGCGAATTAAGAGAAACTTCGGAAGAATCTGAGGACAATTTAGATGAAGGTTTTGTCGAATCTTCTGCAAAAACTGATGTAAGTAATGGGCGTCGAAGATTAGGTGATTTTGAAAATATGAGAAAAAATAATTCACTCTCATCAACTAGGTCAATTGGATTTTTTAAGAAGAAAACCCCTAAAACATCAAAGAAAGATTATGATGAATTTCTTGAAAATTCAGTAGCACTAGGAACTGATGAATTATTTGGAGAAAGACGCGAGGAGGATTCTTCAGAGTCGGAAAAAAGTAAACCAAAGAAAAAAGGTTTTTTCAGGCGTCATTTAAAATTAACTATAATCTTAGTAATCTTATTTGGTGGCGGAACTGCGGTATATTTTTACGGTGATCGTTTAGTTTCAAAATTAACTGGTGGAAAATCTGGTTTAGTAGACCTTGTAAAAACGGTAGTATCTGAGAAAGTTACCCCATTAAAAATGGATGCAAAAGGTCGTACTAATATCGCGATTTTTGGGACATCTGGATATGATATGGCAGGATCCGAAGGTCATGCGGTACATGATGGAGCTCAGCTAACAGATTCATTAATGATTATGTCTGTTGATCAAAATGCAAAAAATGCGGTAACGATGAGTTTGCCACGTGACTTAAAAGTGGGTAGAGAGGCTTGTTATACCGGTAAGATAAATGAAGTATTTGCATGTGCTAGTAATAATGGTAAAAATGAGGAAGCTGGGGCGACAGCGGTAATGAAAGAATTGTCGACGATTAGTGGAATGGAAATGCATTATTATGTACATGTAAACTGGGGTTCCTTAGTGCAGATCGTAAATGCTTTAGGCGGAATTACGGTAACAGTAGATGATGATATTAATGACTATTATTATACCGGGATTCGTATGAAGGCTGGGGTACCAACAGTACTGGACGGAGAGAAAGCATTAGGTTTGGCGAGGGCTAGACATGGCTCAGTGGGGGGTGATTTTACGAGAGGTGAAAACCAACAAAAAGTATTAATAGGAATTAAAAATAAAATTGCTGAAAAAGGTTTGGATATTCCGGCAATGATTAACTTAGTAAATGTACTAGGCGATAATTTAAGGACTAATGTGAATATTGATGAAATGAAGACTGCGGCAAAAGTATTTTCAAACTTTAATCCTGCCAATATCGCATCTGCACCATTGACCGGACTGAAGGATGGCGATCTAGTAAGAAATGCAAGCTTCCCTGTTGGTGGATTAGATATTTCCTTCGTAATTCCAAGTGCGGGAGCTCAAAATTATACAAAGATTCAACAATACCTTGACTCAAAGATCGCGGAGTATAGCGACTCTCCAGCAACTTCAAGAATCTTAGTATTAAATGGAACAAATGAATCTGGGATTGCGGCTAATGAAAAATTAGAACTAGAAAAAGCTGGCTTTAGAGTAACTGGAACTGGTAATGCACCAACTGGAGAATATACAGAAAAAATTACAGTCTATAACCTTGGTAATAAGGAGCAGACTAAACAGAAGCTCGAAACATATTATGGAACCACAGTAAAAGCAGCCAACGAATTACCCGCTGGGATTGATAAAATCAATTATGATTTCGTAGTGATCGTTGGAAAAGCTGACAAATAAAGCATAAAAAATACCCGTTAAACGGGTATTTTTTTATTATGAGATTGACTTCTTCTCAATAATTAAGTGTCTCGCACGACCTTCACCTTCGGAATGGGTTTTTATATCCGAATAATCCTCGGCTAACTTATGAACAATGCGGCGATCCACAGCATTAAGTTCTAAAGTCATTGATTCACCAGTTTCACGAACTTTCTGAATCCAACCTTCAGCTTTTTGTTCAATACGCTCAGCACGTTGACGTTTGTAATCAGCCACATCTACATTAACCCTAGTAACTTCTGAATTATGAGCAACAAGAGTCATAGAAACAACATGTTGAAGAGCGCGTAGGTTATCCGCGTTCTTACCAATTAATAAAGAATTCAAACTAGTACTTGGGACGCTAAGTTGAATGACGTCATCGTCAATAGTAGACCATACAGCCACATTAATACCGAAGAAAGATAAAAGATCTTCGAGATATTTTGTTGCAAAGCGAATCGATTCATCACGATTCATAAAAAACTCCTGTTCTCCTAACCGTTATCTGGTTGGTTGTCAGATTTTTCGTGTTTATTTTTTTGTGAGAATTCACGAGAAGAGTTTTTCGCATCTTTGGCTGAAATACGAGTAATCTTAGTACCAGTCTTCTTATTCTCAATAACTTCTGCTTCCTTAATTTCAGAGGTTTTCTTCTTTAATTCCCTAAGAATAGCACGATCAGTATTGTCGTCCATCTGATCATCAGCTTGGTTAAAGACAATCTTTTGCTGAATAATAGAAATAATATTTGAAAGAAGATAATACATAACGAGGGCACCCGGGAAATTGACTGTGATCATTACCATCATGAGTGGCATCATAAAATTCATTTGACTGGAAACCATATTATTCATATCGGCTTGATTCATATCTTTACCAGCCTTAGCATCTTCCACCATTTTCTTCCAAGTGTTTTTCTGACTCTTTTTTGGCATCTGCATCTTTGACATTAAATACTGCGTATATGCAGAACCAATGACAAAGAGAAGGACAATAACAGAACTAAAAGACTGTACGCCGGCACGAGTGGAGAGATCGAGCTGACCTAAGAGTTGAGGCTTAAAATCATAAGTATTCTTTTCTGTATTTTCAAGGTATGATTTTTGTAATTTAATAATCTCGTCAATACGAGTCATCTCGGCAACAACTGGATAAGCACGTTTTTCAACATTATCTTTGACGGTTGGAGTAACCATAATACGGATAGCAAAGAAGATAGCGAAGAAAATAGGTAACTGAATGAGAAGAGTCCAGATAGAAGTGAAGGGTTTAACATTATTACGTTTATAGAGATCCATCATCTGAAGAGATTCCAGTTGCTTATTACCATTACAGCGCTTGCGAATTTCCGTAAGCTCAGGCTGAATCTTACGCATTAACTTCATCTGAAGAAACTGTTTTTTAATAAGAGGCCAAGTAAGCAGTTTTACTAAGATAGTAAAAATAATCATAGCTACACCAAAATCACCGATGTAATTATAAATGACAAATAATATATTAATAATCGGATTTACAATTATAAAATCAATTAACTCAAACATTGGGTTAATTATAACATATTAGAGGTGAGATAATAAGAGCTTATTATGCAACACGAGATTTACTCAATAATTCCCTAATTTGCATTCTTATTTTCTCAAAATCCATTTTCAAAAAATCTTTGGAATAGATTACAAAGATACAGTCTAATTTAATTGTAGGATCGAATTCTAGACGAATAGCCTCATAGAGACGACGACGAATACGATTACGGCCTACGGCAGTTTTTAAGACTTTTTTAGAAACTACGACAGCATAACGTTGTCTTTGTTTTTTATTGGGAGCAAAAACAAGGGAGAGTTTTGGGGTTCTAATAGTTTTTCCCTTTTGATAGGTATATTTAACACCACCACGGGAGTGAAAACGATATTTACTAGATAACATTTAGTTCATTTTATCACAATAGTTTCATTATAGACCGGGAGATGGTTCATCATGAGCTAGAAAATCAGAGGAACTATCCTCAATAATATATTCATTTTCATCATCAATACTAGGCTTAGCAAAAGTGGCGGTGCGCAACGTACGGTAAAGTGGACTTTTCGCGAAGACCTCCTTATTTTTACCTTTTGCAACGACCTTACCAGCATCCAATACTACAACCTTGTCGGCAATCTTCATAATTTCTGGTTTATGAGTAATAATAATTATAGTGTGATCCTCTTTGAGATCTTCTAAAATATTAATAATTTCTTTTGATGTTTCCGGATCAACATTACTAGTTACTTCATCAAATAATAAAATTTCGGCCTTACTAAGAAGTGCTCTTGCGATTGCTAGTTTTTGTAGTTCACCATCAGTAAAGAGTCCACGATCCTCTTTTAAGACGGTATTAAAACCGCGTGGGAGAGAAAGAATTTTTTCATAAATACCAGCACGTTTACAGGCGTTGATTTGTTGTTTTTGATTACGATCTACAACACTCAGGTTGTCGCGAATACTCATTTTAAAAATAAGAGGTTTTTGGAAAACACCAGAAACGTTGGTGGTATAGACTTTTTTAGTGTAATGATAGATTGATTCTCCATCGATAAAAATATTTCCTGACTTAATAGAGTAGAGGCGATAAAGTAGATTAATAATAGTAGTTTTACCAGAGCCTGGACGACCAACTATGGCAGTAATTTCATTGGGTTTAGCTTCAAATGAAACATTTTTAAGGATTTCGCGACCACTAATACTGAAAGACACGTTTTCAAAAAGGACGTCACCATTAATATAATCATTATTTAGATCACCATAACTACCCTTGGTGTAACTGGTGTAATGAAGGATCGATTTAATGCGCTGGAGACGAATATCATAGGTAGTAAGGTTTAATAATTCTTCGAGAGTTTTATTGGTGTTTAAGACAACCATTTCATAATAACTAATCAAGAGCACGAGCTTATCAATAGTAATTTGATTTTTAAAAACCAAGATAGCGAGCAAGACATAGAGAATAATTTTACCAACCTGGATAACCATTGGGATTTTACAGTAACGAGCAGTTAAATATAGGTAACGTTTATCAAATTGTGCGTCAAAACTACTGCGATTTGAGGAAATTTTACGATTTAAGATGGGCATAAGATTCAGAGTCTTAATTTGCTTCAAATTATTAAGAATCTCATTCAAGACATCGAGAAGACGATCTTTATATCTTCTGACACCATCAAAATGCTTGGCAACAAATTTAGAATTTTTTGACATAAGGAATATATAGAAAAGGTCAATTAAAAGAGCAACAACGGCAATAGGTACACTATAACTAGCAAAAATTAGAAAGATAATTAGAAGCTGAATAACACCAGTAAGTGCGATGGCGGCGGAGTTAATAGTTTGAATAAGATACGAAATATCTTCATTAAAAGTATCTGTAATGCGGCCACGGGAAATCTTTTCGGTAATTGAAATATTATTAATAACATGGTCAAAAAGTTTTTGCTGGACAGTATTGTAGTAATAATGAGAAAGAGTAATGTAAATATAATAATTCCAAGCAAGAAGAGTATATTCAATGATATAAAAGAGGAGAAAGAGGATGACATAAAACCAGATAGCGTGAAAATTGGAGCCTTGAGTAATAACAGAGATAATACCAGCGGTAGCAATCGGCGGCAAGAGGCTAACGAGATTATAAAGCATAAAACTTAAAAAAAGTTCAAAAACTTCGAAACGTTTTTTGGGGGCAATCTCAAAAACAGACTGGATTGTTTCAAGAAAATGTTTCATATACTACTTATTATATAGCATAAACATTTTAGAATGAACCAAAAAAGATACCGCATTTGCGGTACCCTTTTAATAAGTTAAGCGAGCACGTCCTTTAATGCGACGGCGCTTTAAAACTTTTTGCCCATTTTTAGTAGCATTACGCTTCATGAAACCATGTTCCTGTTTGCGCTGACGCTTATGTGGCTGATATGTACGCTTTGGCATATTATTCCTTTTATTTCACATAGGATTATATTAATAATCCATGTATTTGTAAACTGTGTTTAATTATACCGTAGTTTTCCACTTTTTTCAAGAAGTTTTCCACATTAGATCCTCTATTAAATAGAAGATGTGGATAAATCCACCCCTGTGGGTTTTTTCTATATTAGAT
>CAJPPG010000005.1 GCA_905372495.1 Candidatus Saccharimonadota bacterium | reverse complement strand
AAATAAAGGAAATAATAAAAATAGTTAAAAAAAATAGAGCCCATTAGGCTCTATTTTTCTGAAACTAAATTACCAAACTTTGACTAGGATTTCACCACCGAGACGAGCCTGTTTTGCTTCGTCGCCAGTCATAACACCCTTAGAAGTTGAGATAAGGACGATACCACGACCTGACTTAACTTTTGGTAACTCGTCAACACCAGCGTAAACGCGACGACCTGGTTTGGATACCTTAGTAATCTCGTTAATGCGTGGAGCTTCGTTGATTTCGTTGATTACGACGCGGATGGAGTTACGTGGAGTAGCTTCAACTACGTTATAGTCTGTGATGAATTTGGTGCGCTTTAGACCTTCAAGAATTGCAAGCTTAAGCTTAGAAGCTGGAACGCTAATCTCATTTTTATTAACCATGATAGCGTTACGGATGCGGGTGATAAGGTCTGCGATCTGATCTGTTGATTGTAATGACATAACTTACTCCTTTCCTTACCAACTACTCTTTGTTACACCAGGGATCTCACCCTTGCTAGCTTTTTCACGGAAGCTAATACGGCTTAGACCGAAGCGGCGCATGTAGCCACGTGGACGACCGTCAAGGAGGTCGCGATTCTTAAGTCGGGTTGGGCTTGAGTTTTTAGGTAATTTTTGAAGACCTTCTAGGTCGCCAGCTGCCTTTAATTCAGCACGTTTGGCTTTGTATTTGTCAAACATTTTCTGGCGTTTAAGGTCACGAAGGACTGCTGATTTTTTCGCCATATTATTTGCTCTCCTTCTTTTCGAAAGGCATACCAAATGCCTCTAATAACTTGCGACTACCTTCTTTGGAGCCATTCTTGATAATAAAAGTAACTTCGAGACCATGTAGAACTGAAGCATCTTCGAAAGTGATTTCTGGGAAGACGGTTTGTTCTTTAAGGCCAATTGAGTAATTACCTTGCATATCGAATGAATTTGTAGGTACGCCGTGGAAGTCACGAACATGAGGTAGGGCAATACTGATGAAGCGATCAACGAATTCATACATCTTGTCGTTGCGTAGAGTGACAAGGTAACCAACTGGGGCACCCATGCCTTTACGGATTTTGAAAGATGCGATTGATTTCTTTGCAAGACGTGAGATTGGAGCTTGGCCAGCGATCTTCTCGAGTGTCAAGGCTACAGTCTCTGTAAAATGCTTATCCTCACGTTTCTTACCTACACCACATGAGATGATAACTTTCTCAAGCTTTGGTAGCTTATTGATATTGTCGATATTTAAATCTTTTTCAAGATTTTTAACGATTTCGTCGTTGTAGAGTGCTTTAAGACGAGGAATATATTTATCTGACATAATTATTTCCCTTCTTTCTTAAGGTTTGAAAGATCGATACCGACATGAATATCTTTCTTGCCGCCTTTTGGATTGAACTCTGTGGCACGCATGTGGCGTTCACGAATTCCAATGCCTTCGATCATAGCTTTGTGGTTTTTGCGATCCATCTTAACGATCTTACCAGATTTGCCTTTATTGTCGCCGGCGATAATGGTTACGACATCACCTGATTTGAGATTCTGTGCCATATTAGAGTACCTCCGGTGCTAAGCTGATAATTTTGTTAAAGCCAAGTTCGCGAAGTTCACGTGGAACTGGACCAAAGACACGAGTGCCTTTAGGGTTTTTATCGTCGTTAATGATGACGGCAGCGTTGTCGTCGAAGCGGATGGTTGAACCATCTGCACGACGGATTTGGCCACGAGTACGTACGATAACAGCACGGACTACAGCCTTCTTTTTAATGTTGCCTGTAGGTGAAGCTTCTTTAACGCTGGCGGTAACAATGTCACCGACACGAGCGTAACGAGCACGAGTGCCACCAAGGACACGGATTACTCCAAGTTCCTTGGCGCCACTGTTGTCGGCTACATGCAATCTAGTTTCCTGTTGAATCATAATTAATTTTCCTCCCCTGTGGTTTCATCTTCAGGTAGTGCATTCTTGACATCGTCTTTTAATTCAACTGTACCGTGTGATCGCTCAAGAATCTTGACGAGTTTATAGGTGCAGGTTTTTGAATAAGGACGGCAAGCGGTGATTTCAACCTTGTCTCCTAACTTTGCCTCATTGTTCTCATCGTGAGCGGTGTACTTACGAGTGTGTGAGTACTGCTTGCGATAAAGGGGATGAGTTTCGCGGTCAGTGATGGAGACAGTAATGGTCTTGTCACGTTTGTCAGAAGTAACTACTCCTTGAAGTGTTTGTGCCATACTTAGGCTCCCTTTCCTTGATTAATTAACGTTTTTGATCTTGCGATTTCTTTTCTTAAAGCTTTGATCTTGTGTGGATTTTGAAGTGTACTTTCAATTAATCCACGACGAGCTTCGAGTAATTCTTTTTGAAGATCAGCTAACGGTTTTAGAACTTTTTCAGCTTTTTTAGCTTGTTTTTCTGCCATAATTACTGATCTCCTTTCCTTACGAATTTACAGCGTACAGGTAATTTGTGTGAGGCAAGACGAAGAGCTTCTTTAGCCTGCTCTTCGGTGACTTCGCCCATTTCGAACATCACTGTACCAGTTTTAACTTTGGCGACGTAGAACTGTGGTTCACCTTTACCGGAGCCCATTTTTACATCAAGAGGTTTCTTGGTGACTGGGGTGTGTGGGAAGATGCGAATCCATACTTTACCACCACGTTTGATATAGCGGGTGATGGCCTGACGTGCGGCTTCGATTTGGCGGGAATTGATGCGTTCGTTGTCGAGTGACATGAGACCAAATTCACCAAATGCTACCGTGTTACAGCGAGTAGCTACGCCGTTGTTTTTACCTTTTCTAACTTTGCGATGTGCAACGCGACTTGGAAGTAAAATAGCCATAATTATTTCTCTCCCTTATAGATCCAGACCTTAACACCGACAATACCAGCGATGGTTGGAGCATGGTGAATATAAAAGTCAATATCAGCACGAAGAGTATGTAGAGGAACTGAACCCTCAATAAACTTTTCGCGACGTGACATTTCGGCACCATTAAGACGGCCGGAAACTTCGATACGAACACCTTTAGCACCTGCGGCCATAGTGGATTGGCTAGCCATTTTAACGGCGCGACGGAAATTCATACGCTTACCGAGTTGGAAGCCAATATTTTCAGCCACTAATTTGGCAGAAAGTTCTGGTTTTTTAACTTCTTCAACATTAATACGAATTGGCTGTGAAACAAATTTTTCAAGCTCTTTCTTGATTTCGTTAATACCTGCACCCTGTTTACCAATCACGGCACCTGCTTTTGCGGTACGGATGGTGATTGTAGTGAGGTTGTCAGTACGCTCGATATCAATGCGAGCAATGGTTGGACGAGACTTGAAACGATTTTCAATAGCCTCGCGAATCTTAACATCTTCAATTAACCATTTTTTGAAGTCAGTATTTCTGGTAAACCATTTGGAAGACCAGTCTTTGCTGATTTGTAGACGATAAGAAACAGGGTTAACTTTTTGTCCCATTACTTGTCCTCCTTTTTAGTAGTCTCGGCTTTTTTAACTTTCTCTTCACCAGCAACTTCAACGAAGATATTGCTGGAGATTTTTTCGAAAGGAAGAGCACGACCACGTGATGCAGGAACAAAGCGACGAATGCGCGTACCTGCGGTGACTGAAATGCGAGCAATACGAATTGTCTTAGGATCGATTGAAACGCCTGAGTTTAAGAGATTAGCTTTGGCGGAATCGATGGCTTTAAGAACAGGACGAGCAGCGCGGCGTGGAGTGTGTTCGAGAATTACAATAGCGTCAGCTACGTAACGATCGCGAACTAGACTTGCGACGATGTTAGTCTTGCGTGGCATTGAGTCAATACCTTTTATATATGCGTGTGCAAAATGAGTAGACATTATTTACCTCCTCGTTTTGCAGCTTCAGCGGCTTTCTTACCACCATGGCGTTTAAATTTGCGGGTTGGGGCAAATTCGCCAAGCTTGTGACCGACCATATTTTCTGAAACGAAAACTGGGACATGAACTTTACCGTTATGTACGGCAACTGTGCGACCAACCATCTCTGGGAAGATTGTTGAGTAGCGTGCCCAAGTTTTAATTACGGTGCGATCTTCGGCAGAAAGAGCTTTGATTTTCTTTTCTAGTTTAAAATCCACGAAAGGACCTTTTTTGAGGCTTCTTCCCATAGACTATTTCCTCTTTCCTTCGTGACGACTGCGCACGATCATTTTATTAGTTTTCTTATTGTGGCGAGTACGGAAGCCAAGAGTGAGCTGACCCCATGGTGTACGAGGAGCTTTACCAGTACCGTGACGGCCACCGTCACCACCACCGTGTGGGTGATCTGTAGCGTTCATGACAACACCACGGACAGTTGGGCGAATACCTTTACGGCGGACACGACCAGCTGAACCGATTTTAATATTTTGGTGTTGCATGTTACCAACTGTACCAATTGAAGCTTCGCAGGAAGCAAGAACTTTGCGAACTTCACCGGAAGGCATACGAAGAGTTACATAAGAACCTTCTTTTGCCATAAGTTGAGCTGAATTACCAGCGGAGCGAACCATCTGTGCACCGCGGCCTGGAGTTAGTTCGATAGAATAAACCATGGTACCAACTGGGATATTGCTAAGTGGTAGACGGTTCGATTCTTCGATTGGAGCCTCGGCACCAGTTTGGAAGGTCTTACCTTTAAACATCTTGGAATCTGCAACGACGTAGTAGAAAGTATTGTTGGTGTCTTTAACACGGGCAATACGTGCACTACGGTTTGGATCGTACTCAATTTCCATAATTTCAAAAGTCATATTCTTTGGAAGATTATGGGTAACTAAGCGATAGTGACGTTTTACACCACCACCACGATGGCGGACAGTGATACGTCCTTGGCTGTTTTTACCAGCATTCTGCTTTTTAGCTTTTAATAAAGACTTGAGAGGCTTTCTTGTAGTAATTTGGTCGAAATCCTGTGTAGTCTTCTGGCGCTGAGCAGGAGTGGTAGGACGATAAGCTTTAATGCTCATTATTTTTTATCTCCTTCCTCAACTTTTTCTTCGTCGAAAATACGGATTTTATCGCCAGCGTTTAAAGTAACATAAGCTACTTTGCGATCGCGGCGGTAGGTTTTACCAGGGTAAGCATGTTTGCCTTTTGAGAAACGAGCTGCTTTACCTTTTCTAATTAAGATGCGAGTATCTTTAACGGTGACATTGTATTGTTCAGCAATGGACTTGGCAACTTCTTGCTTAGTAGCATCAGCTGGAACATAAAAGATATAAGTGTTCTTAGTTTGTTCAGTGTAGGCTTTTTCGGTAGCACGTGGAATAACTAACATTAGGCATTCTCCTTTCCGATTAGCCAGTTGTCAATAGAGGCGACTGCATCTTTGACGATAACAATGGTATCTGCATTCATGATATCGAAGACATTAAGGAAAGTTGGACGAACAACCTTGGCGAAAGCAATATTGTTGGTTGCGCGCAAAGTGAGCTCATCTTTCTCTGGAACGACGATTAAAACGTTCTTTGGAGTAACTTTGTGATCTGTAAGGGTTTTGATAACTTCTTTGACCTTACCATCTTTAATGCCAAGATTATCGATAACTTGGATTGCATTTTTTGTATTCTTCATTGAGAGAGCTTGCATAACTGCAATTCTCTTAGCGTTTTTGCTGAGTTTCTTGGTGAAGTTTTCTTCGCCAGTACGGCCACCAGCTATACCACCGTGACGCCAGATTGGGTTACGAGTTGAACCAAACCTTGCACGGCCAGTACCTTTTTGTTTCCAAGGTTTCTTACCACCACCACGAACTTCACCACGCTTTAAGGTTTTTGCATGTGAACTACGTGAATTAGCGAGATATGCATCATAGGCTAATTTGACTAGCTCATGATTTGTAACTTCGAGATTGAAGATTTCTGGATTTAAATCTGCCATATTACTCCTTTCCCTCCACAGTTACGATTCCTTTCTTAGGACCTGGGACTGCGCCCTTTACACCTAAGATATTATTTTCTTTGTCGATGTAGGCAATAACTAAGTTCTTTACAGTTACTTGATCATGACCCATACGACCTGGCATACGCTTACCCTTGAAAACTTTTTGTGGATACATTGAACCGATTGAACCGACTCTTCTAATATTTCCCTTAAAGCCATGAGTATTGCGTGACTCTTGGAAGTTCCAACGCTTGACAGTACCAGCGAATCCTTTGCCTTTCGAAATACCAGTTACTGCCACCTTGTCTCCGAGTTCGAAGCTTTCTACAGTGAGTGTATCACCGAGTTTAAGCTCTGGAGTGGAATCCGTACGAAATTCCTTCAAGATTTTAGGACTTAATGTTTCGTCAGCTTTTTTGACATGAGCTGATACCGACTTGCTCAGATTCTTACCCTGACCGTATCCAAGCTGCACAGCATTATAACCATCGGTGTCGACGGTTTTTATCTGAGTCACTGTGGCTGGTCCAGCTTGAAGGATGGTAACTGGAGTTACTAATCCATCTTCGCCGATGATCTGGGTCATACCAATTTTGGTGCCGAGGATGACTTTCATCTTTTCCTTTCCTTTAATGGCGACACTCTAATAGCTAGACTAAGAAGAGTTCCAGACCGTTTCTCTGCTTGGCCTATGATTTTTTGCAGAAAATCTGCTTAAGAAAAATCATTGCAGTCGGAAACGAGCGGCTTTTTCTTTGGTCTAGTTAGTCAAATGTCACCTTGATAAACTTACACGTGTATTTTAGCATAGAATTAGTTAATCTTCAAGAGGAGTTTCCTTAGCAATGTTATCACTTTTATCTTTTTTTGTTTTATTAATGACGGTGTTTTCTAATTTAGTTCTTGAAATTTTTTCATAAAGGAGCGGTTTTCTAAAAGAAACTAAGATGACAGTAACAAGAAAATAAAGAAATAATATGAAGATGTACGTTAGAACAAGAATAGCAATTGTGTTTTCGCTAATAATTTGACTAAAAAAGAGAATTCCGATCAGCCATACGCCCATAAGCGGAATGACGATGTATTGCAAGATAAAAAGTGCATAGCGTATGAAGTAATGACAAGCTTTATTGAATACAGTAGTTGCGGCAGTCTCGTTGTCTAGACGAACTCTTAAATTAGTTATGAAGAAGCCTAAAGTTTGACCATTAGTAAGAGTTGAAATGAAGGTGTAAAAGAGTGTTATGGAGAGTAGTTGTCCAAAAATAGTAGTAGGTTCTAGATTAAATAGCTGAAAAAGATGCGAACCAATAACAAAGTAGAATAAAATTGCACCAACTAAATCAATGCCTAAAGCAACCAAGCGTCTAAAGAAAGAAATTTTCTTACTTCTATCATAGCTTTTTCGATCTATTTCTTCTCGGGTAGGTAGAAATTTGGCAAGTAAAATCGCAAGAAGATATCCAAGTATGCCTCCAAGGGTATTAGTGATTAAATCATCAACATCGAACAGTCGGTAATTTCCACTATAAATAAAATAGAGTCCACTGAGTTGAGTAAGCTCAAAAAAGAATGAAAGTAGAAAAGTTTTTTTGATAATTTGTGAAAAAGTATTTCTAAAATAATAGCGTAGGTAAAAACCGAATGGTAACGTCATTATTACATTAAATAGAGTTGTAAGAAGAGCTTTATCTTTTAAGATGGCGATAAAAGTTCTGGGAATATCTGGAGTAATCTGGATGTCTTTCGCAATGTCAAAAATAAAATTAAAAGGTCGAAGTTGCATATGATGCCCGATGAGGGTTTGAGCTTTTTCGGATGATGGAAGAGGTAGGATTATTAAACAATAAGCACAAAGAAGATAGAGTATAAATGAATATATTATCCAAATGCGAAGACTAAGGATGGAACCATATTTTTTATAATTATAAATTAGATATGGAATAGTAAAAACAATAGCAATAGTTGGAAAGATAAAGGAAGCTTGTTTGATAGTTTCTACATATACGTGCATTGTTTGATTATATAACAAAAAATAGCCCCGTTTGAGGCTATTTTTTTATTTAGATCTTAGAAGTTTTCGTCTTGGACGATTTTGAAATCGCCGAAGTTACCTTCAATTTCTTCTTCAGAAACATCTAGTTTACGGACACCAGTTCCCACAGGAATTTTGCGACCAATAATGACATTTTCCTTTAGACCATGGAGTTTATCAACGCGACCATTGATGGCGGCATTAATAAGCACGCGAGTGGTATCTTGGAAAGATGCTGCTGATAGGAAGGAATCGGACCAGATAGAGACCTTGGTAATACCGAGGAGAAGCTGTGTGTATTCAGCTGGAGTGCGGCCAGTATCAATACATTCGCGGTTAGCTTCTTCAACTGCATTGATTGAAGTAATATCGCCTGCAACAAAGTTGGTATCGCCGGATTCTTCAATCATGACGCGACTAAACATCTGGCGGACGATAACCTCAAGGTGTTTAGCGGAAACGTCGTTACCGTTTGCGGCGTAAACTGCCATAATATCATTCATGATATAACGGGCAGTCGCCTCAACACCTTTATACTTGAGCTGATCTTGGAGATTTAATGAACCAGTAGTGAGGCGATCACCTGCTTGAACAGAGTCGTTGCTTTTTACAAGCATCTCTGCGTCATTTGGAATTTCAACACGAACAGGACCATTACCACCTTCGGTGATAAGTACTGCATGATCAACAATCTGCGCATTACCATCGAATGGAGCAATAATTGGTTCCATACCTTTTGCCTTGGCGGCAATCACGTCACCAGTTTTAACTGAAGCACCGTCTTTTACCATAATCTTGCGATCATCGCTAATTTCAATGCGTTCAGTCTTACCAGATGTTGGGGTGATTTGAACAACAAAGTGATTGCCATCTTCCCAAACTTCACAGAGACCAGCAACTGGAGCGATCCAAGCTTGACCTTTCGGATTTCTTGCTTCTAGAAGCTCTTCTACACGAGGAAGACCACGGGAGATAGCACCAGAACCGGCAACACCGGAAGAGTGTTTAGTATCAAGGGTAAGCTGGGTACCTAACTCACCAAGAGATTGGGCAGCAATAACACCAACTGGTTGATTTGGTTCAACTAGTTTCCTAGTGGCCATGTCTACACCATAGGCCTTCTGTGGAATACCGTTGACTGATTTGGTTGTAAGAACAGATTGAATGCGAACTGATTCAATATTATTATCTGCGGCAATTTGTTCTGCAAAATCGCGGGTGATAAGCTGGTCGTTCTCTAGGTAACCTGGAATTGTGGCAGCAGTATAGCGACCAGCAATGCGCTGGACGAACTCAATGCCAGTCTGTTCAGTTTCAGACTTAAAGACCTCAAAGCCTGGGTCTTCGGCGTCAGTATCTGTAGTGAAGACGTCTTGGGCGACGTCAACAAGACGACGAGTAAGGTAACCGGAGTCGGCGGTACGAAGAGCGGTTGAAACCTGGCCTTGACGAGCACCTCGGGTGGCAATGAAGGATTCGAGGGTATTGAGACCATTCTTGTAGCTTGACTTGACTGGAAGCTCGATTTCACGGTTGTTAATGTCGACCATGATACCAATTGCTGCAGAAGCAAGCTTAATACCAGAGACAGAACCACGAGCGCCAGAGTTGGTCATCACGGCAATATCGGTATCCATTGATGAAAGTTTTTGCTTAAGGAAGCTAGAAATTTCACCATCGATTTCACGCCAGTTGGCAATTGTGAGGTTATAACGTTCTGTGTCAGTAAGAAGACCTTGTTCAAATTGATCTTGAATAAGGGCGGTCTTAGCATCACCTTTTGCGATAAAGTCGGCAATTTCTGGGTAGGTTGGATAGTCGTCTTTACAGGTTGAAATAGAAGCAATAGTTTCATATTCAAAGGCGAGATCCTTAAGTTTATCTGCAACTTCAACAGTTACCTTAGGACCATAGTCGTTAAAGATATTAGCCATGACCTTCTTCAAGTGTTTTGAAGTTTGAACACCATTATCGTATGGATAATCTTCTGGAAGAATTTCATTAAAGATGACGCGACCTAATGTAGTGTCACGGATTTCCTTCTTTGCGAACACGCGAATTGGGGTTTGAAGAGCAATATCGCCACGATCATAAGCCATTTCAGCTTCATAAACTGAACTGAAAGCTAGAGGCTTGTTAGATTCGGTGCCTGGTTTGTCATAGGTAAGGTAGTAGCTACCAAGTACGACGTCCTGATAGATAGCTAGAACCGGAGAACCATCAGCAGGCTTTAAGAGGTTGTTTTGTGCAGTCATAAGCTCCTGGGCTTCTTTTTGGGCTTCGTCAGACAATGGAAGATGAATAGCCATTTGGTCACCATCGTAGTCGGCGTTGAAACCGGAAGCGACAAGTGGGTGGAGCTGAATTGCCATACCATCAATCAATCTTGGTTGGAAAGCTTGAATAGAGAGACGGTGCAAAGATGGAGCACGGTTCAAGAGAACATATCGACCCTTAATAACTTCATCAAGAGCATCCCAAACGATCGATTCTTTAGCTTCAATCATACGAGAAGCAGCACGGGTATTTGGAGCGTATTCATGAAGAAGTAACCATGAAATTACAAATGGCTTAAAGAGTTCTAGAGCCATGAGTTTTGGAAGACCACACTCATTAAGTTTTAGATCTGGACCGACAACAATCACTGAACGACCAGAGTAGTCAACACGCTTACCGAGAAGATTCTGGCGGAAACGACCTTGCTTACCCTTTAATAGATCGGAAAGTGATTTAAGTTTACGGCGACCGTTTTGTGAGCTAGCAAGACGACCATGAGAAGCGTTATTATCGATGAGTGAATCAACAGCTTCTTGAAGCATGCGCATTTCGTTATGGACAATAACCTCTGGAGCATTAAGATCAAGTAGCTTCTTCAAACGGTTGTTACGGTTGATAACACGACGATAGAGATCGTTAAGATCGGAAGTAGCAAAGCGTCCACCAGGGAGAGAGATCATAGGACGGAGATCTGGAGGGATGACTGGGATAACAGTAAGGACAAGATCAGCTGGCTGAATGCCGGCATTCTTCATGCCTTCAAGAACCTTAATACGTTTAATTAGTTTGCGCTCTTTTTGACCTTTAGCTTCAGCAGCTTCGGCAGATAAATCGTCAATCATCTGATTAATGTCGATTTCATCAAGGATTTTCTTAATAGCGCCAGCGCCCATTTCGGCCTCAATAAGATCTTCGTATTCTTCTGGAAGATTGCGATAATCAATCTCAGAGATGACGGCTCCTTTTTTAAGTCCTTCAAGGATGCTTTTACGAGTAATGAAATCTTTTTCAACTTCTTCAACTTCTTTAGCTTGCTCATTTGCGAGTTTTTCTGGGTTAGAACCAGCTTCTTTGGCAGCTTCGGCATAACGAATTTTGATTGCCTGAAGACTTGCTTCATGTTGGGCCTTAAGATCATTCAAAGTTTGTTCTACTTCAGCGTCTTTGGCATTAATAATGAGGTAAGAGGCAAAGTAGACGACTTTCTCAATATTTTTAACAGTGAGATCAAGAAGTAGACTTAGTGCAGATGGAGTACCGCGCATGAACCAGATATGAGCAACTGGCGCAGCAAGTTTAATGTGACCCATACGCTCACGACGAGCGATGGATTTTGTCACTAAGTTCCCTTCCTTATCAACGGCAGCTTCGCGAGAGCGAACACCCTTCAATTTACTATCATGGGGGTTGATATCTTTCACTGGGCCGAAAATACGTTCGCAGAATAGACCGTCACGCTCAGGCTTCTGAGTACGGTAGTTGATTGTTTCTGGCTTCAATACTTCACCATAGCTCCAACTCAAGATATCGTCAGCACTGGCGATGCTGAGACGAATTGAGTCGAAGTCGCTAGCTGAAATGTAGTTGTCCATCCAAGCCATTAGAACTCCTCTCCGAGATCAATGTTATCTTCACTGTCTCCGTCTTTAATTGTAATTCCTTGACCATCGAGAGATTCTTCGATCTCTTCGTCGGTTAGGTCGATTATGTCATTTTCATCATCATTAATATGTACGTTGTGTTTAGCGTAAATTAGGCGATCATCTTGAGATTTTTCAATTTCTCTTGAAGTATCTTCAATTACACTATCGGCGTCTCTAGCTTCACCATTATCAAGCAGATCAACCTTGAGACCAAGACCTTGTAATTCCTTCACTAGGACGTTGAAACCTTCAGGAAGCTTTGGACCTTGAATTGGCTCATGCTTAATAATAGATTCATAGGCCTTAGCGCGTCCGTAAACGTCATCAGATTTAATTGTGAGCATTTCCTGTAAGATACTTGATGCACCATAAGCTTCGAGAGCCCAAACCTCCATCTCTCCGAAACGCTGACCACCGTTTTGTGCTTTACCACCAAGTGGCTGTTGTGTAACCATTGTGTAGGGACCGGTTGAACGAGCGTGAATCTTATCTTCAACCATGTGGTGAAGTTTAATCATATGCATAACGCCAACTGCGGTCTTTTCGTTAAATGGTTCACCGGTGAGACCATCATAGAGTTGGACGCGACCATTACGATCGATGCCAGCTTTTGCGAGCTCATCTGAAATCACTTCATCTGGAATACCGTTGAAGGATGGGGTAGCAACCTTGTAACCAAGAATACGTGCAGCCATACCAATATGGATTTCGTAAAGCTGACCAAGGTTCATACGGGAAGGTACGCCCATTGGAGAGAGTACAACATCAACTGGAGTACCATCGGCCATGAATGGCATATCTTCAACTGGTAGAACGCGGGAGACTACACCCTTGTTACCGTAACGGCCTGCCATCTTATCACCGATCTGAATCTTACGCATTTCTGCAACAAAGATTTTGATCTGCATCAGAACACCGGCCTTTAGTTCATGACCCTGTTCACGAGTGTAAATGCGGACGCCAATAACTTTGCCTGAAGTACCACCAGTCATGCGGACTGAAGTATCACGAACATCTTTAGCTTTTTCACCGAAAATAGCACGGAGAAGACGCTCTTCTGAGCTTAGCTCTTGTTCACCCTTTGGAGTGATTTTACCGACGAGAATATCACCAGTAGAAACTTCAGAACCAATGGTAACGATACCATCTTCACCAAGGTGACGTAGAGCATGCTCTGAGACGTTTGGAATATCACGAGTAACTTGCTCTGGACCAAGCTTAGTTTCACGAACTTCAACATCAAAGTCTTTAATATTAATAGAGGTCAAGGTGTCGTCTTCAACTAGTTTACGTGAGACAACGATAGCGTCATCCATGTTGTAACCACGCCATGGCATGAAAGCAACTAAGAGGTTACGGCCAAGGGCAATTTCGCCATCTTCAATAGAGGCACCTTCGATAAGAATATCGCCAGCTTTAACTTTTTGACCACGAGTAACCATACAGCGTTGGTTGTAACACTGATCAGAGTTTGTCTGCTCAAAGTGAGCAATTTTATATTCTCTAGAAGTGCCATTATTATAGTCAACAATGATTGAGACGCCGTCAGCTTTCTTAACCACACCGTCCATGTCGGCGGTAATAAGTTGAGAAGTGTATCTTGCGATATCAGATTCAACACCGGTGCCTACAGTTGGGGCGGTATTCTTAAGAAGTGGAACTGCCTGTTTCTGCATGGCACAGCCCATGAGCGCACGGTCAACACGGTTTTTCTCAACGAATGGAATTAGGGATGCTGACGCACCAAGAATTTCCTTATGTGCGGCATCGACGTGAGTGACACGGCTGGATTCAACCTGAGCTGGCTGACCATTAATACGAGCAGAGACACGTTCATCGACAAAACTACCATCTTTGTTAAGCTTAGCGGAAGTATCAGCAATAACCATATCTTTTTCAAGACTGGCATCAACATAGACAACTTCATCAGTAACTTTACCGTCCTTGACTACACGATATGGTGCTTCAATAAAGCCATATTCATTGATACGGGCGTAAGTTGCGAGGTTTAATACGAGACCAACGTTGGCACCTTCTGGAGTTTCGACGGTACAGATACGACCGTAATGAGTAGGGTGAGTATCACGAACATCAAAACCGGCACGTTCACGAGTAAGACCACCAGGGCCCATAGAGCTTAGACGACGCTTGTGTGAAAGTTCAGAGAATGGGTTGTAAGAATCCATTAACTGAGATAACTGGGAGCTACTGAAGAATTCTTTAACGGCTGCAACTACTGGACGTGAGTTAAGGAGTTGAGACGGAGTAACCTCTTCAGGGTTGGCCATAGACATGCGGTCTAGGATGTTGCGTTGTAAGCGAAGCATACCAAGACGGAATTGACGTTGAATCAATTCACCAACCATCTTAACGCGACGATTTGCGAGTGAGTCGATGTCGTCGGCTGGCTCCTGTGTATTATTGAGGCGAATAAGTTCGCGGATGATGGCGATAACATCTTCTATCTGAAGAGTACGATGAGTGCTATCGTTTGGAGTATCAAAACCAAGTCTTTGATTGATCTTAAAACGACCAACACGAGAATAATCATAGCGTTTGTAGTCAAAGAAGGTGCGTTCGACCATAGAACGGGCATTCTCGACAGTTGCTAGATCACCTGGACGAAGTCGACGATAAACCTCAAGGAGGGCAGCTGCCTGACTTGTGGTAGGATCCTTGTCGAGCGTACTATCAATGTAATTGATTGGACCATTATCGACATCGGCAAATAATTCTTTAAGCTCTGAGTTCTTAGTAATACCTAAGGCACGGAGAAAGGTGGTGACAGAAATTTTACGACGGCGATCAATTTTAACATTAATTGAACCGTTGGTGGCTGTCTCAAATTCAAGCCAAGCACCACGGCCTGGAATTACCTTAGCGCCGTAAAAATTCTTACCATTGTAGTTATCTGCAGTAAAGAAAACACCAGCAGAACGGATCAGCTGAGAAACAATGACGCGCTCTGTACCATTAATAATAAAAGTGGCACGATCAGTCATCCATGGATAATCACCGAAGTAGATATTCTGTTCTTTAATCTCACCTGTAACTTTGTTAGTAAGTTCAGCTTTAACATGAAGCGGAGCTTCGTAGGTTTCAAGGTTGTATTTAGCTTCCTCAACAGTGCGTTTTGGAGCCTTAAATTCATAGTCCTTGAATCTTAGAGATAGTTTTTGTCCAGTGTAGTCATCGATTGGGTTCAATTCGGTGAAGACTTCACGGAGACCGGATTTAATAAATTCCTCCCAGGAATCTTTCTGGTGTGCAGTAAGATCAGGGATTTCGAGATGATCACCGTCTGTAAAAAAGACACGCTGACCAGCTGTACTGATATTCTTTGTACTCACGTTTTCCTCTATTTTAGTGTTAATAATCTTTAGCGCCGAAGATTACTGTCATCTAACGACATCCTAGTTCGCCAAAATAGGACACCCTCGCTATTAGAAGACACACTACTTCTTGTGTCCGATTTTACTATATTTTACTAGATTTTTCAAGGGTCAGTCCTAACTTTGACAAACACTACATTTATGTTATAATTTGGGAGTCCATAGTATATTAAAATATAAAAGGGGGTAAAAGAATGGATACTTTTAGAGGTTTTATTTATCATGATCAGGTAGTCGGAGGACTTATCGGCAACGCAGTCGGTGATGCCCTTGGATTACCGGTTGAATTTAAGGCTCGCGAGGAACTAAAAAACAATCCTGTTTTAGAGATGCAGGAATTTGGTTCACATTTAACTGCATCGGGGACATGGTCAACGAATACTTCAATGACTATTGCCCTGATGGAATCAATCAGAGAATGCGGCACGGTTAATCAGTCTGACATACTACATAAATTGTCAAGATGGTTGTATCTTGCAGATTATACAGTTGGCTCTGAGATAATCAACCCAAATGCCACTATCACTCAGGCAATAGGCAGATTTAAGAAGGGCTATACGCCAGACGAATGCGGAGAAACTTTTGAATTTGCAAGTGATAACGGTGCCCTAGCTAGGATCTTACCGGTCGCTTTTCTTTGCTATAACTACAATATACAGGGAAAGCAGCGATATGATTTAGTAAAAAAGGTCACTAAGTTGACTCATGCAACTGAAAAATGCATATTAGCAAATATGATTTTTGTGAATTATGCGTGTCTTTTGCTTGAGGGGTATTATCCAGCAGTGGCATTACAGAAGGTTCAGCAAGAAAATTATAGCTTTTTCTCCGTGGCTTGCGTTGAGTCGTTTAGTCATGTCCTAAAGGAGAATTTAACCGCATTCCCAGAAGATGCGATTCAATCACATATTGACGTGATCGAGAGTCTGGAGGCGGCGATTTGGTCTTTGGTTACGACTAGAAACTTTGAGCAGGCGCTGCTTAGAGCTGTCAATCTTGGTCATGATACGGATAGTATCGGCGCTTTAACTGGAGGACTTGCGGGTCTTTATTACGGTATACAGGGCATCCCAAAAAGATGGCTAGATAAACTGAAGAAATTACCGGAACTTGAGGCTTATGCGGATGGTTTCAGTAAAGCGCAGATTATAATTGCACCTTAGAATATTCACCCCCACGGGGGTGTTTTTATTGTTTTATTGACTATATAACCAAAAAACCACCTAGACGGTGGATTTTTTTGAACATATAAGCTCTCAACTTTATGTAAGCTGACTCGCAGTTAGCTTGGTTCAACTTGAACTGGTCTAAGTATAAGGTTTTTACGTAGAATAGTCAAGATGATTTTTTATAATATAGACTCAAATTTTCAACAAAAAAATAGCCCCGAAGGGCTATTTGAATTAAATATCAAGATCATCGAGATCTGCGAGTTCAGCGCGAGTATTTTTGGTAAGAGTAGAATCTTCTGATTCTTCTTCATAATCTTCAACAGTACGAGCCGCCATTGGTTCGCCAGTGGTCTCGAGGTTGCTATTTTCATCAGTATTGACAATTTTTAAATTATAGCGAGCGTCATTCTTAGTTCCAAGTGCGCGTAGTAGTGTGCGAATAGACTGAGCTGTGGCACCACGGCGACCAATTACACGGCCGACATCTTCAGGATCAACACTAAGAGAAAGGAGAACGCCTTTTTCATCAATGGCACGTTCTATTTTTACTTTATCAGGATTATTTACGAGAGTTTTTACGATGTATTCTACGAATTGTTGGTCAATGGTTGACATAGGTTCTCCAAGTTAATTTTTATTATTAGAATTATATCATAATGGTTGAGGTTTGATAAATAAAAATAAGGTACTTATAGTACCTTATTTTTTCTTTACTCTGCAGCTTCGGTTTCTTCTTTTGGTTGATTTTTACGAAGTTTGTCTGCGTGTTTTGGTTTCCTGGTTTTTGGATTTGCTTCCTTGTACCATGAAGGAAGAGTGATACCTTCTTTTTTGAAGATGAAGGCGACACGTGAAGATGGTTGAGCACCATTCTTTAGATAGAATTCAATTTTTTCTTTGTCTAAAGTAGTCTTTTTAGTTTCTGGGTTGTAATTGCCGACCTCAGCCACAACGCGTCCAGAAAGTGGATGACGCTGGGATTCTTGGACGACTAGTCGAAAGGTTGGGTAATGAGTTCGACCATTACGTTGCATACGAATCGCAAGCATGTTTGCTCCTTAATTAATTTAATATTGTTATTTTAAACTATTTGAACGTTTTTTTCAAGGAGTAGATAAAAAAGACCTCCAATTTGGAGGTCAATAATCTATGATACTTTCAATACCCTTATAAGACACTGAAAGTTATTTTCAAGGGAGTAGAGAGTTTTCACTCTCAAGATGAATGGAAGTACCTTGTCAGCAGCGATGATACTTTTAATAGAACTCTCTACCTCTCCTGTTAATCCTAAATACACTTCTTTTGACAGTTCTTTAACTTTATCATTAGTAAAGAACTTGTCTATATACTCACGGTCAATTGAAGATACCTTGTCTTCTTTGACTTTGACAAAATCGATTAGGATGTTCTTTATAATATCCTTTGTATTTTTTCTCCTCAGTCTTGAACCGTAAGTGGTTTTACTATAAATGGTGCAGAAATTTTGAACTATTAATCCATCGTCCTGCCCCATGATCAACTCACGCTTCCCCGTGCGGGGGTTAATTTTATCGTAATATTGCTCAACGCCGATCTGTCTTGACAGATTGAGCAATTCTTTTAATATTTTCTGGCTATTCTCAGATTTGATAAAAACAGCATTTTTTAATTCCTCCTCACTGCCGTGATAGTATTTCTCCAGCAAACGCTGGTAATCAGTGTGCGGGCGTGAGGTATTATCCTTCTCAAGATTCATCTGGAGGTATTTTGTTCTAGCATAATCCCCCATTTCATAAAGCCATTTCGCCATCAGTACATAATATTTGATGACATTTTCAATCTGGCTAATATTTATTTTTTCCTTTGCCTCCATAGTTTCTCCCCTTTCTTTAAAAGTGCAAAGTCTGTGACTTTAGGAGATATTTTAACATAATTTCTATGTATTGCAAAACATAAGAGGAATGATTTTTATAAATGAGATTCATAGTAAAAAAACTGACCCTCTTGGGATCAGTTGTTTTTTTATTTAATTAATGATAGCTTGCCGGTGATAAGGTTTTGATCTGTTGATTGTTTCTTGTAGTATTTAATACCCTCAGCGGCTGCGGCAGACTGGGCCTCTTGCTTACTATGACCGACACCAGTACCTCTGTTATGTCCAGCCACAACAACATTAATCGTAAAGATACGGTCATGGTCGGGACCTTCTTCCTTAATAACGTGATATTGAGGTGTACTGCCTTCAAATTTTTGTGCTAGTTCTTGGAGATAACTCTTAGCATCACGCCAGGATTCAGAGAGAATAACTTCGTCCATCTTACAAATGATATGTTGATAGATAAAATCTTTGGCAGCATCAAAGCCTTGATCGAGATAGATAGCGCCGGTTACGGCCTCAAAACAATCGGCGATGATTGAGGCATGGGTGCGACTACTGCCAAGCTTTTCACCTTTAGAAAGACGAATTAGTGAAATATAACCAATTTTCTCGGATGCAGCACCGATTGATTCGGTACGCACTAGGGCGGAGCGCCAGGCGGTCATAATCCCCTCTGGCTCATGAAAATTTTGATATAGAAAATCTGAGACGACTAATTCAAGAATAGCATCGCCTAAAAACTCAAGTCTCTCATTATGTTCGACCGCAGATTTCTTGTGTTCATTAACGAAACTACGATGAGTTAGAGCGGTAATAAAAAGGGAGATATCATTAAATTTGATACCCATTTTCTCTTCTGCGAATTTAGCATACTGATCAATAATATCAGGAGTAAAGGTTTCTTCAGGGCGGTTATCAGCAATTTTCTTCTTAACGGAAGCTTCACTAATATGTTTTTTAATTGTTTCTAGATCGATGTTGTATTTTTTTAGATAATTATCCATGTTTTCCTTTCTGGAACTCACTTTGACACTAGAGAGATTCTAGTGTCTGATGAAATCCCGAATTTTAATTATTGCAAATCTCCTGCACGAATGCGCTTCTTGGCAATGAGCATGAGCTTTTCAATGTCATCATATTCAATCGCATTTAAAGCATCGCGAAAGCTAAACCACTTAATTCCATTCATCCACTTTTCTTTTGTTGGTCTTTCCCTACCATCAAGAGCACGAACTAGATAGATCTGAGTGGTCATTAGAACAAGTTTATCAACTCGACGATATTTAAAATGGATTTTGCCAAGCCATGAAAGAACTTTTATATGATTGAGTCCTGCCTCTTCACCAATCTCGCGAATAGCCGTTTGTTTTGCGGTCTCACCGGCCTCAATATGTCCTTTAGGAATTGTCCAACGATTTTTGGAATCTTGAATTAGTAAAATTTCAATATCGTTCCTTTTTTCGTTAAAGCGAAAGACGATGCCACCTGAAGTTGGCTCGCGAACGATCTCCTTAATTGCTGGCTTCTTTTTAAAGGTCTTTTGGTCAAGACTTTTAGCGCGTTCGGTTTTTAATGGACGAACACGTGAGCGTGATCTTGTAAAATTGCGACTTGTGGTGTCTTTTGGTTTACTTAGTTTATTGTTCGGAAGCGTTTGGTTGGGACTTAACTTGCGATTTGGTTCCTTCATGATCTCCCTCTTCATTATTCAATCCAAGTTGCTTGAAGGCTGTACCCAAGACACCATTAATAAACTTGGATGAATTATCAGAACCAAAAGCTTTTGCAAGTTCAACGGCTTCGTTGATAACTACTTTTGGTGGAACAACTCTAATCTCAAGTTCATAAAGGCCAATACGTAAAATATTACGGTCGATGGCTGCGATGGTGTCCAGAGGCCACTCTGGAGCCAGTGGTTGTAATTCACGATCAAGTTTTGCTTGATTTTCGATTACACCATTAGCTAGACTGAAGACAAATTCAGTGTCCCCGAGTGCCTTGGAATATGGTTCAATATTTTTTGCGATGATAGACTGAATTTCGGCTGTAGCATCGCCCGCCTTTGCTCTAAACTCGTATTCATACAAGCTTTGTAATGCAATGATTCTACCGAGGTGCCGATTACTTGCCATTATTTTTCGCTTTTCTTTGTATTATTTAAAACTTTGGCAGTTCTTGGGGTTTTAATCTTAAGATTAGGGGTTTTCTTGGCTGTTTCGAAAGCCTTAACTGGTGATTTTTTATTAACAGCACGAGCTAAAACAAGACGTAAATGGCTTCGGCGAAGACCAGTCTTTCTTGGGCTGCTTTGCTTTTTAGGTTCAGGCATTAAATGCTCCTTATTAGTATATTGACAATAATTTAGGCTATTATATACAAAAAGTCCTAATTTTTCAAGAGTGAAGTAAAGCTTTTTGAGGAGTTAAGCAACGATATTGATAAGCCTTCCGCCGGCTGGAATAATTATTTTTTTAGGCTCACCATTTAGGTATTTTTGAACATTTTCTTGAGAGAGAGCAAGCTCTTTAAGTTTTTCTTGATCAGCAAGATCTTCAGGGCTGATTTCTAGCTTAGCACGAACCTTGCCATTAACCTGTACGATTAGTTGAATAGAATCTGAGACGAGATAAGCTTCATTATATTCAGGCCATTTATCATCAGATTCTTCTTTTTCGAGAATTTCAGACGCAAGATGAGGAGCGAAAGGCTTAAGTAATTTACCTAAAATGATAATATCTTCGGTTGAAGCACAGTTTTTATAGAGCTCATTAACATACTCCATTAAGGCAGCTACTGCGGTATTAAAGTTGGTATTTGTAATATCTTCGGTTACTTTTTTAATCGTCTTATGTCGTATCAACTGAGTTGAAGTGCCAGATGGTAGTCGGTTATTTTGTTGGTTAATTGCGAGATTGAAACAACGATTGAGGAAGCGGTAGACTCCACCAATTGCGGTAGTACTCCAGGCCGCATCTTCATTGTACGGACCAATGAAAAGTTCATAGGTTCTCAAAGTATCTGCACCATAGCCAGAGTCAATAACATCAAGCGGATCAATGACGTTTCCTTTTGATTTTGACATCTTTTTACCATCAGGGGCATTGATATACCCATTATAGAGAAGCTTTTTAACTGGTTCTCTGAATGGTAGGTAACCTTGGTCAGCAAAGAATTTACACCAGAAACGGACATAAAGCAGATGTGCCACAGCATGATCGGCACCGCAATAAATATCAAGGGGTTCCCAATATTTAACAGCCTCTTGTTCCCAAGCGGCGGAAGCAGAGTGAGGTGATGCGTAGCGCCAAAGATACCATGAAGAACAGGCATAACCGTCAAGCGTATCGGTTTCTCGAGTCATTTCCTCGCCATCGATGGTAACTTTTAGCCAATCCTCAGCCTTAGCAAGCGCAGAACGGCCAGATTTGTCTGGACGATAGTCAGAAACTTCTGGTAGAACTACTGGAAGTTGGGACTCTGGGATTGCGTGAGGTTCGCCATTTTTGTCGTAGGCAATTGGAATTGGGCAGCCCCAGTACCTTTGACGTGAGATTAACCAGTCACGCATACGGTAAGTCACCTGTCGACTAGCTACATTTTCACCGAGGCCAGATAAAATCTGGTGCTCAGCCTCTTTAGAGGTTAGATTGTCATATTTTCCTGAATTTATTATGATACCTCGATCTTTAAAACACTGAGGTATAACTTCATTTTGGACGCCCAATTGATTATTTGACTCGGTGGGCTTAACAACGGTCCTGATCTCTAACTGATATTTTGAAGCAAAGGCAAAATCACGCTCATCGTGGCCAGGCACCGCCATGACAGCACCATCGCCGTAGTTAATAAGAACATAATCTGATACCCAGATTGGAATTTCTTCTTTAGTGGCTGGATTAATGGCAAAGCTGCCCGTAAAGACGCCGGTTTTCTCTTTATTTTCTTGGCGTTCGATTTCCGATTTCTTGATAGCGGCAGCACAATAGTTTTTAACTTCTTCTGCTGTTTTGTTGGTAATTAAGTCCGGAATTTTAGGATGTTCAGGTGCAAGTACCAGAAAAGTTGCGCCACAAATAGTGTCAAGGCGTGTTGTAAAAATATCAATAGTGTCAGGTAGATGTTTGATTTTAAACTTAACCTTTGCACCCTCGGAGCGACCAATCCAGTTCTTTTGCATGGTTTTGATTTTTTCAGGCCAATCAAGTTGATCAATTTCGTCTAGAAGCTCGTCGGCATAAGCAGTGATTTTAAAGAACCACTGTTTCATTTTTTTCTTTTCGACTTCGGAGCCACAGCGCCAACAATGTCCATTTTCTACCTGTTCGTTAGCTAAGACAGTTTGATCGTTAGGGCACCACCATTGGTAGCTCTCTTTTTGATAGGCGAGGCCTTTTTTAAATAACTGCAAGAAACACCACTGAGTCCATCGGTAATATTCAGGATCAGAGGTATTAATTTCACGGTTCCAATCGATATAGAAGCCTAGACGTTTAGCCTGTTTTCTAAAGTTATTAATATTGGTTTTGGTGGCTTCGGCTGGAGAAATGCCAGTTTTAATTGCGTAATTCTCTGCAGGGAGTCCAAAGGTATCATAACCAAAAGGTCGAAGAACATTTTTGCCATTTTGTGCATAAAATCTTGCTAAAACATCAACTATGGAGAAGTTGCGAACATGGCCAACGTGGAGACCAGCACCGGATGGATAGGGGAACATTTCTGCAAGGTACATTTTTTCTGCACCACTTTCTTCAGCACGAAAAGCCTGCTCGGTTTCCCATATTTTTTGCCATTTTTCTTCTATTTTTGTTGGATTATATCTTTCCATAATAACTCCCTAATCTTTTGTATTATAGCAGAGTTTAGGAGCGATTTAAATCGATACCATATCTTAGATAGAAGAGAATGATGGCTGTGGCGACTGAAACATTAAAAGACTCCTTGTTACCAGTCATTGGAATCTCCAAAAATAAGTCAATAAATTGATGTAACTTTGAGGTAATTCCTTCCACCTCTTCTCCAAGAATAAGGGCGACCTTAGGGGCTATTAACCCTGGAAGCGTATGTTCGGTGATTTGATGTAAGCGAGCGTCTTTTAAGTTATTCTCTAAACCAATAATCTGATAGCCTTGCGACCGCAAAAACTGAACTTCCTCTATGATATTTTCAGAATAAGAGGACGACAAAGTTTGTTCAGCACCAAGAGCAGTTTTATGAATCTTCGTAGTGATTTTTTGAGACAGATGAGGAAGAAGCGTAGAATAAGGAGCTGGAGTTGGTGTGTAGCCAGAATAGATAACATGATTCACCGAAAAACCATCAGCCGTGCGTAGGATTGAACCAACATTATAGGTTGAGCGGATATTATGCAGCAGAAGCGTGATTTTCATATTCTTATTTTACCATGTCTAATCAAGGGGTATTTTGCTATAATAAGCTTATGGATAAAATTACAGAAGAATGGCTGAATGAATTGTCAGCTAATAAGATTTCAGGGCCAGATACTGATCGTTCGTTGGCTTACGCCAAAGATCTCCTAAAGGGGCTTTCAACGATTCGTCGTTTTTCACAGGGAGTAACTATTTTTGGATCAGCTCGTACACCCGAGACTGACAAATATTATATAAAGGCTAGAGAACTTGGACGATTATTAGCTGAAAATGGGCATCCAGTAATTACTGGCGGTGGTCCTGGCACCATGGAAGCGGCTAACCGCGGAGCATACGAATACGGCGGACGTAGTGTTGGTTTGAATATCAAATTACCATTTGAACAGCACGAAAATCCATACCTCACCGATTCAATGGAATTTAACTACTTTTTTGCACGTAAGGTGATGCTAGTAATGGCAAGTAAAGCTTATGCGTTCTTTCCCGGAGGACTAGGTACGCTTGATGAAATGTCAGAAGTCTTAATTCTCATTCAGACTGGTAAAATGCCAAAAATGCCATGTTTCTTAATTGGGAAATCATACTGGCGACCATTAGTTAAGTTTTTCAAAACCAGCATGCTGAAAAATAAAATGATTAAAGAAAAAGATCTTGATCTTTTTGTAATGACAGATGATATCACTGAAGTGGTACTGGCGGCAAATAAGATTGGCCACATCAATATTAACGATAATATTTATAATCGCGTCAAATCAGTATAAGTTTTAAAGAAAAGTTTTGAAAAAAATATGAGGCCTTCACCTCATATTTTTTATAGATAGAGTCGCTGGATTGGCATTGGGTGATATTTTTCATTAGCTGAAAGGATCCCCTTGGTGGAGCCAATTTCTGAGATAACTGAAGTAGCGTTTGCGGCGGCAGCGATGAGACTATGTTTAAAATCTAGGCCATCGAGAGTTGCGGCTAAAAAACCAGAACCGAAGGCATCGCCTGCACCGGTAGGATCTATTGGTGACTTTTGTTCATATTCTGCTAGACGATATATTTCTTCCCCTGATTTTGCAATACTACCACTTGCGCCTGCGGTGATAATAACGGTTTTAGTGTAAGCAGAAAGCTTTGTTACGAGTTCTTCAAGAATCTCTCCTTCGACCAGCATTTTGGCTTCTTTTTGATTAAGAATCAGTACATCAATATCAGATAGGAGTCCTAGGACCTTTTTCTTTTGCTTTAACTCTAATTCACCTGGATTCCAGAGAACTTTAATCTGATTTTCTTTAGACTGATCAATAAATTCTAGAGCCTTTTCTAGATCGCCATTCAAGCTTGTGAGATATAACCAATCCGGATTAGCGAGATTGAGATCGTGAGAATCTAAATTGTTTGAAGTCTTGGCTGCACCCAGACAGTTCATAGTGGTTCTGGTGGCAGTTTTAGAATCCAGTAGGACTACAGAAGTGCCAGTTTGGAATGGAAGTTGATTTAGATAACTCGTATCAACATTTTCGTCGATTAAAAAATCTTTGATGGCTTCTGCAGAGCGATCTTGGCCGAGATTACTAATGAGGATTGACTGATGGCCGTGACGTGCGAAGGTTACAGCGGCATTAATCCCGCTACCGCCTAGTTGATAATAAATTTGATCAATATCAACTTTCTCACCAATAGAGACTTTTTGTTTATTTATAATAAAATCATCGTGATCTACTAGAGTAATTTGCTGCATAGCTACACCAACGGTAAGTACGCGAAGAATTGGCTGCTCTTTAAAATGGACTTTGTGACGAAGTTTCGAAGTAGCCATTAAATAATTCCCCGTTTTTTAGATTCTTCGATAAGTTGATGATAGGCAGCTTTCGGGTCTTGTGTCTTAGAGATGGCGGAGCCTACATTAATAACATTGAGATCAGCGTGTGCAAGCGCGCGAACATTGGTAAGATTGGCGCCGCCATCCCAGCCAATCTCAATAGTAGGATTAATTTCACGGATCAGCTTAATCTTTTCCATTTGCAATAAGTCAGCCTGACCGCCTTGCTTGCCTAGAGCGCCGGCGAAAACCAAAACATGGTCCACCGCTTCGATATAAGACTTAACTTGTCCAGGATAAGTACCAGGCAATAGAGCTAGGCCGGTTTTAATGCCAGCTTTTTTGAATTCAGCAAAGAATGGCGACAAGTCTTCACTAGCCTCTGCATGGAGAATACAGAGCGATGGTTTGAGTCGGAGAAGATGAGCGAGATGATCGCTTGGCCTAGCCGACATCAAATGTAAGTCAAAATCAATATCTTGTGGCAGGCCAGCGATTGCGGACTCGGGCAAACTTTTATCAGCGGTAAAAGTGCCATCCATCAGATCAATCTGAATTCTTTTAGCAAACTGCGAGTAGTCTTGCAACTCTGTCGCAAAAACCTGTGGATTATTAGTTAGAATTGTCGGTACTATATATACATCCTCACCCATAGTTTTCCTTTACTAATAAATTGATTCCTCATCAAGTCGTTGGTTGCGCCTAATATATCTTTCTTCGGGTAGAAAATTACCACGTAGGAACATATCAATAGCCTGATCAATATTCGCATCATCCATAAAATCTGACGAAAGACAAAGAACATTGGCATCATTATGGAGTCGGCCGAGACGGACTAGTTCTGGAGTATAACCACAGATGGCACGAATACCCTTAAAACGATTGGACTGAATAGCAATCCCGTGGGCTGAACCACAGATCAAGATACCGCGGGAATTGGCGGTTTCCCTGACAGCGCGTGAAACAGCAATAGCGTAATCATTAAAGTCATCATCCGGACGAATGGTTTCTGGGCCAAGATCAACGATCTCATAGCTATCCTTCCATTCGGAATTTGCCAGAGTGGCTAAAATATGTTGTTTGGCAACAAAGCCGCGGTGATCTGAACCGATAAAAATCCGTGGCATACTAGTTTTTCCCAAAATCAGCAGCTAACTCTACAAGACGGTTTGAATAGCCCCATTCATTGTCATACCAAGCCACCACCTTTACTAAGTTTTTATCGACTACATTAATGAGCGGAAGATCAACGATACTTGAGTGAGAATTACCTCGGTAATCGATAGAAACTAAGGGTTCTTCGGAGACACCAAGAATACCCTCATAAAAAGGTTCTTTGGCGGCATTCCTAAAGACTTCCTGAAGCTCTTCAATGGTAGTATCTTTCTTCAAGACAGCAGTAATATCGGCTAGAGAGACGACTGGGGTCGGAACACGAATCGAAAGGCCGTCAAATTTCCCCTTCAGAGTAGGGATAGTGAGAGCTGCAGCTTTAGAAGCACCGGTTGAGGTAGGGACAATATTTTCAGCTGCGGCGCGAGCCTCACGAAGATCTTTGGCAGGAGCATCTAAAATACGTTGGGAGGCAGTGTAAGAGTGTACTGTAGTCATGAGAGCCTTCTCGATACCAAAGTTATCTTCAAGTACCTTCATAACTGGGGCAATACAGTTGGTAGTACAGGAAGCATTGGAAATGATTTTATCGTCTTCCGTAACAGTATCTTCATTAACGCCAATGACAATGGTTTTAGCACCATCGCCTTTAGCTGGAGCGGAAATAACCACTTTTTGGGCACCGGCTTCAAGATGGGCAGCTGCCTTAGCTGGATCTGTGAAAAAGCCAGTTGACTCAATAACCACATCAACACGATGATCCTTCCACGGAAGATTTTTTGGTTCTTTCTCGGCATAGACTCGGATTTTTTCACCATCAACAATAATGTTCTCTTTATCAAACTTGACATCACGGTCATAGGTGCCGTAACTTGAGTCATGCTTTAATAAATGCGCTAGAGTTTTGGTGTCAGTTAGGTCATTGATGGCAACGATCTTGACATCACGACGCTCAAAAGCAATCTTGAAGGCATTACGACCGATGCGACCGAAGCCGTTAATTGCAAGTTTTATCATTTTACCTCCTTATTTTAGTTTATTATAGCATATCAGTTTAGGCTTAAGGGGATTTAGAATGAGAATAGTTTAGATTTAGTAAGGATTTTGCAATAAAAAAACACCACCGGAGTGGTGTTTTTCATAATACTCTTGATTAGCCGCGAGCAAAGTGTGCGAAAGCACGGTTAGCTTCAGCCATGCGGTGTGTGTCTTCTTTCTTCTTAAAGGCAGCACCGGTTGCATTGTAAGCGTCAACGATTTCTGCTTCAAGACGACGTTCGTATGGCATACCCTTACGAGCACGAGCAGAGACAACGAGCCATGAGAAGGCGAAGTGCATCTGACGGTGTCCGGAAATTGGGAATGGAATCTGGTAGTTTGCACCACCAACACGGCGAGATTTAACTTCAAAATCTGGAGAAATGTTGGAGATAGCTTTTTCAAGAACTTCAACTGGATTCTCAGAACCAAGTTTCTTTGCTGCGCCTTCAATGGCAGAGTAAACTGCGCGTTCGGCAACTTGTTTTTTACCATTAAGCATAGACTTGTTGATCAAGCGCTGTACAAGAATGGACTGATAGCGACGATCTGGATTAACTTTACGTTCAAGTGATTTAGTAGTTTTGCGTGGCATAATTACTTACCCTCCTTCTTGGCGCCATACTTTGAGCGACCCTGCTTACGGCCGTTAACACCCTGAAGATCGAGAGTACCACGGACGATGTGATAGCGAACACCTGGAAGATCAGGTACACGACCACCACGAACGAGAACAACTGCGTGCTCCTGTAGGTTGTGTCCTTCACCACCGATATAAGCCCAAACTTCTTGACCGTTTGTGAGACGAACACGAGCTACTTTACGAAGAGCTGAGTTTGGTTTCTTTGGGGTTTTAGTGGTTACTTTGATACAAACACCACGTTTCAAAGGAGCTGGTTGGTCGTAGTAACGAGTCTTAAGAGTATTAACAATACTACCAAGAGCTGGCGACTTAGACTTTCTTGCAGCCACTTTACGTGGTTTCCTAATCAATTGATTGATTGTTGGCATTTTATCCTCTTATATTAAATCGATTTATAGTTTGCCTTTTCGGCATGAAGTCTCTCAACTTCGTAGCTTCCTCCGTTACAGCAATTGGATTCCGCTTGAAACTCTTGCAATATTATACTACTTGCCGGGATTTTCGTCAATTTTTAGTTATTTTGAAGAAGCTTTAGCGCGCTTAGGTTTTTGCTCTTCACTGGATTTTTCTATAATCTTTTCTGTTTGCGATCTTTTAAGATCTGCTCTGGTTGATTCTTCTAATAACATTCGAATTAATGCCCAGACTATAATATTTGCAGATAGAGCTAAAAAGGAGACAAATGGAATAATTAGAAGAGCGACACCCAATGATTGATTTAACAAGGCAATGACGGCGGCGACCAAAAAGGAGAGGACGGCGACTATGAGATAAGTAATCTCCAGAATAGTGAGTTCACGCTGTTCTTTATATAACTGTTTGAGGTATTGAAGAAATTTAGATTGTGACATGTATGTATTTTACCATATTTTATGGTTTTTATCAAGTTTTACTCTTTATGGTCATAAAAAAATAGGACAAGTATTTGATATCCGATACCATCCTATTCGCTTCACTCACCATCGTTTTATGGGCAAAAAGAATAGGCCAAATATTGGCCTATAACATGAGTGAGTTTTACTGCTTTTAGATGTTCGTGATATCTATGTCGGCTAGAGCGAAACGCTCACAGAGATCTAATAGATATTCTGATCGCTGTAAAGCCTCAATCCAAATTCCTGGGATATCATAGAATCCATAGAGAATGCCAGCCATTGAGCCCGTAATCGCGCCTAACGTATCAGTATCGTCGCCAAGATTTACGGCCGTAATTACGGCATCGCGGTAACTATCTGAATTGAAGAGACACAGGCGACCGGAAGAATACGCATGAGAGAGCCATTGCCAATAGTTTTAGCATCTTTTAGACCACAGTCAAGCGGATTTAGTCCATCCATATAGTTTAGAATTGCCTTTTCACAGATTGGTCCTACACAGAAATTTTGACCTGTAGCAGTAAAATCGGCATCATGAAACCATTTGTAGAAATTATGCATAATATCATTCAAATCAAAGCGTTTCTGTTTGATTAATGAATCTATTAATGCTATTTCCGTTGAGGTGTTATCAGACCAAGTACCAGCTGGGAGCTGATAGGTGCCAAAACCAACCATGTCGCGAAGTGGACGGTTATCTAATTCCGCACGAGGGACTGACTCGACAGGAACGCCTAGAGCGTCGCCAACTATGTGTCCAATTATACCTGCATAAAATATGTTTTTTAAACTTTCATGTTTTGAATGTACCATAAGTACCCCCTTTCTTATTCACCTTACATTATAGTACAAGTTATTCGATTAAAAAATTAGGACAAGTGTGCCCTAATTTTTTAAATGAAACCTAGTGACCCTACTTAGACTTTTTTTCTGGTTTCTCAGCTTTGGAATTGAGTTCAACTAGGAAGTTTAAAGTTTTTTCAATAACCATACGATTCTTGATATTCTGGCGGACATTATTATCTTTCAGGTTATTCAAAGCTTCTTTGGATTTTTTGTAGACTTCTTTAAGTTCATTAATTTTAGCGTCGACAATTTCATCTTCAACATCAATTTTCTCTTCACGGGCGACCATTTGGAGGGCGAGAGAGGCCTTGACGCGAGCTTCGGCCAATTCTTTAATTTGCTTCTTCCAGTCTTCTTCGGTTTGGCCGGTTTGAGTGAGATAGTCCTCAAAGGATAGACCCTGAGCTTTGGCGTTGGCCTCGATATCTTGCTTAATAAAGCGAATCTGATCCTCAATCAAAACTTCTGGAGCTGCGATTTTACTTTTCTTTACAAGTTCGTTAACTAGATCGTCTTTAAATTTCTCATCGGATTTAACCTTATTTTGTTCGGTTAAATTATTCTCAATGTCGCTTCTTAGGTCATCCATAGTCTTGAATGGGCCACATTTTTGAGCGAATTCGTCGTTAAGTTCAGGTAGAATAAACTCATTAACCTGCTTGAGCAGAACATTGAAAACAGTTTTCTGACCAGCAAGTTTTTCAGCATGATAGTCTTTAGGGAAAGTAAGTTCGAGATCGAAGCGATCACCAGAATTATGACCAACAATACCTTCCTCAAAACCTGGAATGAATTGGTGAGAACCGAGTTTAAGTCTAAAATCTTTGGCTGCTCCACCTTCAAATTTTTCACCATTTAAGCTGCCTTCGAAGTCAATAACAACCTCATCATCCATTTTAGCTGCGCGCTTGACCACTTGCTTTTCAGCATAGGCGCTTCTGACACGGGCCACGACATCGTCGATATCTTCTTTCTTGGCTTTAAATTCTTCGCGTTTAACTTTGAGGTTCTTGTAGTCGCCAAGCTTAATTTCTGGCACAATTTCGGCAACAGCCTTATATTCAAGAACTTCGCCTGGAACAAATTTAACAATGTCGACATTTGGAATTACGAGGGGAATATTCTTAGCTTCATCAAAGGCTTTAGGTACAGTGCGCCTGACTGCAATGTCGGCAGTAGCGCTGGCGAGATCGTTAGGGTTAATATTTTTCTTAGCGATTTCAGCAGGAACCTTGCCTGGACGAAAACCTTGAACATGGATTTCTCTAGACAGACGTAGAATAGCCTGCTCCTCGGCGACCTTAAGGTCATTCTGATCAAGAGTAACAGTAACCTCGACCTTGGTTTCGGATAAATTCTTTGTAGTAACTTTCATAGATTTATTATAGCACGCTGAATTATTTTTAGATAACAGATAACAATTGATTGATTTAATAGATTAGTCCTGTCGAATTAATCCAATCTGTGCGGAAATACGCATGAAGCGTGCGAGGTTAGCAAGGCTGGCACCTTGTTTAATCTTAGGGTTTAAGATATTGTGTGGGTCAAAGAGAGTTTTGATTTGATGATAGAGGTTGAGCGTACGAGCCGAAGTATTTTGGTTGACCATTAATGCTTGAATTTGACCTTCAGCTGAGCCACCAGAAAGATTACCATTTGAATCATAGACAAGCTTTGAGTATTGCTGCAAGAATCGCAATAATTGCTTACGATCATTGACCTGTGACAAGTCAAAGCTAGGGCGCAGCGAGTAGAGATTGGTCATAAAAGAACCAAACAGTGGCAGTTCTTGATCAAAAATTTTTTCTAGCGTTTTTATGCTATCAACGAAAGAATATAATTCAGCCTCGGGAATATATGAACGGTCGGCTACAATCACTCGTTCAACCACTGAACTATCATTGCGATAGGCGATTAGACTTTTGTTGATCTGTGCAATAATATTAGCAACTTCAGGCTGGTCAATGATGGCTAGCTCTTTTTGGTATGAAAGTTTTTTTAGTCTTTTGAGATTACTTTGATTTTTAAAGTAATTATCATCAAATTCTGTACAGACTAGATATTTTGTCTCACCGAGATCTAAGCCTATTGTCAATGTCTTTACTTGCTCTAGATTCACTAGACGCCGGTCATAAAAGTCAATGCGAAGGGATTGAAGCTTCTTTAATTCAGACATGAAATCGACAGCTGTCTTCAAATCCCGGAAGCCAAAGAGGGCCTGCTTAGTGGGACGCGAAAGTGGAATGACTTTGAGGATTAATTCTGTAATAACACCGAGGCTACCTTGAGCGCCGAAGAAGAGGGGAGATAGATCGAATTCATGTGGCGATAGTTGCACTTCAGTGATCATATGATAGCCAGTGCGGGCGTGATTATTTTCTTTGAGATCTTCTAGTTGTTCTTTATTTTCTTGGCGAAGTTGATCGATTCCCTGATATAAAGTGGAGACAAAATCTTTCTTGTTTTTGGCATATTTGAGCCCATGCGCATTGAGGGTTTGAGACTGGAAGAGATCGCCGTTAGATAAGACAGCTTCGATGCGGTCGACATAATAATAAATACTGCCGTACTTTTTAGCAATCTTATCTGTGTAGAAATTAGAAACTAGACCGCCAATGGTCTCGCGGGGATCTGCTTCGATCGGCAGACGTAAACCGAATAGTGCAAGAGCTGAATTTAATTGACCAAGCGTAACCCCAGCTTGCACTCGTACCAAGCGTACCCGATCATCGATTTCTTGAATTTGGTTGAGTTTTTCGGTTGAAATAATCATACCTTCAGTAAGATCAGCACCACTCTGATCAAGTCCGGAACCACGAACTACAACCGGTAGTTGGTAGCCTTTTTTGGCTAATTCATTAGCAAAACGAACAAGATATTGCACATCCTCAACCGACTCTGGAATACAGAGAAGTTTTGGCATTATCTCTAAAATACTGGCATCTCTTGCGTAGTCAGCAAGAATCTCTGGCTTACTCGTAACCAGTCCAGAAATTTTTGCATTCAGAAAATTAGTTATTTTATCCACTTCCCACCTTCTTTGTTTTATTTTAGCATAAACAGTTTCAAAATACTATTTTTGCTACATGTTTTTCAGAAATTTTATTTTAAGACTACACTAGAGTCGCCCACTAGAGCTTTGAGGGGGTCAATAAGGTCATTGGAGGCGTCAATTCTAAATGGCATGCGCAGAGGCTTTTTGCCAGACTCATCTTTGAGAACCAGAATAATTTCTTGAAAACCAGGATTCTCGTCACAGAGCTTACGAATTCTTGTGAGCTTCTCGGTATCTTCAGGATTCTCAATTAGAACAAAGAGCTTTTGCGATCTTGGGTCAACTGGAGGAGTGATTACCCTTGTCACCGTTTCTTCCGCGGAGGATTTCTCCTGTGAATCTTTTCCTGAATCGGTTTTCTCTTTTTTGGTATTATTGGAGCTGCCCTCTTTAGTTTGATTATTGCTAGAGAGTCTGGAAGCTATATTTTCTGGAACAGCAGCTTTTTTACGCTTGAATTCCTTTTTAGGAGCTTCTTTTGGTTCTTCTAATTTAGTTCCCGTGGATTGATAATTTTCTAATTTTTCATCTGAAACCACAGAAAATGAATCGGCAATGATTTTTACCTCGGAGGAGAGGTTGCCGTCTTTGTCGCGAGCATTGACTCGACCGGTGACTTTGATAATATTGTCAATTGCAAGTTTTGACCCTTCCTGCTCATAGAGTGATGGAAAGACGATGAATTCAGTTTCTGCAGTCTTACTTTCGATCTTCACAAAAGCCATCTTGGTATTGGATTTAGTGAGAATAGTACGAATACCTGTAATAATTCCACCGACAATAACCTGCTTGCCATCATTTTCAGCTGAGACCAGCGAGAACGGATGGGTATTTTCTTCAAAATATAAATCATATTTATCTAGGGGGTGCGCTGAAAGATAAAGCCCCATTAGATCACGCTCCCAAAGTAACTGTTCTTTATCGGAAACCTTGGTTGGGGATTCCTGCATGATTGGTTCTGGAATAGCTCCGGCGTCTCCCATAAGTCCAAAGAGGTCGGTTTGTCCTGAAGCGCGATCTTTTTGAACCTTGCTGCCGTAGGACTGGATTTCTTCTAGGTTAAAGAGTAGGTCGGTGCGGGAAGCAAAGCGATCGAATGCGCCGGTTTTAATAGCAGATTCCCATGATTTCTTATTAAATTTCGTATTATCGACACGAGAAGCAAAATCACAAACGGACTTGAAGGGGCCGTTTTTGTCGCGTTCGGGAATGACAATATCCTCAATGAGAGCCTTACCCATACTTTTGATGGCCGCAAGACCAAAACGAATCATATTTTCACCACCAACAATACCAAAGTCTGCATATGACTGATTGATATCGGGCCCTAAGACCTTAATACCTAACCTTTTGCATTCAGCAATCTCAATGGCAAGGCGATCAGTCCAGCGCATATCAGAAGTCATAAGAGCAGCCATAAAGGCGTCTGGATAATGAGCTTTGAGATAAGCTGTCCAATAAGCAACCAAAGCATAACACGCGGCGTGAGATTTATTAAAACAATAATTAGCGAATTCAAGTAGCTGATTCCAGAAAGTTTCAGCCTGTTCCTCAGTGGCGCCACCGACTTCTTGTGCGCCTTTGATGAATTCTGGCTTCACTTTATTCATGAGCGCTACCTTCTTCTTACCTACTGCCTTACGT
>CAJPPG010000004.1 GCA_905372495.1 Candidatus Saccharimonadota bacterium | reverse complement strand
ATATTACGCCAAGGCTGCTCAGAAATATATTGAAACCGAAAAGACTAAAATCTCTGGCGCAGCAACCGCCAAGCAGAATCAACTTTCTCAAGACAATATCACCAGAGGCGATTTAGAATCCAAACAAGTTGAAACTAGTTTGCGCGAAAAAATTCGTCAAAAAGCCAACTCTAGTTTCAAACTGACTAAACGTCATAAACAACTTGTCCCACTTTTTGCTGGAATCTTCTCCGTCCTCTTTGTCTTATTTTTACAGTACAACCGTTTAATTTTTGCGCCAATCATGGCCTACATCGCACCGGGGAACACCAAGGATACTGGTATTACCGCTATTGATCCTACCGTATCCGAAGCCCCAACCGCCGATCCTCGCCTACTTATCCCAAAGCTCAATGTCGACGTTCCAGTCCATTACAATATCGCCAATGACACCGCTACCATTAATGATGCCATGAATCATGGTGTTGCTCAATTCAAAATTCCTGGCGCTGATGCTATGCCAGGACAGATCGGCAATCTTGTTATTTCTGGCCACTCCGCTGGCGACATTTATAGCAATAATCAATATAAATTCATCTTTTCTGGCCTCGAACGACTTGTTGATGGTGATTTAATCTACATTAACTACAACTCAGTTCGCTACACCTACAAGGTTTTTAAACGCGAGACTGTTGAACCAACCAACGTAGCCGCGCTTACTTACCCAACAGACAAACCACTACTAACCCTCATCACCTGTACTCCACTTGGCACCGATCGCTATCGTCTACTAGTTACCGCTGAACAAATCAATCCAACCTACGATAAAATTCAAGCTCCAGCCATTGCTGAAAATAAACCTGAGACCTCTGGAAAGGCTAATCCAGTTATGCCAGCTAACGAGTATTCATTCTTTGATCGAATCTGGCGCTGGTTAACCGGACAATCGAATTAAAATACCCCTTCAGACAATAAAAATAAGATAATGCTTTCTAATGGCATAAAATATAACCCCTTTAAGGGGTTATATTTTATATCCAATTCTAGATTAATTTATCTCGCTTTATGCTATACCCATCAACTGTTTTTGTTACATAATACATATAACGATCATTGGAATTAATTACCGCATCGAACCCGGCGGCAACGCCTTGATCCAAAATAGTGCGACGATTAGCTCCGTCAAAATCAAAGACTTCCATCTTTCCATTCACTACATCAAACATTAAGTAATAATCAAGCCATGAAATATTACTATTTTGATGCTCCACGTAACTCAACTCCTCTAGGTCAAGATTATAGATCATAAATTTCTTATCACTTTTCGCAATAAAGAATTCGCCATTTCCCGACTTAATCAATTCATTTGGGACAAATCCTAATTTTTCTTCACTGATTTTCTCGAAACTATTATCGTTATTCCCATAAGTCGGATATTCATTCGCTCGATAAACCAATAATTGATCATCCACTGTAATACAGAGATATTTTTTACTATCAAATTCAGAAATCGCCAAACCAATAGCCGCATCCTTCTTTGAACGCACAATTACCTCAATATCAATACCGCCCTTATCTCCTAAACGATAAATTCCCACCTGACGCTTGTCTTTCTCAGCATTAGTTAAATAAATAATCTGTGAACCAGAGGCTCTAAATTTAGCAATATTCTTCAAATAACTCTCCGATAGCGTCTTCATTGAGGTATCAATTTCCCTTAAATTACCATCGATCAACGCAATAAACCTACTGGCAGTCGCATCACCAATCACCACCTGAGTTAAGATACGTTTACCTTCCGGTACTCGAGTCTCGGTCGTCGCCTCAGTCTTCTTTTCGGTTCCTTTCTCGGTATATTTTAGAATTGCCTGAGAAAGATTTACGCTTTCACTAACCTTCTTTAAACTAAGCACGCCCCATTCGATAGTTTCACCATTTTTAACCTGCATGAGGACTTTTTCACCAGTATCGTTCCATGTTACCTGTAAAATTTCACCAGTGAACTTACCATCATTTGTGCCAGCAAAAACCCCCTTCACATCAATTTCTTCTGTTGTGACCTTATCCGCACCTAGTGCTGTAACATACTGCCATTTTGTAGTATTATTTTTCGCCACCAATAGGCTTCGATGATCTGGCGCCGCATAGACAAAACGTAAATCTTGGTAATCAGCCACCACTTCCGTCGTACGTTCCTTCTTAAACAGACGCGGGTGCCTTAAACGCGTTAATAATCCTGATGTAATATTAATTTTTTTAGTCCAAGAATCAAAACCTTCCTTCCAAAGCGTAATTTCATGCTCACCAGCTGAAAGTAACTTCGAAATATTTGTTTCATTAAAATCCTGTTTTCCGTCAATCACTACTTTTGCGCCAGTTGGCAACGATTCAATCTGTGCCATACCATTCTGCTCCAATTTAAGATTAGATCCTAATCTCCACCCCTCAACCACCGCCACGAGTACGAATACCAGACCGACCACAGCCAGTGACATAATAATATCTACAAAAATGATTCTTATTAGCTTATTACGTTTACGTTTTTCAATATCCATATTGGGATTATTATAGCATGACAGCAATTAGTATTGATTTTCCAAACCGGTATAGTTTATAATAAATACAAGCGTAATAAAAGAGTGAGGAAGGCAAACATGCAAAGACAGTTATATACCCAGGACATTTCAAGTAGGCAAACCCACCACAACCTTCAAGCATCTGCTACCTTGAATCGTCGCTATGTTCGTCGTCCCGCATCTTACTTAACCACCACCCAGACTCAAATAAATAGCAGTACACTTCGTCCTAGCTCTCTTTCTCAACCAGCTACCAATCTCTCCCGCTCTTCATTCACCCAACCTCAAGTTGCCGCCAGCCAAAAAATGGTTCAAAAATCTACAGATGATAACTCTATCAATATTACATTCAAACATAAAATCATTAAAGAAACTCCAATAAAAAAATCCGTCAGAGTTTCCGTCTCCCAGTCATCAGTCTCTTATTCTACTCCTACTCCACAGCCAAAAAAGATTATGGTCCTAGGCGATACTCCTGTTGCAGAGAAAAATACTCAACAAATCAAACAAGAAGAGAAAGATTCCACCCCTATTTTTGATCATCAAGCCAAAATGGATCGTGCCTTTTCTCTCGTGTCCGAACAAGAACAATCTATTCTCGATCAACCTATTCAGCCAACCCCAATCTTTACTGATTCCTTCAAAAGACGCCAGCTACTAAACGCTCGTGCCAGGGCTCTCGCCAAACACGAGAAGACTGCCGTCAAATCGTTAAAAAAGACCAACTCTCTTGCTCGCACTGCCGCCGCTCCGATTAGTATCCCTGCCACCAATATGACTACCACTTCAGTAGAGTCCGCTTTTAGTCGTATAAAGAGACTTGATCATTTTGAAAAACAAGCCACAAAAGCACCCGCACACACTACCACTAGACCCACAAACCCTATCAAAACAAAAGCCGTTTCGTCTTCAAAAACTTTAGCCAAACACAACAAGGGTGCTCGTGTTTTCTTTGCCTTTCTCTGTTCCTCAGCCGTCGTAGCCGCACTTTTCTTTGTCGTACAGTCCAATATGCCAGACATTTCAATTAAGGTTGCTGCCATGCAAACTGGCATTCAAGCCACCTATCCTAGCTATGTTCCTCGCGACTACCGTCTCTCTGGTGTCTACACCGCACAAGACAATAGCGTTGCTATGGACTTTCTAGGCCCCAACCAGGCTAAGTTTACCCTTACTGAAGAAAAGCTTCCTTGGGATAGCACCGCCCTATTAAACCGTTTTGTCAAGCCAAAATGGGGCGAGGATTTTACCACCATCAAAGAACAGGGAATTACCATCTACATTAGTGGCTCCAATGCCGCCTGGGTTAATGCTGGTATCGTTTACAAAATTACCAATTTCCAAGGCGAGCTCACTAAAAAGCAGATCAAAAACATTGTCACCTCTCTTTAGTAACTTCTCTCTATTAGCTAAAAGTGCTATACTAGAATTATTATGAAAAAAATTCGCACCCGTTTTGCTCCGAGCCCTACTGGTTACATTCATATTGGCAATATTAGGAGCGCCATTTATCCATTCCTAATCGCTAGACAAGCCGGCGGACAATTTATTCTTCGTATTGAAGATACTGATCAGGCTCGTTTCGTCGAGGGTGCCACAGAATTAATTCTCGATACCTTACGCTGGCTTCACCTAGAATGGGACGAAGGACCAGTCAAAAACGGACCTTTCGCTCCTTATACACAATCTGCTAGAAAGGACATTTACCTCAAGTGGGCTAAGCAGCTTATCGCTGATGGCCGAGCCTATGCCGACGATACCACGAGCGAACAAATCGATGCCTATCGTAAAGAAGACGAGATGAAAAAGGTTCCATACCTTTACCGTAATCACCGTCCAGAAAATCCTCCGGAGTGGAAAGAAGGTCTACCTATTCGTTTTAAAACTATCCCTAAAGAGTATAGCTGGCACGATGAAGTCATGGGTGATATTCATACCGGACCAGAAGTCTGCGACGATATTATTTTAATCAAAAAAGATGGGTTACCAACTTATAACTTTGCCCATATTATTGATGACACTCTCATGGAATGTAGTCATATTACTCGTGGCGTTGAGTATCTATCCAGTACTCCAAACTATCTCGCACTCTATGATGCTCTTGATTTTCCAAGACACATCTTCGTCTCTCTACCACATATTCTTGCTCCTACTGGCAATAAAAAACTTGGTAAACGCGATGGCGCTAAATCTGTTACCGAATATCGCGACGACGGTATTTTACCAGAAGCTATGTTGAATTATCTTGCCTGCCTCGGATGGAATGATGGTACTGAACAAGAAATTTACTCACTAGAAGAGCTGATTGAAAAGTTCTCAGTTCATCGCATTCAGAACTCTGGCGCTCGTTTTGACGAAGTAAAAATTCTTTGGATGAATGGGCAATGGATTCGCAAAATTGCCACCGAACAGGGAATCGATGAGCTTTTCGCCCGTACCTGTGAAACCGTAGGTTCAGAAGATTTTTCCCGTTATGATCTCTTCCAGCCAATTGATTTTTGGCCAGCCTCCGCCAAGCAAGAGACGATTGATTATAAAAAATCTGTTCTCGCCATTATCTATGATCGTCTAAAGACTCTTTCTGATCTCCGCACGATGACAACTTATTTCTTCGAAGATCCAACCATTGATCTTTCTATGATTACTGGTAGTAAATTCCTCAAAAAATACTCTGAACAAGAATTAGTCAGTCTATTAACCGAAGCCATTGAAGCTTTCAACGATGTTGATGAAGCCGACTGGACAGAAGATAATCTTCAAAACCTCCTCAATAACTTACTTGCAAAAACCGAGAAAAAACCCGCTGAATTTTTCAGTCTTATCCGTATCGCAGTCAGTTTTGCAGCTTTTAGTCCTGCCCTTCATCTTACTCTTCATGTTTTAGGTAAAAACCGCACACTCGCAAGACTAAATAAGGTCCGTACCGCTCTTTCAAGTAATTAAAGGAGCCTCAAGTGGGAACATTACACCATCCTCCACAACAAAATAATTCCAAAAAACATCATCCATCAAATTCTGAGTCTGAGGAAATTGAAGAAATAGAGACCAGTAATGCCGCTAAAAAGCTTCTGTCCTTAAAATTTATTCTCGGACTCATTGTTATACTTATTCTCAGTTCAATTATTATAGGTGTTATCTTTCTTTTTCTTCAAAAGTCGACCAATACCCCTAATTCTATAGAACATCAACTCACCGAGGTTGAAGGTACTCCCACCTGGTTTTATGACAATCTCACTGGTCAACCCATTTCGCATTCAGGCACTCAGTATGACGCTTCCGGTAATCCAATTTTAGACAACAATAATCAGCCCCAGAAATTCAGTATCAAACAGGCTGAACAGGTAGCAAATGAAATAAATTCACAACCCACTTTTTGTATCCAAATCCCCAATGGTATGGATGGTGCCAGGCCGCAAACTGGTCTAAATCAAGCCAGTGTCGTTTTTGAAGCCATCGCCGAGGCTGGTATCACTCGTTTCGCGGCCATTTTTAAAAATCCAATCAATCAGACCGCTATTGGCCCTATTCGCTCACTTCGGGTCTATCATCTTGATTGGGTTACACCTTTTGATTGCACGATTATTCATGCCGGCGGCGCTGACGACGCACTATCAGCCGTCAGCACCGGTTATAAACACCTTAGCGAATCATTCATCTATATGTGGCGCAGTACTGGCACCTGGACAAGATCAGGCTTTATCGGTTACTATGCTCCCAATAACCTCTTAACTTCTGGCCCCCTACTTGCCGACTTTCATCACCAAAAAGAAAATGACCAACGTTCTTATCCTAAATCCTTTGCTAGGCTCACCCCTGAAGAATCTCTCACCCAAAAACAATCTGTAGAAAAGTCAACCGAACAAACCGAACAAAATCAATCAACTGATTCAACCTACAAAAAGGTCTCCAATATTCACATTCATTTCAATTGGCAAGCTGGTTTTAATGTTGACTATCTTTATAATCCAAACACCAATACCTATTTGCGCAGCTTCCAAAACGGAGAAAAACATCTTTCCTATACCTGCGAAAATACTAAAAACAAACCAACTCCCTCTCTTGATTGCTCGACCCCTGTCCAAATCACCCCTGAGGTCGTGGTTGTCATGCGCGTTAAGCAGCATACCAGCCCTCTTGACCACTATCATGAAGATATTACTACTATCGGCTCAGGGCCGGCTTATATCTCCCAAAACGGCACTGTTTTTGAAGGCACTTGGCACAAATCAAGCCGAGAATCTCAGTTTATTTTTAAAAACCAACAAGGCGAGGAAATCAAGCTCAAGCCTGGTCGCACCTGGCTTTCCGCTATCCCTGAAAGCTACGGCAAAATCACTTACGATTAAATCCTAAATTTGATATAATTAAGTCAATTTAAGCAGGAGTTTTGCATGACTGGTCAATATCGCACTAATATTGGTGAACCAAATAGTAAAATGTCTGAGGTTCTTGAAAAGACCGTCGACACCGATACAGACTCCTGGGACTCTGGCGCCAATCAACCCGACTATTTTGATAACTCTACTTATGACGTTAATGATCCCGCTGATGATGATAATCTTGAGGACGAAGGTGACGAGGACAATCTTGGAAATATGTCTGACGAGGATTTTCGTCGCCAAAATGATGGTCTTGATCTAGGCATGAGTGGTAATCCACGCGCCTTTGTCGAACTTGACGACCTTGACTACAAAGATCGCACTTTTGATTGTGATTAACGTGTAAAATTCCATTCCTTCAAACTCTAAGCTTTTTCTCTTGCCTTTTTAATCATAAAATGTTAATTTTAATATACTGGTTCCGTCGTCTAGTGGTCTAGGACGTCTGGTTCTCATCCAGAAAATCGCGGGTTCGACTCCCGCCGGAATCACCAAATCAGCAAATTTCCTAGAGCCTTCGGGCTCTTTTTTAAACTACACCATATTCTTCTCATTTTACAAGTATAGTAAACTGTGTTAAAATATATCCATGAAGAAGCTTCCTATTGTTGCATTAATTGGCCAAACCAATGCTGGTAAATCCAGTCTATTAAACCGTTTGGCCCACAAAAATATCGCCATTGTTGCCCGCGAAGCTGGTACCACTCGCGATAATGTTATTGCCACAATCGACAATGCTTTTACCCTTATTGACACTGCTGGTCTTAAGAATCCAGAAGATGACTTCGAAGCCTCCATCCAGGATCAGATCGAAGACGCCATTGAAGTTGCTGATCTCATTCTTGTTACCGTCGACTCTACTAAATATCCGGATTTTCGTGATCTTGAGATATCCCGTTCTGCATTAAAGTCAAAAAAACCAGTTTTTCTTGTTCTCAATAAATCAGATCTCAAAGAATCTCTCGAACCTTTTGAATATCTTAAATTTGGTATTAAAGAAACTGAAATTTTTAAGACTTCCGCCACTACCGGTTTTGGCATTTCCGCCCTCAAACACCATATTTTTGAAGAGCTAAAAATCACCCCTAAGGCTGAAACTGCTGAAGAATCCAAGATTAATCTTGATGAAAATGGTAACCCTTTAATCAAATTAGCCCTCATTGGCCGCCCAAATGTTGGAAAATCCAGCCTCTTCAACCGACTTGGCCAAAAGCAACAAGCCATCGTCAGCTCCAAACAGGGAACCACTCGTGACATTAATCGCATCCGTATTAAATTCAAAGGCCAAACTATTGAAATTCTTGACACCGCTGGTCTCAGAAAACCCGGCAAGCGTGAGGTTGGTATTGAAAAATTCTCTGCCATTCGTACTCTCGCCGCCATTGAAGAGGCCGACATCTGTGCGCTTCTAATTGACGCAAAAGAACCCCATTCTAAACTCGACCAATCTCTTGCTGGACAGATTATTGAAGCTGGCAAGGGAATCATTATGGTAATCACCAAGGCCGATCTTCTAGATAATTCCACCCCTGTCACCTCCAATTTTGAAGATAAGACAAGAACCGTCGAATATACCGAGATCGACAATATTTTAAATCAGCTCGAGCGCGACTATAATTTCTTATCATTTGCCCCTGTTCTTATTACCAGCTCTGAAACTGGTAAAAATGTTACTAAATTATTTGAGCTAGTCACCGACATCGATATTGCAAGGCATACTGAAGTTAAGACTTCTGATCTTAATAAAATCCTCCGTGAGGCCACCACGTCCCATCCTCCAGCCGGACTTAAAAACACTCACCCAAAACTCAAATACATCACTCAGACCGACACCTGCCCCCCATGGTTTGTTATCCATGGACGCGAAATGGAGCTCCTACACTGGTCCTACAAGCGCTATTTGGAACGCAAAATTCGTGAAGTCTATCCCTTCATTGGTACGCCAATTATTTTCTCCTTCCACAACGATCGCGCCAGTGGCCCACGTAAAGCCTATCGCGACCAAAAACAAGACTAATTTTTGCCTCCTCTATCCGTTAAAAGACGTTTTATTTTTAATGCAATTTTCTCCGTTCCTCTAGTGCTTGCATTCATTATTTCTTATGCAATAATATCTCCAAGTAGGTATTATGCCTATTTTCAGTAATCGGTAATTTTCCGCTGTTTGATAAAACAAATACCGAAAGTTGCCAAGTTAAGTTCTTTCACAAAAAGGAGGGACCCCATGAAAAAGATGGAGACCAAGCTGTCAATTCGCAGCAACACTATGTTCATTCGTAATTTGTACGAATGTGATTCTTTTAATTACTTAGACAAGAAATATCCGGTCTATCTAATTGATAAGAGTATCCTGTTAACTTGTCCAGAAATCATTCCGACAAGTCAGGGTTGGCAGGTCGCAGACAATAATCTGCAGATTACAGGCAAACATTTTGTAATTCCGGCTTCTGTTATTTTGGAGCTTGAAGAGCAAACACAACAAGAGGGACTTGATAGTTTTACATCTAAGGATTTACTGTTTAGAATACGACAGTTATTAGTTGAGACTGATTATCAAACTAATCAAAAGTCAAATGGAGAATTAGTTTCAGCTATCTATTTCCGTCAGACCGACACACTGTTTTCAGTTTTTGCTAACACATCGGATACCAATTTAGATCTTCTTGGCCCAGTTTTTGACTCAGGATATCTTCTCCAGAAGAATAAATATCCTCAGATTCAAACCGAGCATCAAGAAATTCGCACCGCGCAGTTAATTTCAGCAGCAAACCAGATCATAAGGTCATTAAACAATTTTCAGAAAATATCCGCCGATAGATGGACTGAGAATAATTATGACCTTGTTCAACAAAAACCAAGTGTCGAAATATTGACCTGCAATAATTTGGTTACTATTTTAGCCCGCACAAATGGTATCAGTACTAGGCCATTTAAGTTTACTAAACGATTCTACACCGGTAGAAGGGAGGTCATCGTTCCACCTGATTTTTACAATATTTTCCTCGCCTCAAAGGATGGCATTGATCATCAAACTTGGCAGGAATATTTTCCAGACGAACCAGAACTCATCGCTAATGAGTTTATCAGTATGACTCCTAATCTTGAACTGGATGATCTTGATATCATCAACCCCGCACGTGACCAATATGCCCATATCGGTCGTTTTGACCAAGAGGCAGACAAAATCGTGCATCTCACCCACTACAAGAATTTTGGAATTAGACTTAAAAACGAAGGACAGGCTATGTATGCCGAAGCCATCTCTAGCCCAGATATTTCTGTAGTTTTTGTAACTGGCTCGGCTGGAACTGGCAAAACTTTCCTTTCAGTATTGGGAGCCATTAAAGCATGTGCTCTGGGCAAATTCTTACAGGCTACAGTTGTGCCTTGCAATATCGACGTTCAACGTGCACTTGGCTTTTTACCTGGCGATCTTGATGACAAAATTGGACCAAACGTGGAGCCAATTAAAAATGCCATTCAGAATTACATTAAATTAACTGATAGTAAGTTCAGTAAGACCTTAGAAGACACCACAGATAGCTGCAACAAACAACACAACCTTAAAGAATTGCAGGGTAAAATTCGCACAGAAAGTGATAAACTGTATAGCAAGTATTTTAAGAATATCCCTATTGAAGCTGCACGTGGTCTTGATTTTGCCAATATGTTTGTTATCTACGACGAGTTCCAAGATCAGACGCCTGACCAAGCTGATATGTTATTAAAACGTATCGCTAAGGATTCTAAGGTAGTCATTTCCGGTGACATCAAACAGATCCATCAACATGGCCTCTCCAAACAGAATAATGGTCTATCCTATGCCAAACAGCTATGCTCTGGACTACCAATGGTCGCTCAAATCGAGCTTAAAGACATCGAGGTGGTTCGTAGTGAATTTGTTCAGGCGATCGTCGCTAAACAATCCTAGAGATACTGAAGCAACCACCACTCGGATGGCCAAAATTCCTGACAAACTTCTTCACATTTTTTAATGAATGAAGTTCTCCTTTTGAAGCCACCTTTATGGTGGCTTTTTCCATTTTAGGATATAATCTGTCATATGAAACTTATTATTGGCCTTGGTAACACCGGCCGCGAATATGATTTTACTCGCCATAACATCGGCTTTCTTGCTTTAGATTATTTTTTTAAACTACACGGACTATCTTGGCAAGCCACTCAAAAATTCCATTCTATCTGGGCAAAACATGATAATACCATCTTTCTTAAACCTCAAACTTTCTATAACGACGTCGGCCTCGCCGCTAAAGAGTGCGCTAGCTTTTTTAAAATTGACCCGACCAATATCCTAGCCGTCTGTGATGATTTCAATCTTGAGTTTGGGCAATTACGCTTCCGAGAAAAAGGCAGCGACGGCGGCAATAATGGTCTAAAGTCTCTTACTAATCATTTTCGCACCACCGACTATCCTCGTCTTCGCATTGGTACCGGAAACCCTGAACTGCGTCAAAAAATCGGTGACGTTAATTTTGTTCTCGGCCATTTTACTCAAACTGAAAGGGAATTATTGCCAAATATCCTGTCAGAGACCGCACAGCGTATCTCGGATCTACTGTAAAGCCTCGTTAATATTTTTTATTCCATCTTATTACGTTCCTGTCTAATTTTATTCTCCATTAGAACATGTCTAACATTCCGATCTATTTTCCAAAGCATCCTCCCCATCATCACCCTTTCATCATGAGTAAACCCATTAAACACTTCGTTTAGATATTTTTTCTGCTCTAAAATAATATAACTTGCTACAAAATTACCTTCCCCCGCCACCATCAAATCCACGCACTTCTGATTAAACTGCTGATTGCGCCGACGAATATATGATCGTTCCTCCAGCCTCGAAATCGAACGCGAAACCGAAGTTTCACCTATATTATGACATTCCAAAATATCACTCAATCCGTGCCGAAGTTCATTACACCTAATAAATCCCATAATCTTCACTTCAGTTAAACTTAAATTAAACCGATTTGCCACATTCAAAGCATGAATCTTACGTAACTTGTCAATTCGCGCCAAAATATTCACCGTATCTGTATTAGAAATACTTTTGGGTATATTATTATTCTCCATTTCCTTTTCTCCTAATCAATCAACATCCATCGATTACCACCGAGCGCCTTAATTCGCCCTTTCATTTGCAAATCAAAAATCGCCATTGTAAAATCCGAAACCGTCATTATTACTCCATTCTTTTGTATTTTCTCCAAAATCTCCTCTCCATCCGACATTCCTTCCTGTATTCTTCCTAAAATCTGCGTTTCTGCCTCCGAATCTCCTTTTAAGACTTCTTTTTTCTGCGTTACCGTTTTCTTAACTTTAAATCCCAAATCTAGCAATATCTCTTCGGTCTCCGAAAAAGCCACCGCCCCTCTCCCTAAAAGCTTATTACATCCTCTCGACCCCTCTCTTGTTACATCGCCTGGCACCGCATATACCAAATTACTTTGTTCAAACGCATGATGCGCTGTATTTAGCGATCCTGACCTCAAGTCCGCTTCTACGATCACTACAATATCTGATAAGCCAGAAATCAATCGATTTCTCTGTAAAAAAGCTGCCTTCCGCCCCGATTGAGATTGCAAAATTTTCGCCAATTTCTCATCTTTTAACACCTCCTGCCACTCTGGATATTCCGAGATAATCGCACCCTTCTTTTGAACTATTTCTTCTGCTAGTCCTTTGTGACAAGCCGGGTATATTTGGTCAATCGGCGTGCCAAGTACTGCCACGGTCAGCCCACCCGCATCAAGAGCAGCCCGATGTGCTACTGAATCTATGCCAAAAGCCAAACCCGAGACCACCACTACCCCCTGTCGAGCAAGCTCATAAGCAATCTTGTAAGCTTGCTCCCGTCCATAATTAGTACATCTTCTTGCACCCACCACCGCCACAGTTCTTGGTCGTCCTCTCCCCTCAAACGCATACCTTGCCTCAACCCCACTAAATCTTTCATCCACGCGCGGCATTGTTCCATAGTAATACAACTTTTTAGGCTTAAGCGCAATAGCTGAAAGACGCGCCGTAAATTGCATCACTTCAGGTGTAATTCTATTGATTTCCATACAAATACCCTCCATTTTTTACTTGATTATTTAATATCTTTAGTTTTAAGTATTGACATATATATTTTTGTATGGTATACTTCAACAAGTTAGAGGTCGAAGCACAAAAAAGGCACGATCCCTACACCGCACCTAAATAAATCATAATTTCTGTTACCAATATAACAGAAGTTGCGTGTTCTTAAAAGACTTTCAACTTACAATTTTTCTTTTATCGGTTGTAAGTCAATTAGTATTACCTCCACTATGAAAGTTCACCCTTTAAGAACATAGCAACCCCTATAACCGGCGGGCCCCAAAGTTTGTGAGGTGGGTCACGCTCCGGGGAATCTCCCGGTATCAAAGAGATGCGTTGTAGGGTCAAATAGCCCCAAGTGATGCCCACCCTTACTTGGGGCTTTTTGATGTTAAATTTTTAAACCTCATCTTAATCACAGTTATAATATACTTCCGTTTAACAAAAAAGGACCCACACGGGTCCTTTTTACAAGACTATTCAACAGCCAAAACTAACAATATTTTTCCTCGCAATATTAATATTATTTAGTTATTTGTGACGGCGGTAAGTAGTAAAGTGTTTGAGTAAGTACCTGATGGCACACTCGTTGTTGCGCTAGCACCAATCGTTAAGGTCTTATTATCACCTGTTGGAGTAGCAGATGTGGTGCGACTAAAGACTGCACTATTGTCGGTTGTACCGGTAGCTTTGACTGGATTAAACTGACTTGCATCGTTTGACCAGCCCCATCCATTACCAGAAATAGTGGTTCCACTTGCGGAAACTGTAGGAATAACAGCTGAAACCCCAGTTGCAGCTGGCTGCTTTAAGTTGGTTTCAGTTGTGCTTGAAGTAATATAGGTCGTATAACCTTTTACGTTATTGGTTGAAATCACCACATTGCCATTCGCAGTTCTAAACTGGCCAGAGGCGGTTGGAGTAATATCCATTTCAATATTTGGTGAAGCCGTAATCGAAATCACCGGATCAATGGTCACATTAACCGTTGTCGTAGCAGACTGTGAAGCCGCCGAGGTTGGTGCACCATTAAGCAGTAACACTGGCATCGCAAATAAACTTGCAGCCAACATGCCACTAACAATTTTTATACCTTTATTTGTAGGTTTTTGTTTTTTTATTCCCACAGCAAAATATCCTTCCTGTATCTAGCTGCCAGAAAACCTTCACTCTACCTATACTTTAACATAAGTTTTTTAACCTGCCAAGTCTTTTTTTCTTATTTTTGGGAACAATTCAAGATATTTTTTTGACTCCAATTAGACCAACCAACTCTTGACAACCGTGCTAATATATAAATATGTCAAAGAACTTAGTTATCGTGGAGAGCCCTGCCAAGGCTAAAACTATTGAAAAATACCTCGGCGCAGATTATAAAGTCTTAGCTTCCGTTGGCCATATCAGAAAAGATGTCAAGGTTGATGTTCACGATAATTTTGCAGTTACTTACGAAATTGACCCAGATCACAAAAATATTATCTCTGAGCTTAAAAAAGAAGCTAAAAAAGCTGAGTCCATCTGGCTTGCCACCGATGAAGACCGCGAAGGTGAATCTATTTCTTGGCACTTACTTGAAGTACTTAAACTTCCCAAATCCACCCATCGTATCACTTTTCATGAAATTACCAAAACTGCTTTGCAGTCTGCCATAGCCAACCCTCGCACAGTCGATATGGATATGGTTTCCAGTCAACAAGCTCGCCAAACCCTCGATATGCTCGTAGGTTACGACCTTTCTGACATTGTTCGTAAAAAGGTTCCTGGCGCCAAGTCTGCCGGTCGCGTCCAGTCTCCAGCTCTCCGTCTAATCGTCGAAAAAGAACGTGAAATTGAAAAATTTTCCGCCAAATCAACTTTTAAAGTTACAGGCAAGTTCTCCAATCAAGCCGCCAATATTTCCGACCCGAATTCGTCTGAAATTTTTGATGCAAGCCTGGAGAAATCCATTATTCAAACTCCAGATGAGGTTAAAAATCTTTTTTCTCAACTAGCCGACTCTGATTTTATCGTCCAAAACATTGAACAAACCGAAGGTACCAAAGCCAATCCCGTACCATTCACTACCGCCGCTCTGCAAATCGAATCCAATAGCCGCCTCGGCTACAGCGCCAAGACCACAATGTCTGCCGCACAAGGACTCTACCAAGCTGGTCTAATCACTTACCATCGTACCGATTCTCTCAATCTCTCTAAGGATGCCATCTCAGCTATCTCCAGCTATATCAAACAAACTTTTGGCGAAAACTATCTTCAAGTCCGTCATTTTCATACCAAAGACGCTAGCGCCCAAGAAGCTCACGAAGCCATTCGTCCCACCAATATCGCGCAAGAAGTTGCCGGTAAAAACGATTATGAAAAAAAGCTCTATCAGCTAATTCGCACTCGCACTCTCGCCACTCAGATGAAGAATGCCATAGTAGCAAAAACCAATATCGATATTATTCCATCAACAAATCCTGACCTCCATTTTAATGCCAAAGGTGAAGTGGTTATCTTTGACGGCTTTCTCAAAGTTTACGGCAAAAACAAGGATACTCTCTTACCTCAATTAAATGTTGGTGACCTCCTCAACGCTCATGACCTTATTGCCAAACAAACTTATTCAAAACCACCTGCAAGATACACCGAAGGTTCTCTAGTGAAAAAACTTGAGGAATTAGGCATTGGTCGCCCAAGCACCTATGCTTCCATCATTAATGCTATTCAGGTACGCAACTATGTCGTTAAAGGCGAATCAGAAGGCACTGAACGAGAAATTCAAGAAATCGTTTTACATGGCAAAGTCAGTGTTACTGATCATGATGCCGCTCCAAACTCTATCACCGAATCCACCCTTAAAGAAAAAGCTGGTGCCAATAAAGGCAAGCTCCTGCCAACCCCGGTTGGTGAACTAGTTTCAGATTTTCTTTGCGAAAATTTCGAAAATATTGTCGACTATGATTTTACTGCCGGCATTGAGGAACAGTTAGATAAGATCGCCGAGCATAAATTAACCCGTCTCAAAATGCTTCGAGACTTCTACACTCCATTTGCTGAAACCGTGGGCGCATCAGCAATGGCAAATCGTTACAATTCAGCCACAGAGCTTGGCATTGACCCTAAAACCAACAAGAAAGTCTATGCTAAAATCGGTCGCAATGGTGGCTTTATTCAACTTGGTGAAAATGAGAAAGAAGCTGGCGAAAAACCAATCTTCGCACCCCTCCCGGCTGGTAAAACCGTCAAAACTATCACCTTAGAGCAAGCATTAAAACAACTTGAGCTTCCGCAACTCCCCAGGTTAATCGGTAAAGCCGATGATGGCACTGAACTTATTGCGGCCAATGGTCCATTCGGTCCTTATCTAAAAGCCGGCAATCACAATATTCAGTTAAACCGCGCCAATAAGGAAGAAAGTCCTTACACGATTAGTTTCGAGCTTGCCAACCAACTCTATCAGAAGAAAAAGTCTTCCATTATTGCTGACTGGGGAGAAATCAAAATCATCCACGGCCCGTTCGGTCCCTATATTAAAGGCCCCGCTATTAAGCCAGCCTCTGGTAAGGGTCGTCCACGTCCAAACAATCTCAAAATTCCTACCGATCTTGATCCAAAAACTATTACTCTGGAACTGGCCACCAGCCTACTAGAAGAGAAGACTGCGCCAGCCAAAAAGACGAAGGTACGCACTACTAAAACCACTAAGAAATCCGCAGTCAAAAAGACGACCACTAAAAAGACGGCTTCCAAGAAAACCACCACAAAATAACTTTCTACATGACCTTCTAAATAACTCTTTTTGATGTCTTAATAAAAATACCACATCATAAAAGTGCTTATGCTTATATTTAAATAAAACTTATTAGGACATGTGTAAAATTTATGGTACAATAGGAAACATAAAAAACTAAAAGAAAGTAAATAAAAGTCCGCATAGTTAATAGACAGTATATAGATTAAAATTAATTACTTGACAAATCATATTTTAATGTTATTATATTATAAATTTCAGTATCAGTCAGAGGTGGAGAAAGGGAAGAAGATCTAAAAATGGGTCAATATGAGGATGTAATCAAGGCCGCCGTACAGGGTAGTTTGGACATCATTGAACAGGATCGTGAAAAAGAAATCATTTCTCGCCGTTTTGGCTTAACTGGAGAGCGTGAAACTCTTGAGCAAATAGGCGACTTTCTTTCTATTACCAGGGAACGAGTTCGACAATTAGAAAAAGCTATTATTGTTAGGCTTCGTATTGCCGCTGAAGATGGTAAAATTCCCGAACTTGCCGCTGCTGAAAAAGTCCTCATCAGAAACCTCACAGAAGAGGGAAGAATAGCTAAAATTTCTGTTCTCACCAGCAAAATCTATGGACACGAAGCCAGTAGTCTTGAAAAGTCTTATCTTATTTTCTTAGGCGAAATTTCCGCCAGCCTCACTCTTATTGAGGAAACCGAGAAATACTATGGCGCCATCGGCATCTCTGATTATGGAGATGAAAAAACTATCAAGAAACAGATTGACGAAATTGTTACTCTTATTAAAACAAAGAAAACTCCACTCTCGCTAGAAGAGCTTGACAGCCAACTAAATTATGAGCACCCTAACTATATTCGTGCCATTGCATCAATCTCTAAACAATTATCGTCCTTAGATGACCAGTGGGGTCTCACAAAATGGCCAACTGTCAACCCAAAGAATATTCGTGACAAAATCTATGTGATTCTACAAAATAAGAAGGAACCTATGCATTTTAATGATATTGCAAGTGCTATTTCTTCCTCCAAATTCCGTAAAAAAGATGTCACCTTGCAGGCTATTCATAATGAATTAATCAAAGACCCTCGCTTTGTACTTATTGGCCGTGGTATCTATGCGCTACGCGACTGGGGTTACAAAAAGGGAACTGTCTCCCAAATCATCACCAGTATTCTTGAAGAGTCAAAGACTCCGCTTACCAGGGAAGAAATTGTTAAAAACGTACTTAAAGTCCGTAAAGTCAAAGAGACCACCGTCCTTCTCAATCTTCAGAATAAGAAGCTCTATCAACGCGTTGATAAAAACACCTACACAGTGGCGAGTTCCAATAAATAATATTATAAAAATATCCCTATCTTCGATCCATAAAACAATTTCTTGAACGATAAACTTTTTATCCTTTTCATGTTAAACTAAAGATATGATCATTGAAATTCTCCACTTTCTTTTAATGCCAATTATCTGGCTACCAATAGTAATTATTTTAGGGGTTCTTACTTATCGCAATTACAAAAAAATCAACCAGCTTAAGGTTCTCAACGTTGATTCTGTTCTCCTAATGTTAGAAATTCCAAAAAATAACGATAAACAGGAGCTCTCTGCGGAGCAGATGTTTGCCTCACTTAAGAGTTCTGGCGGTATCCAGGAACATCTTAGTTTTGAAGTAGTTAGCACTGGCGGACAAATTCGTTTTTATGTCTGGACTCCAAAAGCTCAACAAAGTTTTGTAGAGGGCCAAATTTATGCTCAATATCCAACCGTCCAGATCTACACTATCGATCACGATTATGTCGACAATCGCGATAAACATGAGGTAATTTACACGGCTGAGCTGGGCTTAACCGAAAATACTGCCCTCCCCATCAAAACCTTTGACAACTTCGAGGTTGACCCTCTAGCTGGTATCACTGGTACACTTGCTAAACTCGACCCCGATCATTCAGAGGAACTCTGGATTCAGATTCTAACTCGCCCCATCGCAGACTCCTGGCATAAAGACACCGATAATTGGATCAAAATCCTCAAATCTGGTAAAAATTCTTTCCGTATCTTCAATATTGATATCACTTGGATCTTGCAGGCTATTTCCGCTCTCTGGACGCCTCCATCCGGAGGTAGCTCCTCCGACTCCAAAGTCGAGCTATCTGAGCGCACTAAATCACAAATCAGTGCCGCAGAACAAAAAGCCACAAAACTGGGTTATGAAGTTAAAATCCGTCTAGCCTATCTCGGTACCAATGAAATTAACGCCAAGCTCAATATGCAGGCTCTTGTTGGTACCTTTAAGCAGTTTAACTCCACCAACCTCAACGGTTTCAAGCAGCTCGGTGGTAGCTTCAATAAAGAAGAGCTCGACGCGTACAAAATGCGCCAATTCCAGACTCCAGGCTTTATTCTTAACATCTCCGAGCTTGCAAGTGTTTATCACCTTCCTCACACCTCAGTTGAGACGCCAAATATTGTCTGGGCCACTTCTAAGACTGCTGAACCTCCTGCCAAGCTTCCACTTATCACTGGTATTTCCAGTACCGATGAAAATATTTCCGCCTTTGGCCTTACAAATTTCCGTGGCATCAATCATCAATTCGGTATGCTCAGAAAAGACCGTTCAAGACACGTTTACATTATCGGACAAACTGGCGCCGGTAAATCTGGTCTCCTAGAACTTTTTGCCCTCTCTGATATCTTCTACAATCAAGGCTATTGTATTATTGATCCACATGGCGACTTCGCAGTTAATAACCTACGTTTTATTCCTCAAAATCGCATTAAAGACGTCGTCTATTTTAATCCTGCTGACACTCAATATCCAGTCGCTTTTAACCCGCTTGAGCTCTCTGATGCTACTCGTAAACCAAACGTCTGTTCTGAAGTGATTGGCGTACTTAAACGCATGTTCGGCGATTCTTGGGGTCCCCGCCTCGAACACATCCTCCGCTACACCCTATTGGCCCTTCTTGATCGCCCTGATTCCACCCTGCTTGATATCTCACGAATTCTTACCGACAAGGATTTCCGTAAGGAAACTCTCGATTATTGTACTGACGTAACAGTACTTCAATTCTGGAAACAAGAGTTTGGTCAGTGGAATGAAAAACAAGTTAACGAATCTATCGCTCCAGTCCTTAACAAGGTGGGGGCCTTTACTGCCAACCCAATCATCCGTAATATTATCGGTCAGCCACATTCTAGCTTTGATGTTCGCAAAATCATGGACGAAGGAAAAATTCTCGTCGTGAATTTATCAAAAGGTCTTATCGGCGAAGATAACGCAGGCATTCTAGGTTCCTTCCTTGTCACTAAAATTCAGTTAGCCGCCATGTCACGCTCTGATATCCCAGATGTTTCAAAACGCCGGCCATTTTACCTATACGTTGACGAGTTCCAAAACTTCGCAACCGATTCATTCTCCGTCATTCTCTCTGAGGCCCGTAAGTATGGTCTAAATCTCACGGTCGCCAACCAGTATATCGCTCAGATGACCGAATCCGTACGTGATGCCGTCTTCGGAAACGTAGGCACCACCATCTCCTTCCGTGTCTCCGCCGATGATGCTCCAATACTCGTTAAGCAGTTTGAGCCAACTTTTGATAGCTCCGATCTAATCCAGATGAATAACCGTCACTTCGTCATCTCTATGATTATTAACGGTGAGAAGGCACCAGCTTTCTCAGCCACCACCCTCAATATTCCGCAAGCTCCGACAGACAATTTAGACGCAATTATCACCAATTCTCGCAATCTCTTCTCTAGGGCTCGCCCCGAAGTTGAAGCTGAGATTCGTGCCACTATTGAACAGAGTGAAAAATATAAAAAAGAACTCTCCGACTCTGGCCGTCACGCCCCTAAAGATGACATCTCCTTAACCCAAAATACTTCACCCGCCCAGTTCAAACCAGTTTTTATTCAGGAACCTAATTATCAAGCCTTTAAAAAAGTTTCACCAAACACCGCCGCAGGGAAGAGTTCAATGACCCTCAAAGACCTAGGTAGTGTCCTTAAACAATTAGATCCCGTTGCACCAATTACCTCTAATGGTGTCAAATCTGCCACGGAATTAGCACATGAGCAGGAAAAGGAAGCAACCAAAAAACCCGTGGAACAGGGAAATACTAATCACAATAATAACTTAAAACACAACCAAAAGAATAAAAAACCTTTCAATAAAAACAAGAAGAAGGCCAACTTTGAACCAGTTCCGCTCACTCCAATTGCGCTCCCTTCACACGCCAATGAAACGCCGCACAAGACCAATTTTGCTTCTGACCTCCATGATGGACGTCCAGGTTTTGCAACCAGTCAAAACCTGCCAGGGAAACACCAGTTAGGTGAAAAAGGTTTTCGTCAGAATCTACAGGGAAGCAATAATTCCCCAGATAGCGGATACTTCTCTATTCACCATTAATAAAAACGCCTCGAGGGGGTGTTTTAATCTCAAAATTACACCAATTTTTCCTAAAGCTCATTCTTCTAGACTCCACTCTTCTCTACCCCTGTTAGAAATAAATCTGACTCTTCTCTACTCCTGTTACTTATTATTTATACTTACCCACATTAAACGCTTCTATATCAAGCAGGAAAGAATTAGTATATATAAATTATCAATTATGACTTAAAGTGGCTCCTAGAGGCTCTCAGAGCGTCAAAAGTCATCAAAAGCCCCAAGAAGACCCATAAAAGAATTAGCGGAGATAATTGCATAAAAAGTCACATTATGCTCACGTTTATATATTATCCGATTTTTATAACTAATTTTAAATGTATAGTTAATCGTTTTTTGTCCATATTTACAATGTCGTACAATAACTATTTTACGACGCACTAGATCAAGAAGTCCGTCGAACTCATTAAAACCACATATCCATCGCACCCTCCTATAAACACCCAATATACTAGTAGTCGAACCGGCCTTCGCTCGCCTCCCCCTTAAAATCGACTAAAGATCAGCAGGAAAACACTTACTTTTAGGGTTTTTATACCCTTATCAATCCCATAAATACACCCATAAACCACCACTTATATCTGTTAGAACTCGTGCAATTCTCAGCAATTCCGAAAATCCGGAGAAGAGCTTCAGAATTACTAACCTAAAGCCACCCCTGTTAGCGCTCAATTTTTCACAAATTTCTCCGTGAAAACCCGCTTTTTAGTCAAATTTCACGGGTTTTTAGGTCAAAATTCGATTTTTTCTCTTTCCCTTGTCTGGACTTTTCCCCTATCTCTTTTCACAAGAACTCAGCCCGTCCGCCAGCCAAATCTTAATACCATTTTTTCTCTAAAAAACTGTTTGTTGTTTGTTTCCCTATCTCCGAACAAAAACCGAACATAACAACAAGAGAAAAAATAAGACACCCGAGGTGCCTTATTTCGTAGATTATATATCTAAAGCTTTTTCTTCCTTAGCTCCCTTGTAAAGAATTTTACACGGTCCCCAATTTCGATTACAAGCTTCTTCTCCAGCTTAAAAGCAATACCACCAGTTTCACCGGCCACCAACTCGTTGACCTGCATCTTTTCCTTCTGGACTGAATCCACTTCCACCTCGCCGATCAGCTCTTTTTCATGATAGACACGACCAAGCATCCCCGCATTAACGCGACCAGTCAAAACTTCTCCACCAGCAATAATTGCGGTACGTTCAGTCCTAAAGACTCCCTTGATCTTCATTTCGCCAGTTTCTTCCTCAACCACTTCATCATCAAGTAGCTGTTCCATCGATTGTTTCGCATCATCAAGTAACTCGTAAATTACCCGATAATTACGGATCTCTACGCCATCTCTTGCTGCTAACTTCACAATATTAGTTGGAATATTCACATTGAAGCCATAAATTACCGTATTATCACCTTCAGCCATATAAACATCATTTTCCGTCACATCGCCAACCCCAGAAGACACGATATTTAGAGAGATTTCACCCTTAGTATCGATCATCTTCAATGAGTCAACTACAGATGTCACTGAACCTAATACGTCTCCCTTAATAATTACATTAAACACCTTTGAATTATCTGCAGTATTCATCATTCTTAAGAGATCAGACGAAGTCACATTTACTGAAGCCGACTCCGAAGCCTCCGCCTGAGCATTTAGTAGCGCCTGTTTTCTGGCCGTTTTTTCATCTTTCACCTCAATAAATCGATCACCGAAGTTTGGTAATTCTTTAAAACCAGTTACCGTTACTGGTGTTGAAGGTGTAGCTTTTCCCTTTGGCTTCCCCCTAAAATCCATCATCGTACGAATCTTGCCGTAGGCACTACCAGCTACTATAAATTCCCCGGTCTTTAATTCCCCGCCAGTCACCAATAAATTAACTACTGACCCCTTGCCAATCTCCATATGAGATTCAATTACTAGCCCTTCCGCTGGAATTTCCACATCTGCCTTCAATTCTTCAATATCGGCAGTCAATAGAATCATATCTAGTAATTTATCCAAATTGTCGCCACGTTTTGCCGAAATTGGTACCATCGTCACGTCTCCACCCCATTCTTCTGGCTGCAAACCGTGTTGTGCCAAATCAGCCATTGTGCGTGGAATATCCGCTCCCTCACGGTCGATCTTGTTAATTGCCACAATAATCTTCGCATTTGCGCCCTGCGCGAACTTAATTGCCTCAATCGTCTGTGGTTTCACACCATCATCAGCTGCCACCACAATAACTACAATATCCGTCAACATTGCACCGTGTTGACGAATCGCCGCAAAGGCCTCATGTCCTGGCGTATCCAAAAAAGTAATCAAACGGTCATCGTGTTTTAACTGATAAGCTGAAATATGCTGCGTAATACCGCCGGCCTCTCCTTCCACCGTCTTTTTGTGTAACAGGGAGTCTAGTAATGTTGTTTTACCATGATCAACGTGGCCCATCACAGCTACTACTGGTGGACGTAAGACCGCTTTCTCTGATAATTCCCTGTGGAAATTCGAGGTCTTTGTCGCAGTATTTTTGCGTTCTAGTCTCACATTTTCCAACTTCAATTCATCAATAATTAAGCTTGCAGTATCAAAATCTAGGCGTTGATTAATTGTCGCCATAATTCCCTGCTTAAATAGCTCCCCGATCAACGCAGTCACCGAAAGCCCTAATGCCTCCGCTAATTCATCTACCGTGATTGAGCCTGCGATCTGAATGATCTTCTCTTGGGTCTCCGCCATTTTTCTCCTTCCCTGTTTTTTGCCCATCATAAGAAACAGGCTTAATGCGTAAAAATTACTCTTATTTTACCATATTTATAGAGAATAAGAAAATGCCAAAGTTTAAAATAAGCTTAAACTAATCCGCATAACCAGCCACATGCGCAGTTTCCATATTGGCTGCCACTGTTGACTTTGCGTTCTTTGCAATTGAATTAAGTCTTGCCTGCTCGACCTTAAGGTCATCACGTTCTGCCTCTAGATTTGCAATCTGCGCATCCATTGCACTCATTTTATAATCGTAAGTTGTTACCTTAGACTGCTCAGACACATAAAACAAACCAATCATAAAAACTTCGATTACTAAAATTGCAATTGCTGAAATTCGCCCAATCCCCCTTGCCTGGTGTCGCACTGTATTGCGATTACGTGAATATCCAGAGCTCACCGCATTCGCAAGATAGCTAGTCTTAGGACGCTCGCTCACGTTGCGCATACTCATTCCACGTAAATTGCCAAACCCCTGTTGTCGCACAGTTCTCACTCCACTCTGCATTTGTTTTCCTCGCTTTTTTGTCTTCAAAAAACTCTCGCTAAAATCTTCTCAGCAAAATAAAGGTTTTAATTAGAGTTTTTAATTGTTGTTATTTTTTGTTTCGTTTTGTTTATTTTTGGGTCGGAGCGCCTCCGTTTAGCGAACTTGCCCCGTCATAGACCGAAACCTCTTATTAACCGCACCACCGCATCGCTAATAAGAGTTTTCGGGAAGGTCATATCTTTTCTGTTAAACACTTATCCCAGTTGACTTTACAACCGTGTCGGGACGCCGTCGTTTCCGAAAGTTTCCCGATAGCAGACCCCGAAGGGTCTGAAGTATCCAAAATTAAAGCCTTTAAGACTTAAGTTTAGACTATTTGTTTTTCTCTAGCGAAAATTAACTTTGATTTTCTGTGCTCGAGATGAGTTTTTGACAATGATTTGCTTTGGCATATTGCCTCCTTTTTATTTTTATTTTTATCATCCCAAAAACTATCCTCGCTTTCCCGTTCAGACTAGTTTAGTCATTTACTAAATTTTTCTAGCTGCCCTCAGTTTTGCGCTTCTAGCTCTTGGATTGATAACTAATTCATCCATGCCCGCAACAATCGGCGTTTTATTCAAAATCTCTAGCTCTGATTCGTTCCCCAGTGAACTCACCTCTTTAAAATACTGTTTCACCAGCCTATCTTCCAAGCTATGAAAAGTTATTATTGCAATACGTCCACCTGGTTTCAGTAATTTCGGAATCAACGGTAAAGTTTTTTCGATCAAGGTCAATTCTTCATTAACAGCAATTCTGATTGCTTGAAAAACTTTGGTTGCTGGGTGCTTGCCATACCATCCTTTCGGGCTCAAGGCTTCCGCCAGCTCCTTTGTAGTTTTCCATGGCCGGTTATACACAATTTCTCTCGCATGTTTTCTTGCTAGCCCTGATGACTCTTCTCCATATTGCTCAAAAATTTCAATTAGCCTTTTTTCTGACCAATGGTTTACAACCGTCTCCGCTGACAAGTCTTGTGTTTGATCCATTCGCATATCCAGTGCCCCCTCATGCATAAATGAAAAACCTCGCTCTGAATTATCCAGTTGCGGTGAAGATACCCCAAAATCAGCTAAAATCATATCAAAAGTTTTTCCACACTCGATTAAAGACTGCGCCGCATTATAAAAATCTTCATGCATTAGTTTTATATCAAATTCACCCTCAGGGTACTTCTCTGATAAAACCTTAATTGCATTCTCGTCTCGGTCCACTAGAACCGATTCTTTATAATTCCGCGTAACCGCCAAAATCTTTCCCGCATGACCTGCATATCCCGCCGTCAAATCTAAATACGATTCACCCGGATTCGGTTGCAAAATCTCGAGAACTTCTGATAGTAACACTGGTTTATGAAGCTCTTCCATGCCTCTATTATATCAAAGACTTATATTCTCTGTTATATAGAAGCTCTTTAGTTTGAGATCGCTCAACTAGAAATTTCAGCGTGTTTGTTTTTGTATGTTTTTTGTTTAAAATTTCTAAACAATAAATGCTGCTATAGTTTTATTCAGTGCAAAACTGAATATATGACTATAACCGTTGAGAGACTTATTGTGTAGGTTGTTTGTTGAGTTAATTGGGAGGTGTTTATAGATGTACTAATGGTTTTGATGACGCGTTTCCTAAACGCGCGCCAAGACTCCTAGTTGACCGACCTCAAACATTTTTTAATGTGCCAAAAAGACCGCTTTTTAACTATTGCTCTTCTTTACCAAGCAAATTACTTCATAATCTTGATTATCTTCTGTATTCATTTTCGCTTGATTACTCATTGTTTTTAATCTTTTTGTTTGTGGTTTTTGTTTTGTTATCCACTGACCTTAGTTTAGCGCCATTAGCTACATAATGCAAGTGCTTTTTAAATATTTTTTCCTACTTTTTCAACTTACTTTTCCACATGTTTATATATTATGCAAATATTCCTCTATTATTCACAGCCCAACCTTCATATTCTCACCCCTATTATTTTCTGGCATTTTATTTATTTACTTTTCCACAGCTGTGTAAAACTTTCCACTCTTCCCTATAAATTTTTTATCATCGCTAGTTCCGCTCTCTTGCATATTATCTTTTTCATTTCATAAAAATCCGAACACATTGAACTTGAACCGAACGTATTTTTAACATTTATATACTTGCATTTTTACATAATTATTACAAAACAAATTATCAGTCTAGCCTCTAAAAACCGAACAGATATTAATACCTTTTACACTTTTCCTCACTTTATCTCGCCTAGTTAACCTAAACTAACAAAAAACCGGATCCTACTCCGGTTTCACTCCCCCTTATACCACCTAAACTACCACTATCTTATACTATACTTTTATAACACTTTATAATAGGCCCGCCCCTCAATCCTCACGTCCACATACCCCACCTTCAGACCCTGTTTCTTCAAGTACTCTATCATCCTCACAATATCCTCTAGTGTCTCCGCTGTCCCCCGGTCTAAATTACACTTATAAAACTCTTCTCTCCCCTCAAAGTATAAATCCACCTCCCGCGCCTTGCCTGCGGGAATAATAGCCTTAATTATTTTTAACCCACTTTCGCTCGCATCTTTTTCAAACAATCCCACATATTGTTTCGTTCGCTCGGTAATATAATTTGAGCCATCTTCGTCTATAATACTCACCGTCGGTATATATTTTACCGTTTCGGTCTTCTTCTGACCTGTCGCCGGAACTTTTTTCACCGCACTCTGGATTATAATCACGCCAAGCACTACTGTTGCCACAACAACCACACCAAGTAGTAGTAGCTGCACTCTCTTTTTCTTTTCACGCTTCTCAAGGAGCTGTTGTCTTGCAAGTTCACTTTCAGCTGAGTCTCGGTTTCCTGCAATCGTTCTACCTAATTTCATTCCTTTTCCACCCGTTTTTTATTTTTAGCCTCCACAATAATTTCCATCATACGCTTAGATGCCTCTGGTTTTGCGAGTTCATGCAAATTATTCGCTAGTCTCTCTCTTTTTTCATCATCATCTAATAACTTAAAAATTTTATTCAATAACAGCTCTGGCTTCTCCATCATTTTGCTGTCTAACACCATCTCTACTGCCTCAGATTTATTCAACCTTTCAGCATTCTTCGTTTGATGACCACCAGGCAGTTTTTCAAAAGGCACCAAAATAACTGGCTTTTTTAGAGCCGCAAGCTCCGTAATAGTTGTTGCACCAGCCCTCGAAACCACCAAATCTGCCGCCCCCAGTATCTCACTCATTTTAGGAGAAAAACTCCACATCCTAAAATCTGAATCCAACTTTGCTTTATTCCATTTCTCAAAATCTTTCAGTTCAAGCATTGTATCATAATATTTTCGCCCAGCAATTAACCCCACGCTTGCTTTTTCTAATAATTTCTCTAAAATCGCTCCTACTGACGTGTTCAAGTGCTCTGACCCCTGCGAGCCTCCAGTTATCACCACCAATTTCTTCCTAAAATTAAACCCTAATTCCCGCTTCAAGTTGTTTTGTGTCGAGGTTGCCACCGGTGTAAACTCTGGTGCTACTGGGATCCCCACCCACTCAATCTTTTTTGCAATGTCTTCACTATATTTCTCCGTTTCGACCGGTACGCCAGTCGCAATTTTAACCGCCTTTTTCATTAAAATACGGTTGGTCAAACCAAATACTGCATCAGATTCATGTAACACATACGGAATTCCCAGCATTCCAGCCACAAGGCCAACTGACAGCCCCACAAATCCACCCTTTAAAAAGATCACGTCCGGACGCTGTTTTTTTATAATTAACCTTAAGAAGGTCTGAACCAACCCCATCAAAAAACCTATGGCTCCAGCTATATTACCAAACACCACATCAAAGAAAGTTCTCGCACCTTGGTCGAAATAATCCTTCAACTTCAAACCATGATATCGTCGAAATTTACCCGCAAACACTTTGCGGACACGAATATATTGTCGATTTTTACGACTTTTTTCCTCTTCCTCGCCCCATCCCACCGACATTTCATTTGCAAGATTTAAGATATTCTTATAATATTTACGATCGGTCCAAAATTCTACCTGCGTATTTGGGTATTTTAAAAGTAGCTCGCGGATCACCGACATTGCCGGTGTAATATGTCCACCTGAACCACCACCAACTACTAATACCTTCATAAGAAAATTACTTCCTTTCCGCGTCTGTTAAATCTGCTCTCATTGTATACTGTGAAATATTTAATACCAAGCCAATAATTGCCATATTTAAAATTAAGCTCGTACCACCTTTTGAGAGTAGAGGCAAGGTAATACCAGTCAACGGCACCAGTCCAGTCATCGCCGCAATATTTACCACCACATGCCCAGCCAACCAGGCAAAAATTCCAACTGTAACCATCTGGTAATAACTATCTTTTGTACAATCTGCAACCTTTAAAATTCTCGAAAGCAGCATGTAATAGAAAAGTAACACCACAGATATTCCCACAAAACCAATCGTTTCTCCAATCACCGCAAACATCGAGTCGGTAATCGACTCCGGTAGATACCCTGCCGTCTGCACGTTATTTCCAATACCTACACCGAATAAGCCACCTGACCCAATCGCAATTAAAGCATTATTAATATGATAGGCATTTGAAGAATCACCCTGCAAGAACCCCCTTAAACGCTCCTGTCGATGCGGAGAACTTAGTGCTAATACCGCTAAAGCCAACCCCGCCACCCCAATTGTTAAAAAATACTTCAACCTCGCCCCACTCACCAGTAACATCGCTAATGCCATCGCGATTAGTGGCAGTGCTGAGCCCAAATCTTTCTGTGCCACTACTAAGAAAAAGACCGCCGCACCTAGAGTTAGGATAAATTTTAACCAAAACACCCTACCATCTGTTTTAGCAAGAATACCTTTAATCCCAGCAGTAAACTCGCCAATTTTACCTTTTTGTTTTTTTACGCTAGTTGTTTTTGTTCTATTCTGGTAATTATATCTAATATTTCTTAACACCCCGTCGCCACGAGTAGTTTCTTGCTCTTTCTTACCAGAAAAACCACCCTTCTCCCTATACTCCGTACAAATCTTTGCAAAGTAAAACAATGCCCCGAATTTCACCAACTCCGCTGCCTGTAGCTGAAAAAACCCCAAATTCAGCCATCGACATGCGCCAAGTGCACATCTTACAAACGGAAGCTTTACTGTCAGTGAGCTAATATACATTATTAGGCACAAAATTAAGCTACCAAACATCAAAATCTCCGGCATCTTACTTGTCATGTTTAATAATTTCTTATGTTTCACACCTTCACCACTCACCTGCTTTAAAGGTATTTTTAAGAAGAAAACCATCGCAAAAAAAGCTAAAAACACATACAAAATTTGACTCTTAAAAGCCTGGTTTGGATCATCATTTCGCCCATATGCAATATTTTGAATATTAGTATAAGAAGGTCCAATGATGCTCACCATAATCGTTCCTATTAGCACTAATATAAAAGTAGCAATAAAGATTCGTTTATCTGTTTGATGTTTACGCATAGTTACTTCTTTCTATAGAGGAATAATTCCCCCAGCCATCGCAATAAAGATACCGATAATTCCCATCACCCCCGCAATTACCCAAAAACGCATTACAATTTTAGCCTCACCCCAGCCACTTGCCTCCAGATGATGGTGTATTGGTGCCGACAAAAATATCTTCTTATGAAATAACTGCTTAGAAGTCATCTGTATCAAGGAAGAGCCAGCCTCCACTACGAATAATAGACCTATAATTGGCAATAGCAAGAATGAATTTGTCATCATTGACACCACGCCAAGCCCAGCACCCAGCGCAAACGAACCCACATCGCCCATCATAAAACGCGCAGGTGGTACATTAAACCAAACATAGGAAAGTAGCCAACCAACCACTGTCATACAAAAGGCAAATAAGGCAATCTGACCCCTAAATAACGCAATAATCCCAAAGGAACCATAAGCCATCATGGTAAGACCTCCAGCCAGGCCATCTAATCCATCTGAAATATTCACCGCGTTTGAAGTCGCCACCACCGAAAAAGCAAAGAGTAGCATCATCACAATCGCACCTAGTTCAAAATCACCATGAAATGGGATATGTAAAGTAGTCCAACCCAACTTATGGGTAAAAAACCACCCTAATGCTAGTCCCACGATTGTAATCATCGAAAATTTCACTGGTGCTCTGAGGCCAGCTGCACCAGAACCGGTGCCAAACACGTTAATTAAATCATCAATTAGTCCAACTAAGGCCCCTCCCAAAAAACCAGCAAGCGGCAACCAGGTCTCTGCACGATTCCAGTTAGATGACCAGGTTACGACTGCCACCACAATCACTCCAATAATCCCCGCCATCGTGGGAAATGCCCTCTTAAACTTATGTGCATGCAGTTTTGTCATCACCGGCAAAGCATCACCCTGCACTGTGGTCTTTTTTTGTTTCTTCCAAAAATGATATTTATAGGCAAAATTTGTGTAAATTGGCGTCAAGAACATTGCCAAAAGAAAGCTCCCCAATGCTAAAAGCAGACCATATAAAGCATTCCCATCTAAACTACCCCTCATCTCACCTCCTCATCTTTAAATAGTTTACCATAAACTGACTAATCTCATCAAATATTGGTTTCGCATTCATTCCACCGTCCAACCTACGGTTATCTGCTCGCACCTTCGTCATAATTACATATTCTGGATAGTCGGTTTCTGACCTCGCGCCATACCCCACATACGTACCAATTGTTTCATCAAAGGTGTATTTTCCATTCTTTACCACCTGCGCCGTACCTGTTTTACCACCAACATATACACCCTCGTCATAAGTCTTTACGTTTGGAAACACTAATCTTGCCGTATGTAACATTCTGCGCATTGTTTCACTCGTTGATGACTCTAATGCTTGATGATCTCGAGGCTTCAACTCATTTTTCACAAATTCCCCGTTTTTCATCTCCCCTGCCACTAGAGTTGGCGTATAGTAGTCACCTCCATTCACCACTGCTGAAAAAGCCGTCACCACTTGAATCATCGTCAAGTCTAGACTCTGTCCAAATGTCATATTCGCATATCTTGCATTTGTTGCATCAATATCTGTTGGAGGCACAATAGTTCCTCTTGCTTCAGCCAGCTCAATCCCCGTATATCTTCCTAATCCAAAACGATTATGATAATAGTCGTATAGTTTTTCCTTACCTTGGTAGGTAATCTCTGTCTCTGATCCCCCTAAAAGCCTTAACGCCTGAATTGACCCCGTATTTAATGAATAAGTAAATACTTCCTGCATAGGAATTACTCCTGTATGTCCCTTAATCGCGTTCTGTATTGGCCACCCATCAATCGTCACAAGATCAGTGTTTACATATGTTGTCTCTGGAGTCATCACCCCACTATCCACCGCCGCTGCCAGCGCAAACGTCTTGCATACTGATGCGGGATTAAAAGCATCCATTGTTACATCTGTTTGAAAGACTCGCGCATCCGTCACTTTGGCGTATTCTGCCGGATTGTAGCTTGGCGTCCCCACCATTGCCAAAATTTGCCCATTTCTTGGATTCATTACTACTGCCGAGGCGCGTGAAATCTGAAATTTTTCAGATACACTCTTTACTACATCTTCCGCCTTCTTCTGAATATTTCGATCAATTGACAGCACTATATTCTTCCCATCCTGCGCCGGCACTCTAACATTATTTTTACCAATCGTCAAAGGTATATTATTGACGTCTTTCACCGTTTTGAGAATTCCATTTACCCCCGTCAGTTCTTTGTCTAGTCCCCCCTCAATGCCATATTGCCCCTTACCATCCGCATTTACAAAACCTAAAACTTGTGCCGCTAAGTCACCTTCGGGATATACACGCTTTGTTGACCCCTGTGCATAAACACCTGTAATTTTCGCTTCTTTAATCTGTTTAGCCTTTTCATATGGCACATTTTTTGCAATCACCGCATATCGTGACGCCTCATTTGCAAACACCTTATCCCAAGTATTTATTCCATAGCCTTGTATTAAACCATCGATTTTAGCCAAAACTTGAGACCGATCCTGCCCATGCTCAGTTCTCAGCAAAAATGGATCAACCGAAATGGTGTAAACTTTTTCATTCATTACTACAGGCGTCGTCTGTGTACCGTCCATCATATAAATTTCTCCCCGTTTCGCAAAAATCGTATTTTGCATCGTTTGTTGAGATAAAGCCAAATCTACATATTTCTGATGTTCAACCACCTGTAAAAAGTACACCCTTAAAATAATCATCAAAAAACAAAGCGCAAGTATTATCCTAATCAGGTCTGTTCTTTTCCGCATTTGCTTAATTTTCATTTTAATCAAATTATACCATAACCATCTTTCATTCTTTATGATTTTATAGAGATAACTTCACTAAATTTTAAGCATAAACTTCTTCTTTTACTATCTGAAAATAAAAATTTTATACAAAAGCTAATAGGCGCAAAAATTACTTCTTTTTATTTGGACCAACAATGGATTCGATTGTTCGACTTAGCTGCTGTTTAATTTTAGCTCTCGCGTGTGGTGTAATAATTTTGTCCAACCAGCTCGCTCTTACGGTTTGATTTTTACTCGTCAAGATCTCCACCACGTCACCGCTTTTTAATTTTGTATTCAAATTTGACAGTTTTCCATTAATTTTTGCTCCGATTACATGTCCACCCACTTCTGAATGTAATCTATAAGCAAAATCAAGCGGTAAAGCCCCCACTGGTAAATCAATAATGTCACCTTTTGGGGTATAGACAAAGATTTTATCGGCAAAAAGATTTAATTTTAGTTTTTTTAAGTCAACCTGTTGACCATCTCGCAGCTTAGCTGCCGCCATCTGTAGCTCTGAAATCCACAATAAATTTGTCGGCAAGTGCTGAATCTTCCCTGTTTTATAACTTTCCGTCAGCTTCTGCTCGTTATAATAAAAACTTGCTGCAAGCCCTCTTTCGGCATATTCATGCATGTCTTTTGTTCGAATCTGAAACTCCACAATCCTCTTATCAGGGGTGATAACTGTTGTATGTAGCGATTGATAACCATTTTGCTTTGGCACTGCCACATAATCCTTAATTCTACCCGTCATTGGTGTATATAAGCTATGAATCAGCCCCAAGACCAAATAACAACTTGTAATATCGTCCACAATCACTCTTAAAGCCGTTAAATCATACACTTCATTAATGTTTTGGTTGTATTTAGCTAATTTTTTATGCAACGAATAGACTGATTTAACTCTTCCATTAATCTCAAAATTGATTTTTTCTTTAGAAAGCGCCTCTGAAACTTCATTTTTAATCTTTTTTAAGGCTTTTTCCGCAGATTGATTGCGAGCTTCAATGATTTTCTTTAATTCCTCATATCTTCTTGGATCCACATACGAAAACGCAATATCAGACATTTCCACCCTTAACTTACCCATATTCAAGCGGTCAGCAAGAGGTGCAAAGATTTCCAGGGTTTCCTTTGCTATCTTCTTTTGTTTCTCTGGTGAAAGTGCTGAAAGTGTTCTTAGATTATGTAACCTGTCTGCCAATTTGATGATCAAAACTCGAATATCAGACCCTGTTGCTACTAAAAGCCGTAAAAGATTATCTCTAGTCACCGGTAAGTAAGTATCAATATCCCTCATCCCCTGTCTTGCCTTACCAATTTTTGTCACCCCATCCACCAAAAAGGCCACTGACTCACCAAACTCTTGCTTAATTTCTTCTAAAGTTACCCCTGTATCTTCTACTGTATCGTGAAGCACTCCCGCTATTACCGTGTCTTCATCCATTCCCCACTCAAGTAAGGTCTCCATCACCGCTTTTGGATGGATAATATATGGTTCACCAGATTTTCTCTTCTGGCCCTCATGTGCTTTTGTTGCAAAATCTACAGCTTTTTTAATGCGTTCGCTCTGTATAAATTTCTTACTCACTACCTCACTCCTCTCTGTAGAATTAAAATTGAATAACTTTTTTACTCAGACAATCGATTAATCAGGTTTTTTAGTTCTTCATCGTTTTTACAAGTTAGCGTCAGGGTTCTGCCCTTAATCCTAGCTTTAACTGCAAATTTAGCACTTAAATCTTCTTCTTGGCGTAAAAATACATTCTCTTTCACAATTTTAGTTGAACTACGCTTCTTATTTTCAGCAATATAGCGTTCAACTCGACGCGCCGTCCAGCCCTCTTCAATAATCATTGGCAAAATCTGCCTTACTAGTTCTGGATCAGCCGAAATTAACGGTCGCATCACTCCCTCAGTAAGATTATGCTCTACCATTGCTCTCTTTACATCGTCAGGAAGATTTAGAAGTCTAATTGTGTTAATAACTGAAGATTCACTCTTCCCTACGCGCACAGCAATCTCCGCAGGAGCCAGGTTAAACTGGCTCTTTAACTTAGCATACGCTGTCGCCATCTCGATCGCATTTAAGTCCTCACGTTGGGCATTCTCAATAATCGAAAGCTCTAAACGATTCTGCGCGTCAATCGTACGGATGATAGCAGGGATTTTTGTTAATCCTGCAATCTTTGACGCCCTAAAACGCCTCTCACCAGCTACAATCTTATATTTGCCGTCCTCTCGGACGACTACAATCGGTTGCAAAACTCCGTGTTCCTTGATCGAGCTCGCCAAAGCGTTTAAGGCTTCCTCCGAAAACTCCTTACGTGGTTGATCCTTATCTGGCACCACATCTTCCAGACTCAGTTCGACCAGCTGGCTTTCTTTAGCATCCTCCCTCGCTGTAATATCAAAATCATCCTCAACGATGTCAGTTGGGATCAAACTATCAAACCCACGTCCAAGACCTCTTCCCGCCATTATTTCTCCCCTTTCTCTATTCTATGAATAACCTCTTTTGCTAAATCTTTATATGCTCTCGACCCCTTACTAAATGGATCGTATGCCCCCACCGGCACTCCATGGCTTGGCGCCTCCGCCAGTCTTACATTTCTTGGGATTAATGAACTAAAGACCTTCTCCTTAAAGTATTTGTGAATCTCCTCTAGAACCTGCACTGAAAGCGATGTTCTTTTATCGTACATCGTTGCGAGCACTCCAAGTAATTTCAGATCCGGATTCATTGCCTTTCTTACTAATTTAACTGAATCAAGCAACTGCGCAACGCCTTCAAGAGCATAAAATTCTGTCTGCACCGGCAATAAAAGATAGTCCGAAGCAATCATTCCATTTACTGTCAGAAGCGACAAACTGGGTGGCGAATCAATAATAATATAATCGTATAAATCTTTTATACGTTTAATCGCTTCCCTCAATTGAACAAATTTTTTATCCAACTTTGCTAAATTTACTTCTGCATTGGCAAGTTGTGGGGTAACTGGCGCTAAATCCAAATCCTTAAATTTAGTGTTCAATATAATTTCGTTTAGCTCTTTCTGTCCCAGTAATACCTCAGACATAGTCCTACTGATTCCCTCTTTTTCATAATCAGCCTCAAAGGGCATCTTATCAATCCCAAGGCCAGAAGTTGCATTTCCTTGCGGATCAAAATCAATCAAAAGTGTTTTTTTCTTATTTTTAGCCAAAAAGAATGCTAGATTAACCGCTGTTGTGGTTTTTCCAACCCCACCCTTCTGGTTTGTTATACAAATCACTGTCGCCATATAATTCTATATTACCATAAACACTAAAAAAAGACTCCGTCTTGGAGTCTTTTTCGTTATTTAATTGAAGTAATTTCAATTAAACTATATTTTTGGCGGTGTCCAGTTTCTTTATGTACACGCTTCTTAGAGTGGTAACGGATCACGCGGATTTTGTCACCCGCAACTTCTTCCTCAACTACCTTGGCTGAAACTTTTACACCTTCTACTTCAGGAGTACCAACGAGGGTCTTTTCTCCATCAATTACAAGCAAAGCACCAGTTTCGAGCTCTTTTGTGCCTTCCGGGAGGAGGTCCACCCGTAGGGTCTCTTTCTCAGCAACGACATATTGTTTACCGCCGATGAGTACAACTGCCTTTTTCATAATATTCCTTATTTAATAA
>CAJPPG010000003.1 GCA_905372495.1 Candidatus Saccharimonadota bacterium | reverse complement strand
TGTTAATAGTTATGTGTAAACACTAAAGTGGAACTACGGAGTTATATTCTAATTAGAAATAACAAGAAGACGAACATTGGACCAATGTAAAGGAATAACTTATCCCTACAATGTTAATGTCCCTATAATTACATATTTCGGAAACATGGATTTATAGGAAACATATAATATTACTCCTCCTATAATTACATATTTTACAAATCTGTAATTATACGATAAAATACTATTATGCGAATATATTTCAGCAACCAAGGAAATTTAAGGTATTTCGGTCATTTCGTCCAACGTCTTGATTTTGACAATCCAAAAAAGTTAGAAATAGTCACTGATGAAAGATGGGTAAATGTGCACCCAGCTCATCTAGCGTTAACCGCAGCCCTAGCAAACAAAGTGGGTAAAGAAAACTCCGAAATAATATCCAATGTTCCTGAATCTGCTAGGTATCTAGATCGCATGGGATTGTATAACTTTGTAAAAACTCCATCACCTTTTGGGAGCTACGAACATAAAGATCCATCAGGACGTTTCATCCCTATTACTATTATTAAGAATTCTTCTGACCAATCTCACTTCATAACAGAAATGGTTCCACTCTTGCACTTAGAAGAAAATGACGCTTCTACGATTAAATACATTATAGGCGAATTGGTACGTAATGTTCTAGAGCACGCACATGTAGATTCAGGAGCAATTGTTGCCGCACAATATTTTAAGAACACTAATCGGATTAGTCTTGCTATATGTGATGCCGGAATTGGTTTATGGAAAGGACTCAAGATCTGGCATCCAAGAACTGACGAAGATGCTATTCAACTTGCGCTTACGCCTGGGATATCGGGCACTACAAGGAAAGAGGGCGGAACTTCGGAAAACGCAGGAGCTGGATTGTTTTTTATAAAATCAATAGCAAAGACCACACGAAATAATTTTGCAATTTATAGCGGAGATGCAGCTTACGTATTAAAGAAAACCAGACCCGACCAAAAGAAGCCAAAGTTAAAAGCAAACCCATTCGAAGACTCATGCGTCCGGAAAACTGGTCTTGCTCGTTTTGACGGAACTTTGGTAGCAGTAGATATTTCTCTTGACACAACTGTAGAGTTCAAACAGATGCTAGATATGATTGGTAATGTATATGAAACGGCAATTCATGAACGAAAAGAACGTAAATATCGTGAGCCTAATTTTATATAAGGAGAACATATGATTACTATAAAAATAAAAAAGTTGGCCGGCGATTTCGCTGAAAATAAAGATATAGCAAAAGATATTCGAATAAATACACTATTGCCAGCACTAGAAAAAGAAGAGGGTATTACCTTTGATTTTGATGGAGTTTCTGGTGCCACTCAATCGTTTATACATGCTCTCGTTAGCGATGCCTTGCGTAAATACCCAGATGTAGTATATGATAAGGTTTTCTTCAAGAATACCAATGAGGATATTCAGAAAATAATTACAATAGTTTATAGATATATGCAAGAAAGTATGTGATATTTACCTACATACAGAAAAAATAGTATTAAACAGTTGATGAAGTTTAATGTTAATAAACTATCGAGCCTAGTCGAGAAATTTCATGAAATAGAAGAAACTGAAAACCGTTTTCGGTTCCAAAAATGACTTTTTCTCGTAGGCTTAATGTTTGACGGTGAAGAATTTGGAGCCACTAAAATGCCTGCCATTTTTACAAATAAAAAGAACTACCTTTGTAGGCAATTCTTATCAATATTTCACTATTGATGAGGGGCGACCAGACATACTTATTCGGCTTTGCATGGTTGTGGACCGATGTATTGACCACCCCGAATGCACTGCGAAGATCAAGGTTATACCTGAAAAGGACTACCCTATTCTAATGCCGTGCGAATTCTGAAATATGCATATACAGGCAAAGAGATTCGAACTTTTAAGTATTTCCTAGAGCAGATACGACCACGAATTAGGATAACATAAGTATTTTAGAAAATAATTAAATTACAATGTCAATGATATAATAAAATAAACGATTGAACTAAAATCGTTCTTAAATAGTTAGCAATCGACCAGCATAAAGGAGCGTAATGGCTAAGAATAATAAAAGAAATCACAAAAAGGTAGTCGCTCGAAGAAAAACAAGGCAAAAAAAGACAGCAATGTCCGCTATACTACGGAGCGAAAAAGAGCTGTTCGACTTTTATTCTGAAGGTCATGATGTCTTGCCGATGCCAACGCTAGTTGATGCCCTGTCAAACCAAAAAGATGAGGGGCAATATTCTGAGATAGAAAAAAACATTCTGGACTGTTTCGAAAAGGATATTGAAAAAATTTGTAAAGAGAACTGTGTAAATGATCAATATATCCCAGATAATGTAGTCTCCTTTATTATCCCCTTAGACTTCCATATCCCATTAAACAGCCCCTACAACGCAGTTTCAATTAGTCTAGATAAAACATTAATCAATGAAGCTTGTTGTACGACGGTTGTTTCAAAAATTATATTAGTTGGTACTGCTCCAATAAAAATCTCATATCTGATAGTCTCTATATGCAAAGATTCAGCATCATTAGCTTTTAAAAATAAAGATAGCGCAAAAATGCTGAACATTTACGAAGAAGCAATAAAGACTTGTAACGATATGATTTCAAGCTTTCAGGCAACTTCCTTTAGACATAATCATTATTTTCATCCGATTACCGTCTTGTCAGCTCCCTCGGTGATAAAGTATTTCATCTTTAATCGAAAAATCAAAAAGATATTAGCAAGAGAAAATTTCAACGTACACGGAAATATTTATAGCGAAATATTTAACTCATCACCGAACACAGATGAGGAATTAGCTCTTTTTAGGTCATCGCACATCAATAAAACTTTTAGCAACGATAAAATCTTTAAACTTGTTTCAAAAATACAAGAAGCAATCAACTTAAGGTGTCTGGGCTTTTATAATGAATCAATCATATCATCTGATAATTTCGTCGAGATGTCTTTAGGATATCTATACTGTGAAATACGCATTGCCGCAGGCGATGAAAAGGATACTATTTACAAAGATTTCTCAAAAATAGAAAAAATAAGTGAACTCTGGCATAAACTTAAGGAGTTACTAAACTATCCTAGTAATACAAAACTGAAAAACGATATAAACTTCAACGACTGGTCTAAGTATTGCAGAAAAAGGAGAGATGACCTGACGCATCGCTTCCTAACAGGAGATTTTAATGGAGTAGAGTCACTAGAAGCTGCATATTATTCGAGTGAATTGATCCGGAAACTATGCAATATTATAAATGCAAAAATCAAGACGCCAAATTATCCTCTTTCAGATAAACTAGAATTCCTATCACGCGCAACGCTTTTTGCGAAAAATCTATACGAAAACGGAGAGAAACACGGATCTTCCAAGACCGCCATATAGGGCGCAATCTCAAAAGAGACGAGGTCACTATGGCAAAATGCCAACCATTCAAGAAAGTAAAGCCCGGAGAATCAATACCGGTTACCGCCCGACAGCTTGAAAGTTTTATGCTCGAGCATAACGGCAAGTTTAATTCACGCGATTACGATAAGTTCGAACGCATGCACGTAATTATGGACCAACTCTACCAAGAGTTTGGACGTATCAGCGAGAAATACGACTTTATAAGCTTTATCGACGATATGAGCGAATATGCGAATAAGAAGATGCAAGGAGCGACTGTCGAGAAACACGGGCTCTTAGGCCAGAAAACGCAGAAACAGCGCAAGATTGACGACCTAGCGGAAAAGTATGCTGAGCTCGACAAAGAGTCACTAAAGGCCGTCAAAGGCAAGCTCAAAAAAAGACATAACAGATTTGCAAAAGACAAAAGTAACTATAGACGAAAGAATCAAGCAAATTGAAGCCAAAAACAAGAATCCTGAAAAATTACGCATAACCATCGAAAATTTTTCGAACTCGCTAAATTCGCTAATTAACAGGTTAGAAAAAGGAGATCTCGTCGAAAAGGACATTTTGGTGCGAAATATGGTTTCGAATCTCGAAATTGACCAACAAAAAGGTCCTCTACACAAGGACTATTTCAAATTCTGATTTTAGGGCCAGATTATGGCTGAATTATATTATGGTGAGCCGGGTGGGACTCGAACCCACGACACCAAGCTTAAGAGGCTCGTGCTCTAACCTGCTGAGCTACCGGCCCGACTCCTAAATATCCTACCACTTTTTCGCGGATTTGTCCATAAAAATTCTATATTGATATCACAAAAACCAGCTCGCGCCAATCTATTACAGCTGTGTTCGTGAAGTTAAAACCATAATTGTAGGTACACTGATGTCTAAAAAGCCATTAAACTTCCAATATTATTACTAGGCACCAAGAAACTGCACCTACTACAATTAATATCAGATTTTTATTAAATATAGATGGATGTTGTTTCCATTATATCTGAATAGTCCTCACCGATAAGGTATAATTGAGATATGAATAGAGCCGTATTTTACTGCTGGCAGAGCAATGATGAAAAAACTCGCCAAACCATACAGAAAAATCTGAAAGAGGCAATCGAAGGTATTGCTAATGTCATTGATGACGTAAAAACAGATATACCTATTTTTGATAGTGACACTCGCGGAGCAATCGGTGCCGTTGATATAACTACAACCATAGAGGCCAAAATTCGTAATTGCAGCATCTTCGTAGCAGATATTTCCTTGGTCGACGAGGGAAAAGATGGCCGCAAATACATAAATCAAAATGTAGCATATGAATTAGGTCTGGCAGTCGGTGCTCTGGGTTGGGAACGAATAATCTTAGTCTTCAATGAGGAGAGTGGCAAAGTTGAAGAATTACCTTTTGATATTAACCATCACAGATCATTGAAATTCTCACACAAAAAAGAGGCTAGACTCAAAAATGGCTTCGTTGAGATATTGCAAGAATATCTTAAGAAAATCGCCGAATCGCAATTGACAGAACTTGGAATAGAGCCAATCGAAGCTATGTTAATCTTAGCGATGTTTAATAATCATATTGGATGCAATCAGTTACTAGTTGTTCCTACTCTGAATGACATAAATATTCGACTATATGGAACTGGTGAAAAAATAGTGATTGACGACACCTTTAAAGACCTTTCTTCTACGGAAATCATAGCCGTCCTTGATGATTTAGTGGGCCACAATCTATTAACTTCAAAACCATCTTCTCGTGGAAATAATACAATCTACTCATTGGCCAGAGAGGGTTTTCGAATTGCAAGGAAACTCACAGAAAATGGGGCTTCTATGCCTAGAACTGCAAAGAAGAAGCCAGTTTTTACCATTAATTAGCATACTTTACATATCCGCTGAATATTTACGGAAATTCTAGACTTGCTCTAGGACTTTATAAAAAACTTCATCGTTTCATTTTGACGAGTAGCCACTTTGATAGAGTAGAAACAATATGCAATGAAAGCACTAGGTATTGAGCTTATACTTTCTGGTAGAATTGTAGAGTTTACTCCAAATGAATTCCTAGTTCCAATCAAAAAAGCAGTCTCTGAAACTGCTAAATTAAAATGATGATTAGAACCGACTCCTATAATGGATCGGATACCCTAAAAAAATTCCATCTTGGAACAATGGTACACCCGGAGGGACTCGAACCCACGACCCTCTGTTCCGAAGACAGATGCTCTAATCCACTGAGCTACGGGTGCAACTGGTTCAAGTTTACCACATCTTGTCTTAGTTTTACAAAAATAAGATGGAATAGAAATAATATGGAATAAAATTATAGATAACTTTTTCGAATTACTCTAGTTTTACAAAAATAAGATAGAATAGAATTATGGATGACTTTTTTCGATTAACACAAACAATCATCTTTATCATCATGACGATTGTCATCATTTTTGGCGTTACAGTCTTCTTTGGCGCACCATATGTACCCAGCCTATCGAGCGAATTAACAAAAATGTTTAAAAAACTCTATCCACTATCCAAGAAAGACCTACTGATTGATATGGGCTCCGGTGATGGAATCGTCTTAAAAGTTGCCGCCGGATTTGACGCGCAAGCCATCGGCATCGAACTGCACCCAGTATTTTCATTCTTGTCGCGTATTAGGTTGCGTAAATTAAAATCAAAAACTAAGGTGGTGTGTCGTAACTATCTGGACTTTCCCTTCCCGCCAGAAATAACCGTAGTCTACACTTTTAGCGACTCAAGAGACATTAATAAGATCTATCAAAAGATCGAGTCAGAAGCAAAAAGATTAAACAAAGATCTCTATTTCATTTCAAACGGTTTCGAAGTATCCGGTAAAAAATACGAAAAAACATATTCTTCGTTCTACCTCTACAAGGTATCTGTTGGAAAAAATAAATAATACTTGAGACTATAGAGCATGGCTTTGCGCTTAAACAGCACTATGACTTTGCTGAAAAGAATAAATAATACTTGAGGTTATAGAGCCGCAAATTAGCTACTCACAACAAAAAAGTCCCCCAACCGGGAACTTATTTGTTGTGTTTGCGTTTCTCACTGTGCTTATGGTTATTGTTACGATTAAGCTTGGAAATCACAATCTTCTTTTTCTTAACTGCCATATTAGCCTTTCTTTAATCTGTTATATTTTAACATAAAGTAGTCATACTGACTAGTCTATACAAAACCCCGGTCCAGGACCGAGGTGAGCTTCAATTAAATTCCGTGAGCCATGTTATAACCGTGAATCAATTCAGATAGGCCATGCGTCATATTATGATAGGCAGTAAGTCATATTATGATACGCCCAACTAATGTCATTATAAGCGCCATCATACATATTCCTACATTCAGGAATATCCCACTGACCGTAATCCACACATTTAAGCTTGAGAATCTTGTAATACAATCCCACAATCTGGTCGATGGTAAATAAAGTCGACCAGGCCTTTTTACTGGCGATGGCATTAAATTGTCGTTTTAGGTCATCAACCTCGACCTGCCATTCAGATAGTTTCAGATAGAGCTGAGCTCGAATGCGAAAACACTCACTACAGCTCGTGACCTTCTTAATCTTCTTGAGGCTTAAAGTGATTTCCCTGCCATTATTTAAAGTAATAACAAAGAACTGATCATCGTCACAACGATTGATTCGAGAAATCGCCCCATCAGTATACGGCCTTGGTGTGCTACATTGTGAATCCTCCTTCCTCTTGTGATATGACCTAATCGAAATACGATCGCCAACACAATAAAACTTCTCGCCGGCTGTGGTGTAAATAGCAATCGGGTGCGGTCTGCCATCTACCACATACTTAACTCCCTCAATGTTAGTTTTTTCTAACTTCATAGATTCCCCTTTCTGGGTTAAATTAGAGCCCGTGGCTTGCGATGAGGTTTCCCCATACTCTAATTACTAGCCAAGAAAATTCTTGGACAGTAGTTAACTAATTAATCTGGTTTCTTAATAACCTAACTACTATCCAAGAGTGAAAATAGGGAGCGGCGAGAGCCTTCGCTTATAAAATATTTGGATTTCCTTAGAATTTAATCAAAAATAAAGGTACGTAGTAACACTATATTTATATATTATATAATTATTTTTACTGTTGTCAATAATCGTGGATTTTATACTAAACTTCCTCTACAATCCTGTAATATGTTAAAATTAGGTATTAATACCAACTTGTAAAGCATGGTTATGAAAGGAAAAAATGTTAAAAATTGAAGAGAATGTGATGATTAAAAACCTAGTAACGATGCGCATTGGCGGTCCAGCAAAGTTTGTAATTACGGTGACTAAAAAAGAAGATATTCTAGAAGCTTATAAATTTGCTAAGGAAAGGAATTTGCCAGTCTGGATATTAGGGGGCGGAGCAAACACCTTTTCCAAAGATGCAGGGTTTGAGGGGGTAATTATTCTTGATCGCATTATGGGAATTTCCCAAATAGAAACACCAGCCGGCGAAGAAGAAAAAGAAGGGGTGGCATATTTTAAGGCTTATGGCGGCGAACAGTGGGATAATCTTGTAACCTTCGTGTCTGAACGAGGCTACTCGGGAATTGAGGCAATGGCTGGCATTCCTGGAACCGCTGGTGCGGCACCAGTACAGAATATTGGAGCTTATGGCCAAGAAGTGACTCAGGTGATTGTCTCCGTGGAGGCTTACGATACTAAGCTTGAAAAATTTGTGGTTATACCAGCTAGCGAGATGAAGATGAGTTACCGCAAATCAATTTTTAACTCAGGTGAAAATGTGGGGCGCTTCTTTATCTATTCAACAACGGTGCGTGTTAAAAAAGGTCAGCTGAATCCTCCATTCTATCGTTCCCTTCAGGCCTATGTTGATGAGCACGGAGAGACTGACTTTTCACCACTAAATATTGCAAGAATGGTTAAGGAAGTACGCAATAGCAAATTACCAGACCCAGAAAAAATTGCGAGTGCAGGAAGTTTCTTTAAAAATGTGTATTTGACTGACGAGGAGGCCGACGAAGCTGAGGCGCGTGGAATACAAGTTTGGCGAAATGCTAAAGAAGTGGGGCCAGATTCTCCTGAAAAGCGGACAAATCTTGTAAACTCCGGTTGGCTGATTGAGGAAGCCGGACTAAAGGGTAAGGTTTTCCACGGTATGAAGGTGAGCGAGAAGGCAGCATTGATCTTAATTAATGAGTCTGCCAAGTCATACGCAGATCTTGCGGCAGCACGTGAAGAAATTGCAAAAATTGTGTTTGATAAATTTGGTTTTAAAATCGAACAAGAACCAGATGAGATTGAGGCTTAGGAACAGCGCATGGTGAAAGAATTAAACGGCCGAGAATTGGTGGGGTTCGTTAAAGAGCGGCAGGCGCACCTCGTGCAAGCTTTGAGAAGTAACAAGAAACGTGCGAAGCTAGTGATTGTGCGCGATTCGGATAATCCGGTGATTACTAAATATGTGGGACTGAAATGTCGATACGGGGAGGATATTGGAGTTGAGGTGGTTGACCTTAAGGTTGAACCGACAGCCGAAGCATTAAAACAAGCGATTCGCGGAGCCAATGAGGATGAGACTGTCTCCGGGATTATTGTCCAGCTACCACTAATGAATTCTGAAATAACCGAAGAAGTACTAAGCGAGATTGCACCGGAGAAGGATGTGGACGGGCTCTCTGGACAAGGAGATTTTGATAGTGCGACAGCAACGGCAATTAACTGGCTTTTGACCGGTTATAATATTGACCTAAAGCAGAAAAAGATTGCCATTGTCGGTAGGGGGAGACTGGTTGGCAGGCCACTAGCTTCAATGTGGAGGAATTCAGGATTGAATGTCGAAGTTTTTCACCGTGGCTCAGATTTTTCTAAGTTACGAGATTATGATGTAATTGTAACAGCAACTGGTGCGCCAGATTTAATTACAGACGAAATGATCCGAAGCGGAGCGGTGATTGTGGATGCCGGGACGGCAAGTGAGGGCGGAAGACTGGTCGGAGACATCTCAGATGAAATTCGCGAGAGAACAGATATTTCTGCAATCACACCAAAAATTGGGGGCGTGGGGCCATTGACGGTCGGGGTATTGTTTGAAAATGTATTGATGGCGGCTGAAAGAACCCAGCATCAAAATTAATTTAACTACCTTTGATTTTATTGTTTATATTAAAGGAATCAGATAAAAAATATGAGCGTAAGCTCATATTTTTTAGACTTAAGTGAGTAATGCTACGGGGTTGGACCGCCACCACCATTACCGTTACCACCGTTACCACCGTTACCGCCACCATTGCCGTTGCCGCCGCCGTTGCCGTTACCACCGCCGTTGTTACCACCATTACCATTACCACCGTTGTTGCCGTTACCACCATTGCTTCCGTTGCCGCCGTTGTTACCGTTGCCACCGTTGTTGCCACCATTGTTACCACCATTGTTGCCGCCGTTGTTGCCACCATTGTTGCCGCCGTTGTTGCCACCATTGTTGCCAACTCCATTTTTACTCCAACTTATAGTCTGAGTAACCTGGCCATTATTATCACGGATCTCCATTACACGATTGCCAAGGTTATTTACATTAGTACCAGAAACATTTGTAATAAGATCACGCGCGTTATCATTAAGCTCGCCGACTTGAGTTGGATCATTTTCAAGACTCCTAACAGCACTCTGCACAATAGTATCTAAGTTTTGATTAGCTGGCGCTGAAATTAAACCGCTTGCCCTAGCTTTGCTTATCTCAGCAGCATCATTCTTGCTAATTCCTTTAATATCTTTAGAATCCATAGTTTCAATAAACTTATTTGTTGCTTTATTGCGAGAACCTTTCAGGGCTATTGGTCCAGTAGTCGAGGTACTCAATTCAGTAATAGCACCCGATCCTTGCATACTCTGCATTTGTTGATAAGTAATTCCATATTTATCTTTAAGATCAGAATTATTAGACATATAGTCCCTCGCAAGAACAGCGCGCGAGCGTTCGCTAGAATTAACAGATATAGTTTGACCATTACTATCCTCATACGTTCCAGTCTGGAGGTACTTTTCATAAGCTTTTTGTCCATCTTTTGTTTTGAGAATATAGCGTTGAAGGGCACGCATTTGAAGATCACGTTGATGATTTTCTTCCTCATTTTCACCATAACCTTCATTCTGCATTCTTGCAAGATTTTCTAGAGCATCGCTATAAGACATATTTTGGCGAGCATAGTCAGACAAATAAGCTGTAGCCTGCTCCTCGTCTACTTTATCCATAGCTGTATTAGCAGTTCTTGCCATACCCGCATCACTGGTATCGTGTTTATACTGCGACATTACTGCGCCAATTGTAGCGACTTGATGAGCATCTTTTCCTAGAACGCCGACAGCATTCATGAGGCGCCTACGTTCGCCAGGCTTCATCCGTGCTAGTTGCTCCTGAGTGTAGCCAGCATACTTTTTAGCAAATTTTGCTTGTTTACCAAGCTCATAATTTTCAGCAGAAGCCTTAACGGCACCCGAATTCATAATCTTCTTATTTGCAAGTTGCATACCACCATTTGCACGACTCTGGAGCTGAGCAACACCATTTGCCACGGCGTCGAAGCCCTTCAAAGCATTTCTAGTCATTGTTGGAACTGCGAAATACGGAGCAATACTAATAAAACCGGCGACTAACTGGATAAAGACACCCGATGCACTCATGACGATTAATCTGGCGGCCATAAAACCACCACCAACCATAAGACAGTAGACTGGATAAAGAAAGAGTAATCCACGAAAGAGAGAGACCCATTTCTTGAAAAGAGCATTTGTGTTTGGCAATGCGTATAGAACGAAAGCGATTGGCGAGGTCACAATCATAACGATAATCATAGCTTGACGAGCACCAAGCATTAAGAGAGCGAAGAAGCCAGCCAAAAAGGCAGAAGCGGCAAGGCCTAGAACGGGAAGGATGAGCGCGAGGAGACCCCCATTACCTGCGGCACCAACAAGAGTTGCACCGGCACCAACAAGAGCAACAATGCCAGCAACAGCTGCTGCAACGCCCAGTGTTGCGCCACCAGCACCTACGCCATCACTACCAACTCCAGCACTAGCGGTGAGCCCACTTGCGGCGTTCTCAAAAATATTTTTCACACTGTTACCGATTATGTTTGAAAGATCGACGACGATACCGCAAATAATATATGAAAAGTTGACGATAATAGCAGTAACAATTAATTTTGGCAGAAGACGTTTAATACCATAGTTATCAATACCAAAACCAGTGACCTGAGAGAAGATCACAAAGAGAAGAGCGATGACAAAAGCGATATTGGCCATATTGCGGAACAGAGACCAGGCCTTATACATAGCGGAAGAATCATTATTTTGTGCGAGATTAGTGACAATTGACTTGTCGACACGAATGAGAGGCTCAACGAATTCGTTGAAGATACCCTGAACGGCATCACGAAGAGTATACATTAGAGGACAAATCATCCAACCAAGAGCGCCAGCATTTGCAAAACAAGTAGCAGATTCGCCATTGGCACCATCTTCCTTCTCGGAGGCATTATCGCCAGCTAGTTCCTTACAACCTTCTTTTGACGGGTCAGTTTTACAATCGATTGGAGTAGCCTTACAGAGTGCAAAGCTTGAATCGGCAGCACAGACGGAAGCAAGGTTGATCGAGTTTAGATTATCTAAAATCTCTCTAGCTGTTTGTGGCTTAATTGTGTCACTGATACGGTCAGCAGCATTTACTACACCTTTCCCATTTGTTGATTTATCCATAAGGATATCATTTGCTTTTAGCTCCAATACAGATTCATTCATAGGACAGTACTGGACTTCCGTTTTATTAGGGTCGGATTCAGATTTCTTAAGATATTGGAGGTAAGCACCATTGGAAGGGCGTGAGGTACTGCAACCAATAGACGTATCAACAGATATAGCATCGAACACGTCGTGAAGCACATAATACCAGTTGTAAGCTCTTTCTACCGCAGTGAAACCACTAGTCTGAGTTGCAGATGAAGAACCACCATATAACTCATAATCAAGTGACCCTGGTGTACTACCTGCTGATGGAACAGGATAGGAAGGTAAATAATACTTCATAATCTTATCATAGTTTGGAGAGCCGCCATATGTGTAATCTTTTGTGATTGAATTATTAAGTTCCGTTCCAGCACCTGCATTTACACTAGAACCAGTATCAACCGAACCAGTGCTATTTGTAACAACTGATTTCACACCTAATACTTTTGGAAAAGGATCACTAAAACAAAGACCTGAGTCTACTTGACCTACCCCCTGGTAACCTCCACTGCTTTTTGCTTTATTGAGAATCTGTTTTGATTCGATATCGCCAAAGAACTTTGAAAAGAAGGTTTCAGGAGTTTGTCCAATATATTTATCTAGATTTTCGCTAGTGAAAATGTCCGTAGAAGTAAACATACATGATGATGCATTAGAGAATTTTGACAGATCCATTGTGACTTTAAATTTTTTATAGCTAGGATCTATAGAGAGGCTAATATATTCGTCACTTTTTGTATTTTTTATGACTACATCACTTGATGTTATTTTCTTGCCTTGAGAAGGGGTAATTTTTCCATCAACAATATTTACACATACAGAGTTTGTTGTCCTTGTGTTACCAGTACCACCTGCTTCAGTTGCCGTATAATTTAGTGCTGCACAATATAACTGTGCGTTGCCTCTGTCGCTTGTAGTATATCCGAGAGCTTCGATTAGACTATTTTTTTCTGCGACAGAGCCATTGGAGGGTATATTATTTTTGCCACCCAATGCCGAAAAAGTATTGAAACTATTATTACTATCATAATAACCTGTAAAAAGTTGTTTACAGGAAATATCCCCATCTTTAATTGTGTTTCCGGAACCATACTTAAGAGGTAAGAGAACCGTCTTGTCATTTACATAAATAGGCGTATTTGTGTTAAATAAGATATTCTCTGAAATATTGGAATCTTTAATATCCTTCTTAGATAGAACACCACCATCTATACATTTTTTAAAACCAGCTTTTAACACTTTAAGTAATAATGTGTCTTTTGGAGATAAAGCTTCGGCGTGAACATCTTCTGAAAAATTAATATTAACTACTGAAGCTAAAATTAATTGAAATAAAAGTACAACTACTATGGATAGGGTGATCAGTCTTTTACTTTTACTTTTATTTATAAGTGCTTTCATCTCTTATTTTTCCTTAGTAGTTGATTTTGTATTATAGAATGCAATTATGAAATTATTTAGATATAAAGTTGAATCTAGATAACTATTGAAAAACATTGTTTCTAAACCATCTAACTCTGTATATAGATCATTTAGTACTTCATTGTCGGGGTTAATTCTATTATTAATTTCACAATTAACATCTATGGAGTCTCCTTTGATACACCCGACGTTCTTCACTTGATCTAAGTAGTCAATATATTTACTATAGTAGGTATTAAAATAATCAAGACGCTCTTTTGTATAGGAAATTTCTGAGGGTTTTATTTGAGAAACATATTTATTAGCGAGGTCTTTAGCGGCTTGATTGTCTTGCACGTAGGCAGCTCTTATTTTTGTAATTTTTTCCCCCATTTCAAGATAATTGCTAAAAAGCATCAAAAAGGATGCGATCGGTTCTTGATTACCATATTTTAGATATCGTTCATTTAACTTTGATGCATAATTTGATTTTTCTTCAGAAGTTGCAGATTCTGACAACATCTTATAGGCATAAGTATAATTTGCCGGCAAATTAATATTGATGTCTTTTTTTTCATTCTCGTCACCATACTGATATAACTTAACAAAAGCGACGTAGTCTTTAATGTCTCCAGATCCAACCTTTTTCGGAGACATAAAGAACCTAAAAATAAGAACTATAAATAATATAAAAAATAGAGCAGCAATACCTATAACGATCAATTTTTTACTCTTGTTTCTTTTGGAGGCTAAGTTATTTGTCGGAACATTTAACTGTTGTTCAGAGATTTTATAGCTATTTATACTATCGGTTGAATTATTTATTTCTGGGCCCATCTTGATTTGATTATAACATAAGGAATTTGAAAATCCGATAAAATAGCACATAAAAAAGGCCCTCAAATGAGAGCCTAATTTCTTAGTGTATATCAGAGGTTCCCATGATTTTACCTTCCATTGGATCTTTCCTAAAAGAAGGGTCCTTCATATTGATATATGGAAGGATCGAGGCTTTAAAGCCTTTATCAAAGAAGGCAGGGACCGCCAGGAGACTTTTTTGCCCATTTTTGGCCTCCACATAGTAAATTCCATTTGGTTTTACCGTGAAGAGTTTAAAATCATCCTCAAAGTTAGGGTCATTGACCAACTCTATGGAACCGCCTACATTAAAATGGTGAAACCATTCAGAGCGTACACCATTTTCATCTTCTTCACCGGTACTATAGCTATTAAGGCTATATTCTTCTTCGGCGACAAAGACGTTCATTTGCGATAGATATCCATATCTGTACGGATCACTATTGTCACCTACAAAATAATATATGGTGACAATTCCGTTCGGATAACGGGCTGCGATACAAGTTGTCGAATTGAGGTCTGTATCTAACCTCTCAATGCTGATGGCGCCGCTATCAAGCAGATATTGATTAAGGTCAAAATCTGCCACGTATGTTTCCGCATTCTTATCAATATTTGAAAGATAAGTGGATGCGAAATCACTCTTCTTGTTACTTACAACCTTCACATTTTGCGCACTTTGCGCGCTTTGTCCGGCTGCCTGATTACTTGAACATGCAGAGGTAAATAATACCGCTGCGAGTAACATTAAGGATATAAGTGTTTTTTTCATATTTTACCCCCTTATGAAAAATGCGGACCAGAGTTTTGTAATGTACTCTAGTCCTTGTTGATTAGTTGGTGTGATTATACTATATAATTTTATTTTTGGCAAGCATAAAAACAATGATTTTGTGATTTTGCAAGTGAAAGGAAGTACTGTTGTTTTCTTCAAACAACTGCTTGATCATTTTCCTAATAGTAATACAAAGAACAAAAAATTAACAGAGAAAAAATAGGTAGAAGACAACAAAAAAGAACCAGATTACTCTGGTTCTTTTTCGCTTGATTTATAGCAGATTGTCATAAATCTATGGACTTCGTTTGACGTCCGAGAGTTTTTATACTTCGGAGCGGTCAATTATCGAAGTTGTTTGCGGCTAGCAATGTAGTATCCAGCAGTGGTGACTACAGAACCAAGTCCGATGATGCCAGTGGCAACAGTTTCAGGACCGGTCTTTGGTAACTCTTTTGGAGTTGGAGTTGGGGTAGGTGTTGGGGTAGGAGTTGGAGTAGGAGTTGGAGTAGGTGTTGGAGTAGGTTCACATTCCTTTTTCACATAGACATCAGCGCTGTCTTGAACGGCAAAACCGTTAGCGCTAGCTTTAGCCCAGTTAATAAGACGGTTGTTACCACAAGTTAGGTTCTTATCAACCACCTTAGCGAGGAAACGGATATAACCGTCACCACGAAGGTTATAATTACCAATATTAACACCGTTAGTCATTAGACTATCTTCGTTATTAACAGCACCATCACGGATATCTGAACGGTAAAGTTTAGTAGTACCCTTGACATATTCCATATTGGTTGGAAGAGAGTCTTTGATCATGACGTTTTCAACTTTAGAAGCGTTGAGGTTCTTGTAGTGAATCTGATATTCAACAGTATCACCAACCTTAGCATCGACAGATTCTTTCCAGTCCTTTTCACCCTGTTTACGAACCTGCTTCATGATTGAAGTGTTTTCGAAAACTGGTTTAACTTTAAGAGTGACGTAACCAGCATATTCATAACAACCTGGCATGTTACCGTCAAGCTTGTCATAACCAAGTTTGACACCAGTGGAGACGAGGTTGTCAGAAAGAGTGGTACCGCTCTTGAAAATGTTGTTTTCATAGAGAGCAGAACCTTCGATATAGTCGAGGTAGAAAGCACGACCGTCAGCGCTCTTAAGATTTAGAGAATCCCAGTAGCGAGATGGGGTTGCGTTGCTGGCATTGATATAACCAGTAACACGAGCTTCTTTAGAAACCATGTTTGGAAGATCAACCTGTGCAGTTACATCTTTAGCAACAGCATTAACACCCTTAGGGTTATTGTTGTGGATATACATACGAATGACATAGGTTTTACCTTCTTCGATGTTTACATTACCAATGCTCCAAACGTTGTTTTTACCTTGGGCGCCGGTGGCAGCATCACGAATACCGATGAATGAACGTTCGTCGGTAAGTGGTGTAGTAACACCAGCTTTTCTCTCAGCTTCAGTAAGAGAAGAGTCATTATCTTTAATAGAGTTCATAACGATTTTGTCGCCAAGTTTACCAGCGTTGATTTCAGCGATGGTGTAAGTTGGGCGACCGCCAGCGTTATCTCCCCAACCGTAAACGGTTGAGACAGTGGCGATACCAGCAGCTACAGAAACAGCAGCTACGGACATAATTTTGAGTGCTTTTTTCATAAAAGCTCCTTTCTAAAAAATTATTTCTCACTTTAATTTTGTTTGGTTTTGCTGGGTATTGGTTTGATAAACATTCCCACAAAGTTTACTAGCCGAATTTTTAATTTTCGTCTTACCACGCAAAACCGAATCATCTCAAATTCAAAATAGTTCATGGATATCCGGCAGCCCCTTGCGGGGCTACCAGTGTAAAAGTGCTATAGATGTTGCCACTCGCCCAAGCCTTGCGGCCTGGGTTTCGTGACGGGTTTCCCGTTTTCAGCTGGAGTCCATTTGAAGTTAATCTTCAAGATGGAATTCCTCACCATAACCAATAAGCGGAGTGCCTTCTGTTGCGGTGCTGGAGTTTCCACCAGCTGAGTTTCCAGAGTTGCCTGAGTTTCCAGAGCCTGAGCCAGCGTTTTCCTGGGTTCCTGTAATCAGATTTTGACCCTGATTAGTCTTCCAGGAAGACTGGGTTTCAGGAATGGTCTCATAGTTCATTTTGTTCTGGTCAACATGGTCGACCTTCATACCCTGATGAGACTGATCCTGAGTAGGAGTTGCCGGAGTTTCCTTTGCAGGATCTCCATGACCTTTCCCAGTCTCCGTGATCGGATCATTCGGCTCGTAAGCGTCAGTGCCGATCACGGTTGAGCCACCGCCAACTCTTCCACCTCCGTTATTCACGGGGTCCTTGCTCCTCTCCTTTCTGGTTTCAGGAGTAGGAGTAGTCTCCGGAGTTGTTGGCTTTGTAGGCTCCGGAGTCGGTTTCGTTGTCTCCGGAGTTGTTGGCTTTGTAGGCTCCGGAGTCGGAGTTGTAGGTTCCGGATCCCTATGAGGCTTTTTCGGCCTCTTAGGTGTAGTTGTTGGCTCCGGATCCTTTCCTGGCTTCTTTGGAGCTGGCGTTGTTTCCTGAGGGGTCTCTTGTGGGGTCTCCTCAGGAACCGGCTTTGGTCTCTTGCCAGGAATCTCTGGTCTCTTATCATGGACGTTAAATCCTATGATAAGAACGTCTTTTCCTGACTTAGTCAAGAAAGAAACGACCAGAGCGTCCCTGTCTTCCGGTTCCTCAAAGGCCTCTGCCTTGATTCTGCTTGGCTGCAGGTCATTGGCAGGACGCAAACCCCAATGCTTCTCAGCATAGAGCCTACTTACACCTTTGACAACGAAACGGTCAAGGAGCCATCTGGTTCCTACCGCATACTTCCTATATTCCTCAGTAACGAGGATAGGACCGTCTGCAGTTTCCTTGGTAAGGAAATACCCGTTTCCGTTGCCGTTTTCCTGGAAGGCTGCATCGTACTTCTGTACGAACTCGCCTAACCAAGGGTTGAGATCCAGGAGAGTTGAGCCATCAGAGAATTTAGACTCTGAGAGAGCCCTTGCTACCGCAACACCATAGACTGGGTTGCGGAGCAATTCCTCCGTTAACTCTGAATCCCACCAGCCCCTAACGGTTTCGTCCGAATAGGACTGACCGTCTTTCTGGCTGGCGCCAGAAAATGGGAAGGTGAGGGCAGAGCTGAAGCCAGCAGCAGCTACCCTATCCTTATTCTGGTTAGGCATGCTGCTGTACAGAAATTCACGGCTGACGTTTGGGAACGCCGACTGTAAAACTTCTGCGTCAAGGTCGACGGTGAGGTCGGCCTTGGCGGCATTCAATTCTTCTTCTGTAAGACTATCACTAGCGATAGCCTCCTTGTTTCCCGCGAAGTAGGTGTTCTTTGCCCAAGCAACAACGCCTACGAGTAACATGACAACCGCCATGGTTGCCAAAATTTTTTGTAACGGGCTGACGCCCTTTCTAGTATTTCTATTCATATTATATCTCCTTCCCCCTGTGGGGAGATTACTACATGATGCCTAACTGCTGAAGCAGAAATATGCAGGCAGCTAAGCAAGCGACAATTAAAATTACAGTCAACACTCTCGAAGGAGTAATGACTACCTTTACAGCTTCAAGCATGGCGCTATCAGCTGCTTCTTCAATGCTTTCCTCTTCATCGTCATCCTCTTCTGCCCTCTTTCGAAGGAAATGAAAGATTCCAACGATAAAGAGACCAGCTGCGGCCACCGCCAAGATTGAGCTAAAAAACTCAAATCTTGCTAATAGATATGCATGGTAGCCACTAATAATAGCTGCCGCAGCATACGCTATCATCGCCCAGCCAAGTTCTGGCTGGCTAGGCGAAACGGCGAGTATACCCGTTATGGCAAAAAGACCAAACGAATATACGAATACCGCAAATATCTGGCTGTTAGGCACAAACCTAACAGCTAGATAGGGTAAGCCGGTGAAGAGAAAGACTAAGACTACTAGGAGCCTATGGAACTTCCTACTTCGAAGCGGAGCTGTATCAGCACCACCCTCTCTGGCATTTCTGACGAGGCCTATTCTCAGCTGATTTGCTAAAAACAGACCGAGTATCATGTAAACTACTATAAATAAAACTTTCATATGTCCCTCCTGGACTCTTCCGCTTTGTGCGGATGGATTTTAAGGAGGACCACGACGCCTCCCTAAAACGGTTGAGGCGCCTAAGGCGTCAGTTACATCTATATAAACAGGTTCGTTGTTTGAACCTGAGATGATTCGGTTTTTAATGGTCGTCATTATTGGTAGCGGGGGTCAAGCCGTACCTCAGACTGGTGTGATTATACTATAATATGTATAAAATGTCAATGGTTATGCAATGATTATGCTTATGTTTGCAAATAGGTTGCGAAGAGATAGAGGAAATTAGTGTTTAATATGGGGTAAGATTAAGGAATAACAGAAGAAAAATTAAGGAATGGCGGGAGAATTTTTGGCATGAAAAATCCTCCCCGGAATGGGGAGGACAAAAGAGTTGAAAAGAAAATTACTGATTCTGGTCTGAAGCATCGGCCTTAGAGGACTGCTGCTCATAATAGAGCTTTTTCTCCTCCTCGGTGGCTTCGCGGGTTTCCATCGCTTTCCCATTCACTATTTTGGAAACAAATATTGTTTCCTTAATAGTAGAGCCAGGCCTCTGGGAAAAGAATTCGAATGCTCTCTCTTTCGAAGTGAACATCGACTGGTTTCCGTTATACTCCAAGAGGTAGCCTGGATGGGTCCTCTCTTCTACTTTGCGGGACTCTACGAGTTCCGCAATTTGATGGAGGAGTTTCGGGTTCTTTTCGAAACCCTCTTTCAATAACTGAAGAAAAGATTCGCTAGCCTTCCCCTCCTGGACGAACCTATTAAGGTCCGCCTGAAGTGCCCTCCAGATAATCGCCTCAGCAGACTCGCCGGATTTCTGTGCCGGAAATGATTCCTGCACAGGGGCCGAAACTGATCCGCTAACCGGTTTTTGAACCTGAGCCGGAGTTGACTCACTGGCCGGCTTCTGAGCCGGAGCCTGAACTGCTTCTGGAGCCGACTTTTGGGCAGGTTTCGGAGACTCCTGATTCTCCTCTACCTCTTCGAAATCATCGTCAAAATTCTCATTAGACCCGATGATTCCATCCTTGAAGCTTTTGAAGATCTCGCCCCAGGATGGCTCGCTGCTATTTTTTCTTTTGATGTTGGACATAATTGCCCCTTTCTGGCGCTGTGTTGCGCCCAACTATAGACCAAACTCTTTTGTATAAAAGAGCCTCCACTGAACTATTCAGTAGACGTGATTATAATACTATATTATTTGATTTTTGTCAATGGCGTGGTATGGTTAACTGTCCATATAATTTCGTTTTGTCAAGTGTGCAATTTGAGATGATTTATTTATCGTTTTGCCAAGTGTACTATTTGAGGGGTTTTCTTTATGATTATGGTAAGATAGAGGCATGGGATATGACTTTGCATTAAACGATCAGGAACTTGCGCGATCTTTTTCATTAAGGGATGATAATCGAGAAGAGTTTTTTCATTCTTCTGGCTATGCTGAGGGACAGAATTCGAGTAAAATCGGAACGGCTTCGTTTGGAAAAACGGTGGCGGAACGACAGAATTTGAATGAGAACCGACGCTTTGTGCGTGGATATGAGAATGCAAGTTTAAGTTCACAGATTGCAATTACGCAGGAACGCACGCGTGGGGCCTTTGAGCGAGAACAGAGGATGGGGGCTGATTCTGCGACTATTGGTACGGCGACTGGGGCCGATATGAGGCAAGGTGGAGAGACTGGAGGATACCGCTATCACGAGGATTTGGCGCGCAGACAGGAGATGATGGGAGGAGGAGCTTCTGGACGAGAGGGAGGAATCAGTGGTGCGGGCAGAGCTGATGGATTAAATAGAACTGGCGGAGCTGGCGGTTCGGGGACGACAAGCTACCAGGATTATGCGGCAGCAGCAAAGAAGAGCTTTAGTCAGGAGCAGTCGCGAGGGGGTGGATACGGCGGAGAGACTGGAAGATATCGTGGGGGGGAGCCAGCCTCGCAAGGTGGACACTATGGTGGAAGTACGTATGGGGGAGCCGGGCGTAGTACCGGATATGGAGGAAGTAGTCTCGCGCAAAGCTTTAAGCCTGATTTTGGTATGAAGTTTGGAGCTGGCGGGAAATAATTGCGTTTTAAGAAAAATTGATATCGATCAGCTTGTAAGGCAGTTGTAGTTCTGATATAATGGCTGTGCTAGGCTTTAGTTTAGCGGAATTTTACAATTTGGTGGGAATAGCTCAGTCGGTTAGAGCGTCTGATTGTGGTCCAGAAGGTCGTCGGTTCAATTCCGATTTCCCACCCCATTTCCTTAACCATCTTTTGACAGATGCGGTATAATGGAATAAGATAGATTGTAGATTTTTGCGAGTGTAGTACAACGGTTAGTATACAAGTTTTCCAAACTTGGGACGAGAGTTCGATTCTCTCCACTCGCACCAGATAAGAAAGGGCATTGTGGCTCTTTATTTTTTTGTTAAAACAAGACTTACATAGTAACTATTTAAAAAACACCTAGGAAGTGGTTTGCTATACTAGGTGTTTTTTATTAGAAGAAGGCAAAGTAAACAAGAGCGCCAACAACTGTGCCGAGGATTATTGAAAGAAGGCGAAATAAACAAGGGCGCCAACAACTGTGCCGAGGATAATCATAAAAGTGATGGCGATGGCAAGTGAAATGCCGACGCCTTTTGGACGATCTTCAACGATCATGGTGCCTTTTTTAGTAGACTTTTTAGTGTTCTCGCGTTTTGCATAAACGTTTTTACGCGGTTTCGAGACAGTAGTAAGGTCGTCAGCCTGCTTTAACATAGAAGCTGCGTCAAAAGAGGTGCTGACCGTAGAGTTATCTTTGCGAGAGTCTGAAAGAGGACGCTTAACAATTTTATCGGTATTAATAAATGGAGAGCGACCGCCTAAGACGTAATTCATGTTGTTTTCAGAAGTATCTGGCACGGATTCTGGAGCTTGCTTTTGATTACGACTGGCAACGGAGGGCTTCTCTGGAGTGTCGACCATGGAGTCCTCGAATGTGTCATAGAGAAGATCTTCCAAATCGCCGCTTTGAGATGCCTGGACGAGGGGATCTTGTTCCTCCTCATGGACTTGACGAGAAGGACCAGCAGGACGGATGCGACCAAAGAGTTTGCGATTTGGAGAAGCTACCACCTGGATGCGTGAAGCGGGGAGAACCTTAGTATCGCCGGCGGGGCGGAGTGCGGGTTTTGCTTGAATATCGGAGACCGAGATGGTGGTTTTTGCCTGAGTATCGGGGGTCGAGATGGTGGTTTTTGCCTGCATTTCAACTGAGCGGCCTTGAATACGAGCGGCAGGGTCAGCATTTTTCTTGAATGGTGAGGTTTGAACTGGAGCAACAATAATACGACGAGAGACATTAATCTTCGAGGCTTCTTTCTGGCGCTGCATTTCTTGCATGGCGCGCTTTTTGCGATCCTGTTCTTCAATTTGGCGGCGGCGAGCCTCTTGCTCCATCGCTTTGCGGCGGGCAGCCATTCTTTCTAGAGCTTCGCGCTGGGCAAGACGTCGTGCCTCAATGGCGCGCTGACGTTCTGCCTCTAAGGCGCGGTTACGCTGCTCTTCGGCGGCCTGATATTCAGAAAGTTCCTGTTTTGCTGCCTCGATGCGACGTTGATTAAGATTTTTAAGACGATTCTGCTCCTCAATTTGACGTCTAATTACCTCTCGGCGTTGCATTTCTTGCTGCGCAATGCGATGACGTTCGAGCTCGCGATCAGTTGGCAGAGAAGCAGCTGTGCGTCGCGCTGTCTGGACTGGGGCAAAATCCATACGCCTATACGAGGCTTGAGGCTTAGCCATTCTTGTCCTGGCTAAGCTTGGCTGTGAAATTCTAGTTGATGTCCTTGGTTCGTCTTGCATAAGCTTTAATCTATATTCTTATATATTATACTCGATTTTTAATATTTTTCACAAATAGCTTAAGTTTATTCACGCACGCGTTTTGCGGTTTCAATGATTTCGTTGAAGTTATCGGAAATGAGACTGGACTCACCAACAAGTACACCATTGATGCCTGGGATGGTTAAATAGGCGCCAGCATTATTGGGATTAACGCTGCCACCATAAAGGAGTGGAATTTCTTCGGTAGTTTCTTGCCCATAAATATCGACGAGCTGTTCTTTGATTAGACGAATAGAGGCCGCGATCTCGTCGGGAGTGGCAGGGCGAGCTTGTTTGGAAGTGGAAATCGCCCAGACTGGCTCATAGGCGATGAGGCATTTTTTAACATCTTCAGTATCAATTTCAGAGAGACCGCCGAGAAGCTCATCTCGGAGTACGTCGACAGTTTCACCGAAATTGCGCTGATTTTCGGTTTCGCCAATACAAAGCACGGGGGTGATACCGCTGCGAATGGCGGCGGCAACCTTTTGACTAATGTCTTTATTGGTCTCGCCAAAAATAAAGCGTCGTTCGGAATGACCGATCAAAGCATAAGAAACAACACCACGAAGTTGAGCGATGGAGATTTCACCAGTGTAGGCGCCGAAGTCTTTTTGGTAAAAGTTCTGGGCGGCTAGCTTGATTTTTGACTTATTACGTTCAAGCTGGAGAGACAAAGAAGGGAGAGAAATGGCGCTCGGTGCAATGATAATTTCGAGACCACGTGAAGGTTTAATTTTTTTAAGAAGTCGTTGAAGATAGATTGAAGAATCACCGACCGTTAAATTCATTTTCCAGTTGCCCATCACGTATGTTTTCATAAATCTATTATAGCATTTTTAGATTTACTTTTGAGTTTTTGTCGGTTATGATGACCTAAAGACCACGTAAAGGAGTAAAATGAAGAAAGTTCTTGCATTTGATATCGATCAAACTTTAAATATCGCAAAAACACCGATTCCGGAAGAAATTGCGATTCTTTTGACTGAATGTCTAAACTATTTTGAAATCTGCCCAATTTCAGGACAGAAGTTTGACCAATTTTTAATTCAGATCGTGGACAGATTAATTGAAGTGGCAGAAGTAACATCAGCCCAGTTGCGACATTTGCACCTATTTGTGGCGCAGGGTACGCAATATTACAGATATTTACCGATGGCAAACGGAAATGACGGCAAGAAATATGATCCTAAAAACTGGGAGCTGGTCTATAATTATCCGTTGACCGAAGAGGAGGCTGAGCTAATTATTAAGGCTATCAAGCAGGCAGCCACCGAGCTGGGATTCTGGGAGGCTGATAAGCTGCAACCTGGGGATGAAATTATTGAGAATCGTCTGTCACAGGTGACCTTTTCAGCACTTGGGCAGAAGGCGGGGACTGAAGAGAAATATGCTTGGGACCCAGACTGTAAGAAACGCGAGCAAATTGTTATGCGCGCAAAAGAATTGGCGCCAAATTTTATGTTTGAGATTGGTGGGACCACCAGTATTAATGCCGTAAAGCCTGGAATGAATAAGGCGTTTGGTATGACCCATTTGATGGAAGAATTAAAAGTTGAGAGGGATGATATTTTATACTTTGGAGACATGACTCAGCCTGGTGGCAACGACTATCCGGTTCTAGAAATGGGGATTGAGACAATTACGGTGCGCAATCATGAAGATACTGCTTTTGCGCTACGTGGTATTCTTGGTGTATTGTAGCCTATCGGACGGCGGATCTGATGACTTGGTGATTTAATGGGCTTGGGGATTTGAAGCTAATTGTTTTTAAGTTTTATCTGTCTTCAATGCGATATGATATAATGAGCTTATGTTAATCGAAGGCTCAAAACTCTTAAATTATCCTATTTTAAGTTTACACACGGCTTCTAAAATTGCAGAAGTTAAAGCATTAATAATCGATCCAAATTTTTTGAAAGTTGTGGCTTTTGAGATAAATGTAGCTTCTTCAAAACAGTGCTTATTTCTTGAAACAGCAAGTGTGCGTGAATTCTCAAAAATGGGGATGATTGTTGACTCGGATGAGGAATTCGTAGAGCAGGGTGATGTTATAAAATTGAAGGAAATGATTGAGCTTGGTTTTACTCTAGAGAACATGAAGGTACTGAGCAAAAAGAAGACGATGCTTGGGCGAGTGGAAGATTTTATTGTAACGACAGATGATTTTCGAGTAATGCAACTGATTATTAAGCGACCGATTTATAAATCACTGATTGATCCAGAGCTAGTGATCGGCCGATCTGAGATACATGAAATTAATGACACTGAAATTATCGTAAAGAGTGAAGAAAGTACGATTATAAAAAAATCGGGGGCACTCGATTTTGTGCCTAACTTTGTAAATCCTTTCAAAGACGGAAAATATATTGCTAGCGAAAATAATAATTCGTCCACTAAATAGAAGCTGCCTCCTCTTGAGACAGGAATTGGTCAAGTTTTGACTTAATTAAATCGTATGAAAAACCTTGGCGAGCGAGGTAGGCGATTAATTTCTGGCGATCGGAGGTTTTTTTGAGCTGTTTCTTGATCATTTTCTCAATTTCTATCTCTTCGTCCCGGATGAGATGGCCCGAATCATTGTCAATTAGAGTTTGTTCAATAATTTCATTACTGACTCCCTTAGTTTTGAGTTCTTGAATTAAACGCTTAGTACTAATTCCCTTATTTTGATGACGATTTTCAACAAAGTAGCGAGCAAAGTCGTGATCGTTGATGTAGTTTTGAGATTCAAGGCGAGAGACAACTGATTCGATCATCTCAGACGTGATACGGTCAGAGGGCTTGGTAGGAAGATTGCTTTTTTGTGCACCACGATATTCATAGGTATTATTTTCCGTGAAGTCAATTTCACGAATTTTCTGGTTCTGTTCTTTAGTATGTTGGTGGATTTCCTTAACTCTTGCAGCATACTCAGGGTCATCCTGTATTTTAAGCTGATGTTCTTCAAAGCGTTTCCAAGAGATATCTCGGCGAAGGCGTTTACGCTCGAGGTAATCGATGATCTCCTTTTTGGAATGTGGGCGTGAAAAACAATACTCTAAAGTTTGCTGATAGAGTTTACCAAGGCCAGACAAATTACGTAATTCTGCAATTTCAGATTCGGTGAGAGTTTGACCTTGATGGAGTTTGGAGTCGGCTAGTTCGGTGAGGGTAAGTGAAAAACTAAACTTACCGTCAATAAAAACATTGATACGTCGAGGGTCGCGAACTGCCCCTTTAAGGCTAGTGACTTTAGGCATTTTGAAAAAATATTATTTATGGCCTTCTTATTTTTAGTCTTCTTATTTTTGGCCTTCTTCGGCTTTTGCACGAACTTTTTCTTCGATTTCAGCAAAGAGTTCGGGATTTTCTTTAAAGAGGCGCTTTACAGCTTCTCGTCCTTGACCGAGGGTTTCACCATTATATTTCAGGAAGGCGCCAGCCTTATCGAGTACGCCATACTGGACAGCTAAATCAAGTACGTCGCCAGTTTTGGAAATACCTTCGTTATACATAATATCGAATTCGGCGGTGCGGAAAGGTGCAGCGATCTTATTTTTAACGACCTTAATCTTGGTGCGGTTACCGATGATGTCTTCCCCATTCTTGATCTGACCAATGCGACGAATATCAATACGAACAGAAGCGTAGAATTTTAGAGCATTACCACCGGTGGTGGTTTCTGGATTACCGAACATAACACCAAGTTTCATACGGATCTGATTAATAAAGATAACTGTGGCCTTTGATTTGGAAATAATGGCAGTAAGTTTTCGCATAGCTTGTGACATAAGACGAGCTTGCAAACCCATCTGTGCATCACCCATGTCACCATCAATTTCAGCTTTTGGAGTGAGGGCTGCGACAGAGTCGACAACGATAAGATCGACAGCATTAGAACGGACGAGAGTCTCACAGATTTCAAGAGCTTGTTCGCCATTATCTGGCTGAGAAATTAAGAGATTGTCAATTTGAACACCGATTTTTTCAGCGTAGGAAGGATCTAGGGCGTGCTCAGCATCAATAAAAGCAGCCTGGCCGCCGGTCTTTTGAACCTCAGCGATAGCATGGAGGGCCAAAGTGGTTTTACCAGAAGACTCAGGGCCATAAATTTCAATGATACGACCCTTAGGATAGCCACCACCGAGGGCAAGATCAAGCGAAAGAGAGCCAGAATTGATCAGCTCAATATTAACATTATGATTTTCGCCGAGCTTCATGATAGAGCCGTCGCCGAATTGTTTTGTGATCTGTGCAATGGCAAGTTTTAAGGCTTCGGATTTGCCGTCTTGTACAGAATTTTCTTTGGTTTCTTTTGGTTCTTTGGCCATAGTTTGTCCTTTATTTAGAATTAATGATTTTGACCAGCAATATATCTGCGGTCTTTCTCTCTACAGAAGAATAGATAACCTTTACCTCGCTCTCTTATCTCCAGTATAACCGAAGTCACGGTTTTTTCAAGCATATGAGAAGGAGTTTATTCTATGACAATATTTTTTATGAGAGGAAATATTTTGAGAAGGGGTTTATTTAACGAGAGCAAATTTATTCTTGCCACGTTTTAAAACAGAGAGGGTGTTAATTTCGAAGTTTGGATCAGTAACCTTTTCCCCATTCACGGAAATAGCATTGCCGGCGATAAGCTGTTTGGCCTCAGAACGGGATACACAAAGATCAGATTCAATAAGTGCATCAAGAAGAACGAGCTTCTCGGCGCGGCCATTAAGTCTAAGAGTTGGAAGAAGTAGGGCGATTAGCTCAATATCGGACTCTGAGAGGGTCTCAAGACGACGGTCACCAAAGAGAATCTCGGTGAGAAGAATGGCAGCTGTAGCAGATTTCTGACCATGAACAACTTCTGTAACACTTTTTGCGAGGGCCTTTTGGGCAAGGCGCTGCTCAGGGTGGGCTTTGTGTTCTGCGAGAATTTGATCAATAGCTGACTTGTCTAATACAGAATAGATTTTAATAAGATATTCAACAGAATCATCAGCTTGGTTGAGCCAGAACTGATAAAAATCGAAAATGGAAGTAAAATTACCGGAACCATTATCGGAGCTGGCTAGCCAGATAGCATTACCTTCGGATTTACCAAATTTGCGACCAGTAACCGGATCGATGACGAGAGGGGTTGACCAGACGTCAGCACGACCACCTTCAAGGCGCTTGATTAGGTGAACACCGGTAGAGGCATTACCAAATTGGTCAGCACCACAAAGTTGTAAATTAATACCGTACTCACGGAAGAGATGGAGAAAATCATAACCTTGAATTAAGGTGTACGAAAATTCAGCATAGGAAATACCAGAACCACCTTCACCGATACGATTCTGGATGAATTTGCGATCGAGCAACTGAGTCATGGAGAAATTCTTACCAACGGTACGAAGAAAATCGAGGAAGTTAATATTTTTAAACCAGTCAAAGTTATCAACCATTGTAAGTTGATAATGATCATTAGTGGGATCACCATCACCTAGCGTGTTAGCGGCACCATCAGGACTAATGATCGACTCCATCTGTTTTTTAATACAGTTTTTATTATGTTCGATTTCATCGAGAGTCTTAAGCTCACGCTCACCATTTTCCTTGGGATCGCCGATTTGACCGGTGGCACCACCAACTAGAAGATAAGGCTGATATCCGTGACGAACAAAACAAGCACACATCATAAGTGCGGCTAGATTACCAATAGTAAGAGAGTCTGCGGAAGGATCGGCGCCAAAATAGAATTTCTTAATTTCACGCTGATCAATTTCTGCTGAGTCTTTGATTGTATTTTCGGCGACAAAACCGCGCCATGCTAGTTCTTCGGATAATTTCATATCTTCATTGTAGCACAGAGGGCGCGGTTTAGTTTGAATCTGGCAGGTTAGTTTTTTAAGCTATTTAACATTACGGTCGAGTAATGGTGTCGGTGGTTTCGTAGCCCTTATCGTCGGTGAGGGTGACTGTTATCGTTGATTCAGTACCAGTCATAGTATAGTTTGGATCATTGAGACCGGAAGAGGCGGAACCACTTTTTACAACCGCTCCATCAACGGAGATGGTATAGCGAACAGAAGAAGCGGAGCCGGCGGTAACGGTGAACTTAAGGTGAGTGGAAGTGGAAATAGTACGAGTATTGAAGGAGACAGAAGGAGGAGTATAAGAACAGTCATCATCGGTGTTTGGATCATAACCGTTTGGATCGGTGGCATAGGTTTTATTCTTAGAAATTGGATCGATGGAATATGTAATTTCAACGTCTACAGTAAGGGCTGGGAGAGTACAGTCGGTTGCCTTCTTCTTGGTGAACTTATTAAACTTCATAGTTTCCTTTTGAATACCGTTGTTCTTAGTATTGAACCAGCTTGGCCAAATATCAGTTACACCATTTACAGTAAGGGTCTGCATACCTGCGGGTTGAGCTGGTTTATCACCGGATTTCCACTTACCCTCAGCGGCATAGACTTGCGTATGAACTGGTGCCATATAATCACTAACGACCGTACGGACAATATCATTCGAGCTATTCCGGAGACCAGAACCATCATGATTGCCATTCCAAACGACGGTGGCAACTGCTGAAGAGTAAGAAGCCATAAGAGAGTCTTTGGTAACAGCGGAATTGGTAGTGGTGGTGGTACCAGTTTTAGTAGCAGTCCAAACACCGGGAACAACGAAACCTTTAGCGCGAGCTAGAGAACCCCAAACCAGGTTACGAGCATTGGCATCGCCAAGAATATCGGTCACCATGTAAGCGGCTTGAGCATCGAGAGCACGCTTGCCGGCGGTATCTTCCCATTTTTCAACTACATCGCCAGAGGAGTTCTTTACTTCTAGAATGTAAGCAAGTGGTTTATAAACACCACCACGGGCGAGAGAGGCATAAGCATTAGCATGTTCAATAGGGCGAATGTTACAGCCGGAACCGATGGCGATAGAGAGACCAGCAGAGGTGTCAGTACAATAGGAGAGATCACCGAGCTCGTGAGCAACCTTCAAACTGTTTTCAACGCCGTTTATATAGAGGGCCTTGACGGCAGGAATATTAAGAGAGTTAGCAAGAGCCTTGCGAATTGGGATATTGCCATAGAAGGCACCGGTATAGTTACGGAGCATACAGCTACCAGTAAAGCCAGCACAGTAGTACTTATCGATGTTTTCATCTTTGAGAATGGAGCCGGCACCATAATTAATACCTTCACGCTGAGCAAAGAGTGGAGCGTAATCGAGAATTGGTTTAATGGTTGAACCTGGCTCAAGGAGAGCAGTGGCAGCGTTTACTTCGCCATAAACTGGTTTATTCCAGTCGGCAGAGCCAACCATGGCGATGATTTGACCGGTTTCAACGTCAACAGAAGAAAGAGAGATATTATCGCTACCATTACGGCTCATCAACTTAGCACCATTAGCAACGGCAGCTTCGGCAAATTCTTGGGCGCGAAGGTCAAGCGAAGTTTTAATAGTAAAGCCACCAGCACGCATAGTTTTTACACCATATTTTTCTTCAAGCTGTTTCTTTACTTCAAGAACGAAATGAGGGGCTTTAATGTTTGTATAGCGGCTAACCTCAGGCTGAATCTCATCAAGAATGTTAACCTTTTTTGCCTCTTCTGCCTGGTCACTAGTGATATAACCCATCTTGACCATAACATCGAGGGTTTTGTGCTGTCTGGCAATAAGCGCACTGTTTGCAGCGGTATTATATGGACTGAGGTATGAAGGATTGTTTGGAATGGAAGCGAGAAGTGCGGATTCGGCTAGAGTAAGCTCTTTAGCAGATTTTTTGAAATAGGCCTGAGCGGCGCTTTCAACACCATTACGACGGCCACCATACGGAGACTCGTTGAGATACATGGTGATGATTTGCTCTTTTGAATACATCTTCTCGAGCTCTAGGGCAAGAATCATTTCCTTGATTTTGCGAGGAAGGCCGGAAACAGTACGGTTGCTGGCTTCATCCGAGAAATAAACTTGCTTAATAAGCTGTTGGGTCAAGGTTGAGCCACCCTGAACACCGCGGCCGGTGACTGTGGAGATGGCGGCACGGATTAGAGCAAAGAAATTGACGCCTGGGTGATTATAGAATTCGCGATCCTCGATGGCGACAGTAGCTTGACGCATGTAAGTAGCGATATTTTCCCCTTCTGCAACTAATCGGTAATCACCATCACCTTTATCTTCCCAGAGAAGCTGACCATTACGGTCTAGATAGGTATTGACGGTACCTGAAACCTTCATTTGGTCGAGACGGATCTCATCGAGGTCTTTTTTGTAATAGAGAAAGAGACCGCCGATGGCAATGACAGAGAGTAGAAAGAGGACGGCTGCAGATTTTAAGAAGAAGAAGAGTCCTTTTTTGGAGAAAATAAAACGAAAGACACGCTTTGGGTGAAGTCTGGCAAAGAAACGCTTAACTGGATCTTTTGGTAGTTTAGACAACTCTTCGGCTTCCCTTTTGGCCTTGGCCTCTTTTTTAGCACGAGAGCGATGAATAAGCGATGCGTATAGATTCATTTTTTGATCTTTTTTATGAAAAATTGAGCGCTTTGGAGCTTTTAATTCGGATTTCTCAGACACGATAGAAGTTTTCTCAGACTTCTCAATCTTGGACACGCTAACGCTTGCGGTTTTTTGAGAAGCGCTACTGCTTGCGCGATCAGGAATACGGCTAGCAACACGAGACTCATCGCGTCGCAATGAACGTCCAACTAAGGGATCGCTTGCAGATCTTGTTGTTTTTCCTTGTTTTTCCATAGCGGTTCTTTCTTTATCCTTACCAGTATTAACCACCCTGTCCTCCGTTTTATTGACAATTTTATATAATTATACACTTGTGTTTTAGTTAGAGCAACTGAAATATTTTTATAATTTTCTGTAAAGAATAGAGTAAAAAGAGCAGGAGAAGATGGACTTTAAGTTTGATTTACTTTATAATGGTAGTGTTTATCTTTTTATAAGTTATAAAAAGAGTTGGAATGTGGAATGTGGAATGTGGAATGAAAGTGATAAAGAAGTTTACAAAAAGACCTATTAGTAAGAATATGATGCCAATCTTTTTCTTGTTGGGATGTCTTATAACTTTCACAATTTCCCTGTTAGCTTATTCAAGTACATATGCAGTGGTGACATATGGCTCAACTAATACTCCGCCGTCATTGATTTCCGCTGAGGGATATTATGCGAGTATCACACTTCCAAAATCAGTAAATTACACACTTAGTGGATCCGATATGGGGCAACTAGTAAGAACCGACGCGAATGTTTCTATTTCAACGAACTCAGTGACTGGTTATAAAATGTACGTTTCAATCGAGAATGCGGGGCTTAGAACTAATGCTCCTGTGCATGAAATTCCCTATGATAACCAAACTAATGCACCAGTTCAAAAATCAGATTTAAATACTAATGCTTGGGGTATTTTTCTAAAAAAGAACGATCTGGATTACGTAATTCCACTGTGCGATTTTAATACTCTTTCAAATAGCTGTTTAGTATCCGAGAGTAACGGGCCGATAACCAACAACAAAGTTGCGGTTGATTATGGAGTAAAGGTTGATAGTAATACACCACCTGGAACATATCGAGCATATTTGGTCTATTCTGCGGTGGTGAATTCAAGTGTTACGGGCGAGTTCCCAATAAAAGAAGTACAAAATGCAAAAGTACCGTTACTGGCAAACGGGGATACGGTAACTAACAGTGCAGAAAAGAAGCTTAAGCATAAGTTCCGAATTCAGGTTCCCTTAATCGAAAATGATCAGGATACTTATCATCGAGTAAATTACATAAAAAGATATAAGGTTACCGTGGGTGGGGTGGACTGTGAACCTCAAACGGACGATGCGGAATCAAGTAGAGATGGTTTTACCTTTAATTGTATTGCTGATTTTAGTACTGCTAGTCCGAGGTTTCAGCCTGGACAAAAGGCGGAAATGGTGGTGGAAACTAAACCTTATGGCTATCTTTATTCAAAACAAAATGCCGTAGAGTTTGTTGCAGCTGAATCAACGTTCCACTACACTGGTACACCACAAGAGATGGTTGCGCCAATTCAAGGAAAATATTTTATCGAAGCGATGGGTGCAAACGGAGGCGACCGTACAGCAGCACAAGCGGCTAGATATTGGTATGGATCGCCCGAGACTTTCCTTTCAGGAAAAGGCGGGTATTCAGCCGGATATAAGGATTTTACTGAAGGCGAAAAGACAATGGTTTTTGTCGGGGGTAAAGGACAGGCCGGCAACGACAGAACCACGGTCGGGTACAACGCAAAGGGTGGTTTTAACGGTGGAGGCAACGGATCAACGGGACTTTTAGTAAAGGGGACGACTCTAAACGATTGGGGAGCCGGTGGAGGCGGTGGAGGTAGTGATATTCGGCCAGATGTCCAAGATTATGGACAGCATAAAAATATGAGATACTCTCCAGGTTTTAATCCTTCGGACGCCCTTCTTAACGCTGGTCCGTGGGCTAATATTGAACATGGAACTTATCAGGCTGTAATTAAAACAACTAATCTACCAGATGCGGATTTTGAGGGTTTACTAGCTTATTATGACTATGGCTACTATTATTTATCCGATGTATATTATCAGAAATTTGGCGACTACATCTTAGTGTATTTTAATTACCCTGTTGGTTCACCACCAGCTACCCATCTTCCTGGGGTAAACCCAGGACCGGGGGTGGAAATTCGATTAAGAGTTAAAACAACAAATCAAGTAGCGGATATTACTAGTATAAAATTCTATCGTTTAGAACAAAGAATAATGGTAGCTGGGGGTGGAGCAGGTGGTTCGCTCTGCTTTAGAGGTGGGCACGGCGGTGGCACTGTGGGTGGACAAAGTAAGTATCTTGGATCAACATCAGACCCGAATTATAGTAGTCTTTTCTCTGGGACTGGCGGTACACAAACAACTGGGGGAGGATCAGGATTCGGAGCGTCTGCCCCAATTCCAGCAAATGTTTATCCAAAAATAGCCAATGCGGTTTTAGGTCGACCGGGTGCCGGTGGTGGATGGGCAGGTGGATTTACCGGACAAGGAGCTTATGACGAACATCAGACCTGTGCTGGCGCGGGTGGTGGCTCAGGATATATTGGCGGAGTCCAGAATGGAACAACCTATGGATATGGCGAAACTGGTTTTTCAATCGCACCTTGGACAAGTCTCGAACCGGCGGATAAGAACGGTATCGTAAAGATGAGAGTGACTGACTATCCAGGCGGTGTCGAATAAGAGTCATTACTTTAAAAAATAAATATCTCATATATGAGATATTTATTTTTATATGATAAGCTACTTATGAAGTAAAACTTAAGTGATATAGTATCGATTTATCCAAAATGATATAATACTTATATGACTGAAATTATTTTAATATTAGTGGTAGTGATATTCCTACAGACTTCGTTTTTAGCAGTGCGTTCTTTTAAAAAGAGCTTTAATTACTACGGACAAAATCGTAAAATCTATATTGATTCTTCAACTTTGATGGACGGAAGAATTTTAAATGTAGCAAAAACGGGTTTTATTGGAGGAGTCCTAATTATTCCTCGTAGTGTTCTACAAGAGATGCAGCTTTTAGCCGACGGCAAAGATTCTGAAAAACGTAACCGTGCGAGAGCAGGTCTCGATACCGTAAAAGAACTTGAACGTGTGGTCGAGGTTGACGTAGTAATTCTATCCGACCCACTAGATCGCACGCCAGTCGATGACCGACTGATCCAATTAGCAAAAGGGAATCATGGCTCAATTATGACTAATGACTACAACCTTGGAAAAGTTGCAGCCACACTTAATATTGAAGTACTAAACATTAATGATCTTGCCATGGAGCTAAGAGCAGATTATCTTCCAGGTGAAAAACTTAACATCAAGATTGTAGCGATCGGAAGCAATCCTAAACAAGGTGTAGGATATCTACCTGACGGTATGATGGTGGTTGTAGATGATGCGTCTGTGAAGGTTGGAAAAACGGTTGAGATTGAATTTGTTCGTTTCCTGCAAACCAGTTCAGGACGCATGATGTTTGCAAAAATTGCGGAACCGATCACTTTGGGTGACAGCTTCAAGAAGAGCCGAGGACGAAAAAGATAGGACTTAATTACACTAAAAACTCGCGGAGATTTCGCGAGTTTTTTATTTAATATAAGATATCTATTTTTTGGAAGATTTTAGTTATCGATGCCGAGAGCAGGATGATCAATGCCGTGCTCAAGAGCGTAGGCCTGGTACATTTCTAGCTGACTCTGGTACTTATTAGCAAGATCATCACGATGGAACTCGACCGCCACATCAAGAGCTAGATGCAATCTAGAAGCATGATTCATGGTGAGCATGGCGAATGGAGTGACCGTGCTTCCCTGTTCCTCAAAACCATGGCCCTTAATACGTTTCTTATCGGTATAATTACTGAGAATGTCAGTGAAGGTGTTTGGATAGCCATGGAAATTAGTGGAAATAGGAGCTGATTGGCCAAAAAGCTGGTCAAAATCAGCTTGCGAGAGCGGATTTTGAGTTGTACCAATAGCACCATAAGTGAGGGATGAGATATTGATCAGTCCAAAGTGCTTCTCTGGCAAATCTTGACGGAGAAGTTTGATCGACTCCACGGCTTCACGAGTGGCAATATCACCAGCAGTAACGAAGAGATAGTCAAAGCTACCATCTTCCTTCTTGTTTGAAATAAACTCAAATAGGCTGCAGCCAGTCTCAAAGTTCTGTTTTGCTTCTTGTTCAGTCTGCCAGATTGGTTCATCTGTCTTATTGAAAGTCACAAGATTAACCTGGTTTTTGGACTGCATAAGAAAATCAAAACACGGAGCAACAGCAGAGGCGTCAACTGGGAAAAAACAGTTTACGTGGCGGCCTGGACGGTCGAGTAAGGACGAAATCAGTATTGGCGACTGATGAGAAAAACCGTTATGATCTTGACGCCAACAGGTACTGGTGCTTAAAAGATTGACCGAAGGATATTGAGGACGCCAAGAAACTTCTTCAGATTGTTCTAGGAATTTTAAGTGCTGAATAATCTGCGCTAAGATTATGGTAAAGAAAGCCTCATAACTAGTCATCATGGCAGGTTCATTTGACAAGAGATGACCGATCATCACTGAGAAGAGAACATTTTCGGAAAGTAATTCAATAATGCGACCATCTGGAGACTCTGGGAGATCCCACTTCTTCTTGGGAAGTGAAACACCCCAAGCTCTAGTGGTGGCTTGATAGATTTCATCAAGTTTATTACTAGTGGTCTCGTCAGGGCTAAAAAGATAGAAACTAGGGTTTTGCTCGGCTTGCTCTTTTAATTTATGTCCAAAAACTTTGGCAATGGATTTCTTAGTGGAGCCTGGCTCAAAATTATTCATTGATAAAACCTTTCTCACGAGTAAATAGTTGATCGAATTGATATGAACGAAGCCACGATTCTAAGGCGTGAAGTTCGTTTTCATCACTTTTGGCTTTAGGAAGTGGCACTTGGTGCGCCTTAAAGTTACCGCGTACCTTCAGATCTTCAGCAATAAGTGGGCCAGTGAGTCCCTTTTCAGTTTCAAGAATAATAAAGACAGGCTGTTCACTGCTTCTGGCCTGATGTAGTGCAGACTCAAGGTCAAGAATAAGATTCCTAGTAATTAAGTCCGTATCCTGGCTGGTCAATTCAAAGGCGGTGCGGGCAGAATCTGGAACTGTTTCATCATACTCATCACGAATAAGATTTGTGATTTTACGTTCGACTTCCTCAAAAGTAGAAACAGAAGAATCTTCATCGGCATCGTCAAAAGAATCGACGAGATCAAGCTCTTCGGTATCGACTGGGTTCAAACGTTCTTCGATGCGGACTGGCTGAAAGCCAAAACCACGAATAAGTTCATTGAGCTGATGTGCGGAACGACGGCTAGCGACGGTGGGGCCAGAGATTTTATACCCATTAAGGTGCAGGACTGGAATAATCTTGCCGTTATTCGGAGAAGAGAGTAAATCGTTTAGATTTAAGCTGGCAAGAGTGGTGGCAGTCTCAAATTCGCCATCACCAATTAGGACAACAGCAGTGCGTTCAGGGTGTCCAAGGCAGTAACCATAAGCAGTAGCGAGAGAATAGCCCAACTCACCCCCCTCACAGATGACGCCTGGAGCGGAGGGGCTGGCATGGGATGGAAAGCCGCCAATGCGAGAAAATAGTTCTGAGATTTTGGTGAGACCGGCATAGTCGCGAGAAAGGGTGGGGTCGACTGCGGCTAAATCACCATCGTAAAAAAGGTTGGCTTGAAGAGCTGGAAAGCCATGGCCGGGACCGAGGACGAAAGTGGTTTGCTCTTTTTGGTCAGCAAAAACATTGCGCATACACGAATAGACTAGATTGATACCTGGACAGGTACCCCAGTGCCCGAGAAGGCGGGGTTTTACATCGTCAAAAGCTAATGGTCGCTCGAGAAGAAAGTTGTCTTTGAGAAAAATTTGGGTAACGGTGAGGTAGTTGCAGGCACGAATACGTTCCATGGTGCGTTGCAATTTTACCTCGTCATGTTGATAATTCATATGTTTATTATAGCATGAACGGATTGGAGCCAGATAGTAATCTTAAAGTAAGTAATTCAAAACTTACTGGTGCTTAACGCGGACCATAGCGGCACGAAGAACCTGATCTTCATAAAGATAACCTGGAATTAGCTCTTCGGCAATCACTTCTTTGCCAGATTCATCATCTTCCATGGAGATGGCATTGTGGAATTCAGGGTTAAAAGTGGTGCCGACGTTGGAGTCTATAACGGAAAGATTGAGAGATTTGAGGGTTTTATCGAGGGTTTTTTGAACGGGAGCTAATAAATCTGGGTGAGCCTTAATGGCGCGAGACATGTTGTCAATGAGAGGCAAAAACTTACTAACTGTGGCGTGTTTGGCAAGATTTTTTGCTTGCTCCCTTTGGAGGTCTACTTGCTTACGAAAGTTCTCAAAATCAGCACGAGTACGTTGAAGATCGCCGATAAGTTCGGCGTTTTGCTGTGCCAACTTTTCAAGTTCTGGGTTTGAAGAAGAGTCAGAAATATGACCGAAGTGTGGACTAGAATGCGCGCCGGAGTGCGGTTTGGTTTGTAATTCAGGTTGTGGCGCAGGATGAGGCGTAGTTTGTGATGCTTTGTGCGGTTCAGCTTGTGGTTTAGTCATATTTTCCTTTCTTTTTAGTACATTCTTTCTAAATATTGGCCAGCGTGACGGACAAGACTCATGACTTGAGCATAGTTCTGACGGGTTGGACCGAGGACACCGATGTAACTAGAGTCGGAATAAGGGGAGCGGAATTTGCTAATAATGAGAGAGACGTCAGAATTTTTACCGATGGGGTTTTCGCGGCCAATAAAGATGTTGAGCGGTTGACCCGGCTTAGCTTCCATTAGCCATGGTTCAAGATTATCTAGGAGCTTGGAAACGTTTTGAATACGCTGATAATCTGTAAATTCAGGCTGGGAAAAAAGTTTGGAGATGCCGGAAAGATAGAGCTGGTTGCCGATAGTGGCGAGACCGAGGTTACCGGTCAGCTCAACTAACATATCAACTGCAGTACGAATCGCGTATTCGATTTGATTTTGGGCGTTGATGCAAACCTCAAGAGCGTGGAGACTACGATTTTTATCTTGAGGGCCAGAAGAGAGAGATCGACTAGGGGCGAGACAATGGTATGATGATCCAAGAAAGAAATTGTTAGGGCCGTCAAAATAATCATCAATGGAGTCAGTAAAATCATCATAGCCTAACGGAGTGAAAGTACTAGCGACAGGGGAGGGACTAGAGAAATCAATAGAGGCAGAATTGCTTTCACGTTCGACTAGAGCGTTAACATAGAAACGGTAGCCAGCATCGGTGGGAGTACGACCAGCAGAAGTATGCGGAGAAGCAATCAAACCAAGCTCTTCAAGTCGAGCCATTTCAGCACGGATAGTGGCACTAGAAACATCAAAAAGCTTGGCTAAAGTAACACTGCCGACAGGAGTGGCCATTTCAGCATATTCTTCAATAATGGCAAAAAGGATAGCCTTTTGACGTTCGGTAAGATGAATCTGTGACTGATCTTCCATAATTTCTGAAGTTTATTATAACGCTTTGGCACTCAAAATACAAGATTGCCAAAAATATAGTTATGGGATGATATGCGTTTTGAAAGTGGCAAGGTGGACTGTTTCGTGAACTTTAGAACTTAAGGTTTTCGAGTGAAATAACCTGGATTACCAGGAGTGTCAATACGAGCGAATGTCGAGGTATAGTTTGGCCATGTATAAGTAGTACCGTTTCCCCCAACCAGATTATCAGTACTCATAAATATATTAGATGGGTTTGGGGTAAGATTGGTTGTAACAAAATTAGGTGAAGCATAGATAGTCTTGACTTTCATGTAATTAAACATACCGTCTGCCCTCTGAAGACTATGAGTATCAAAACTAGAAAGATCGAGTATATCATTTGGATGCGAGACAAAAGCATAGTAGAACATGTGTTCCATATTTGTGACGTTCCGAGTATCAAATGAACTGACATTAAGATTTTGGAGATGAGCAAGTCCTTCAAACATACGCTCCATTGTAGTAACTTGACTAGTATTGAAGCTCGAAAGATCAAGATTGGTAATAGGAGGATTTGTGCTTGTCATGGAGAACATCTTTGACATATTCGTAACATTTCTGGTATCAAAACTAGAAAGATTAATATTAGTAAGAGAATTCATTCCTTGGAACATGCCCTCCATAGACGTGACTTTACTAGTATCAAAACTTGTGAGGTTAAGATTTGCTAGATCCTTTGTGTAGGCAAACATATATCTCATACTATTTACACTTTTTGTTTTAAAGTTGCTCAGATTAAGACTTGTAAGTGCAGGTAGATTTGAAAATAGGCCATCCATAGAAATAACAGAATCGAGCTCCCAACCTGACAAATTGAGATCTTGAAGCTTCCGGCAGTCTAAAAATATCCTACTAATATCGTTAACTTTCTTGACATTAAGATTAGAGAGATCAAGGGAGGTAGTTTCGTGTAGCCCGCTAAACATATCACTCATGTTTGTAACATTACTAGTATCAAAGTTTCTTATATTGATAGATCGGAAAAAAGAACCAGAAAACATACCTTGCATATTGGTAACCTTACTGGTATTAAAATTTGAGAAATCAATTGGTTCAATATTTTCCGTTATACCCCCAGCATAGCTGGCAAACATATAACTCATATCTTCAACATTACTAGTGTCAAAACCTGCAAGATTAATCTTCTTTATAATCCATTTACCACCGTGGAACATATAACTCATGTTTTTAACGCGACTAGTATTGATACCGGCTGTGTCAATAAGACTCATATTAGAATAATTGTTACCAATATCATTGAACATATGACTGGAATCTTCATTAGCGTAAGTAGTATCTGCGTCGCTATACCAGAGGATAGACTGACTAGCAGCGTCGTACCAGACATAGGCAGGGACATCGGAATCCGTGGTAGAGACAACCTTAGTATTAGCACCAGCAGGAGGGGCAGAAGTGGAATGTTTAAAAGATTTAACGACGCCAGGAGCACCAAGATTAATCAGAGCTTTATTAAATTCCGGTCCTGATATAAAGGTTGTTGAGGTAGGAACATGATTAGTTATTGAAGAAAATAAGATTTGTTTTGTATATGCCCCAGACAAGAGGTCTGGACCAGATTTCACGCCAAATTCAACGTTGTAATTGACGGTGGCGGGATTATTCTCGGTGTATAAAATATCTGCACTACTGAGTTTGGCTATTGGCTTGAAATTTCCAGAGGGAGTGGTTTTTGAAGCACGATATCCCCATTTTTTAGGAGCAAAACCTGTTTCACTAATACTAGAGTCAATACTGGTGATTTTTTGAGCGACCGAAGAATCAATCGGATTTAGACTAGTATCTTCGTCGACACTAGAAATATAAGTGGTAGCTCCTGTTATATTGTTCGTGCTAACATTGAGGGCGACTGTAGACGACTTAAATGCTGAGGATTGAATCTCCGTGCCGTTAAAGTTGAAATTGACAACAGGGCTGGAAACGGAGGTAGATAAAGAGGCGGGGTTGCCAGGCGTACCAGGAGCGCCTGGAGCTGCAAAAGTCGAAGTCTGGGATTGATAGATAGTGAATAGGCTAAGAACTGCAAAGACAAGGCTGAACACAAAAAAAGGAATATAATAAAAGATCTTTCTAGAAGAGGAAAAAGTGTTTATACGATTATTATTCATGAGATTCATTTTATTCTTTTTAAAAAGCCTTAAGTTTTGTTTGTTTTATCTGTATTATGGATTATAACATAAGCAAGATAACATAAGCAAGGAATTTTGTGTTTTTCTATATACAAGATAATTATTTAAAAAGCTAGAGACATTATTACGAAACCCCTTCCATGATATAATTAATTATGGATAAACATAACTTGAACGAAAAAGTAGAAATTATAAAAAACTGGCTGAATACTGGAAGTCTTAATATCTTTGGTTTGCCGATGAGTGGTAAGGATACGGTTGGAATGAGGCTAGCGAAAGATCTTCAAGCAAAGTTTTTATCTTCCGGCATCATTATTCGAGCTTATGAGGCGGAGCAGAATGAGGATATGACTGGTAGCGGAAGGTTGATTCCGACAAATACCTTTTATGATATAATTTTGCCTTATTTTTCGCGAGAGGAGCTGCACAATGATGCCCTAGTTCTATCAAGTGTAGGACGCTGGTCTGGCGAAGAAGATAAAATTATGGAGGCCGCAAAAACCGGTGGTCATGAAATTAAAGCGGTAGTAATGCTAGACTTAACAGAGGAAGAAGTAAGAAATCGCTTTGAGGTTGCTAAGACTTTGAACGACCGCGGCGAGCGGGCCGATGACTCTAATATTGAAGTATTCGAAACAAGGTTAGCGGAATTTCGTGAAAAAACCATGCCAGTACTTAATCACTACGATGAGTTAAATATGTTGGTTAAAGTGTCTGCGGTGGGGAGTCGAGATGAAGTATATGCCAATGTAGTTGAGCGATTGATTGAGTTTATTGATTCATTATAAACACCTGAGATAAGTTTATATTTTGATATAAGTATACGTTAATATTTATTTTTTTCGACACGCTCAAGGCCGCTCGGCCAAGCTTATGGTCTCAAAAAATAAATATTAACTACCTCACAAAAGCTAGCACATAGCAAGTTTATGGTCTCAGAAAGATAAATAGTAAACCATAACAAAAGTTAACGCATACCGAGCCTATATTTAATCACGCTTTAGCATAACAGTGAAAGCTTCGGATGGAATATCAATTTTACCAAAGCGTTTCATCCTGGCTTTACCGCGCTTCTGCTTCTCAAGCAATTTAGCCTTGCGGTCACGGTCACCCGTGTGAATTTTGACCGTCACATCTTTACGGAAAGCACCGATGGTTTCGCGGGCGATAATGCGAGCACCGATAGCGGCTTGCAAAGCAACCTCAAAGTTCTGGCGAGGAATAACCTCCTTTAACTTCTTAGTGATTGTACGGCCAATGGAATCTGACTCAGAACGGTGACACATCAGAGCGAGAGCATCTATACGCTCACCACCGATAAGAAAATCAACACGAACCAGGTCCTCAGGACGATAGTCAGAAATTTCATAATTAAAGCTGGCATAACCGGAGGTGAGAGACTTTAGTTGATCATAAAAATCGGTAAGCAAGTTGGCCATTGGGGCTTCAAAATTAATGACAGCGCGATCTTCAAGATAAGAAATATTCTTCTGGAGACCACGTTTTTCAACAATTAAAGTCAAGACATTGCCGATCATGGCGACTGGCAAAATAATTTCCCCCTTCACCCAAGGCTCACGAATCTCAGAGACGTAATTAGCATCAGGAAGATTGGAGGCGGATTTAATCTCAATTTCTTCACCGGAATTAAGACGAACTTGATAATTGGTGGAAGGGTTGGTCACAACAAGATCAAGTTTGAACTCACGTTCAAGACGCTCCTTAATAATATCCATATGAAGCAGACCAAGAAAACCAATGCGTAGACCGAAACCTAGAACAGGGCTATTTTCAGGCTCGAAACGAAGTGCGGAGTCACTCAAGGAGAGTTTCTCAATGGCCTCTTTTAGATCCTTGTACTGGTCATTTGAAACTGGGAAAAAACCAGCGTAAACAAAAGGTAGAACATTCTTATAGCCAGGAAGTGGGGTGCTGGCGGGCTTTTTAGAGAGAGTAACGGTGTCACCGACTTTGGCCTCACGTGTGGTCTTTAGGTTGGTAACAATATAACCAACTTCACCTTCAGATAGACTATCCTTCGGTTGCATACCTGGCTTCAAAACACCAACTTCAAGAGCGGTGCCATTGATTTTTGACGCCATCATAAAAATATTGTCGTTCTTTTTGATCTGACCATTGAAGACACGAATATAGAGAACGACGCCGCGATAATCGTCAAAATAGGAATCGAAAATGAGCGCCCGAGTTTCGCCGGCAAAAACAGCCTGAGTGTCAACGGGGGCTTTAGGACTGGGGGCTTTTTCGATAATTGCGTCGAGAACCGCCTCAACATTGAGGCCAGTTTTGGCAGAGACCGAAATAATCTCCTCTTTCTTACAACCAAGTAGATTAATAATCTCATTTGAGACTTTTTCAACATCGGCGGCAGGAAGATCGATCTTATTAATAACGGGAATTATCGTCAAATCCTGTTCGAGAGCGAGATAAACATTGGCGAGAGTTTGGGCCTGAATACCCTGAGTGGCGTCGACGACTAGAATGGCTGACTCGACAGCCTGAAGAGAGCGGGAAACCTCGTAAGAGAAGTCGACGTGACCGGGAGTATCGATAAGATTTAACTCAAAACCTTTGTAGTGCATCTGTACTGGAGTGAGCTTGATCGTAATGCCCTTTTCGCGCTCTAATTCCATGGAGTCAAGAAGCTGAGACTTCATTTGTCTCTTTTCGACCGTACCAGTGATCTCCATCATGCGATCAGCAAGAGTGGACTTACCGTGGTCAATATGCGCAATAATGCAGAAATTACGAATGTGGTCTGAATTCATGGGATAATTATAACAGATATGAGGTAGAGATGGAATGAGCAGAATTTGGTATAATTTAAGAGTGAAAAAGATTTTGGCAGTATCTGGTGGAATTGACTCAATGGCACTACTTGATATGTTCTACAAAAAAGAACCAGCCAATATTTTGGTGGCGCATTTTAATCACGGAACAAGAGACTCGGCCGATGCCGACGAGAAATTTGTTAAAGAGAAATGTACAGAATTGATGGTGCCGTTTGAATCTAGGAAAATTATACTCGGAGAGGGAGTTTCCGAAGAAGAAGCTAGAGAAAAAAGATACGATTTTTTATATCATGTGGCGAATAAATATAATGGTGTAATTTGTACTGCACATCATGTGGATGACCTTTTAGAGTCTATAACAATTAATCTGATTCGTGGAACCTTTTGGCGAGGATTAGTACCGTTTGGAAATACAAAAATTCAAAGACCACTAATGGATCTCGGAATAGGTAAGACTGATATTTTACGCTATGCTGGTGAAAATCATCTCTGTTTTCGACAAGATCCAACAAATTTTGAAGATGATTATTTACGAAATAGAGTGAGAAGAGCTTTAGGAAAATTAGAACAAAAAACAAAAAATCAACTACTAGAACTTGCCAGAAAACAGAAGATTTTACGTGAGGAGATCGAGAAAAACCTTACCGATTTATCTAAGCAAATTATTATAAAAAATTCGGGGGATGAGATAATTTTTCAGAGAGATTTTTTTAAGAATAGTGCGGGAGAGACGGTATGCGAGAATAATCTAAATGCACAAGAACGCGAGAAAGAGATAAATATGCTGACGTGTGAGATCTTGAGAACGATTTGTCTTGGAAGAGGGATCTCGCTAACCAGACCTCAAATTATAGATTTTTTGGAAGCAATTAGAGAATATAAACCGGGAAAGAAATTTAACTTGCCAAAAGATAGAATGGCGACAATCAGTAGAGATTTTGTAAGGCTTTAATGGTATAATATAGAGAAGAAAATGATAAAAACAGGAAGGTCAAAAGATGTCAGGACACAGTAAATGGGCGACCACGAAACGCCAAAAAGCCATCGTCGACGCAAAACGTGGCGCGGCTTTTACAAAAATTGCAAACCAGATTGCGATTGCCGCAAGAAGCGGTGGTGATCCTTCAATGAATCCTACTCTTGCGATGGTACTGGAAAAAGCTCGTAAGGCGAATATGCCAAAGGCGAATATTGAACGAGCAATTGCGAGGGCGACCGACAAGAGTGCAGCCGCGATGATTGAGGAAACTTACGAGGCTTATGGTCCTGCAGGAATTGGTATTATTATTGAAGTTGCGACAGACAACAAAAACCGTACGATGCCGGAAGTACGCAATGCACTTTCTAAGAATGGTGGACGTATGGCGGATCCAGGAAGTGTGATGTTTCAGTTTGCAAGAAAGGGTGTGATCGAAATTGCCGAAAAAGGCGAAGATGCACTGATGACAGCTCTTGATTATGGCGCGGAAGACGCCAATGAAAGTGAAGATGGGATCGAAATCATCACAGAGGCGACTGATTTAATGAAAGTGAGGCAGGCCTTGATTGATGCTGGTCTTTCTGTAGAGAATGCAGAACTTCGCTACATTGCAAATACTTCCGTGCCAGTAAGTGAGGAAGATGCTGAAAAAGTCGACAAACTTTTAAACGCAATTGACGATCTTGACGACGTCACAAACGTATTTACGAACGCCGAATAATCTGTTAAAATAGTTAGCGGAAGGGTGGCCGAGTGGTTGATGGCACTGGTCTTGAAAACCAGCAAGTTAACGCTTCGCAGGTTCGAATCCTGTCCCTTCCGCCAAGTGGCACCATAGCTCAGCTGGTTAGAGCGTAGGACTCATAAGCCTAAGGTCACTGGTTCGATCCCAGTTGGTGCTACCAAGATATAGCAGGATAATAACGAAGAGATTCGTTATTTTTATTGGGCGAAGTCTTATGTCGCTCGAAGATAAACGATTTTATATTCAAAAGCGTAAGAGCTTAGTCCTCAGAATTGATAAAGTCAAAATCATAGTCTTCATATTGACCATGAAAACGCTCTGGATAATCATCGGGATCAATCGGAACCTTATCAAGAGGTAGACGGATTTGATCAGTCGAACCCTCTTCATATTCTTTGATAGCCAGTCGAATACTGGAGTCTGATGTATGAAACCTAAACATTGAGTCTGGCAGATCAAACTCCTTAAAGTTGATTGATTTAAGATACTCTTTTATTTCTTGATCAGATTTTTCATTCGAGGATGAATCTTGATTTGGCTTATAGGCAGATGGGTAATAGTAAAAATTGTAGAGAGATTGGCGTAGTTCCCTGGCGGCGGCGAGCGGACGGCCTAGAAAATCCTCTGATATAACATCCCAGTCAACTAGGTTGGTTGTGAAACTTTGGGTAACCTCTGCACCACGACTAATGCATTTATTAAGCATGAGAGCTATATCAAAAGTGCGGATACGGTCAACATAATTAATGTCTTCTAAGGTCGGGATAGAATCGGTGAATTCAGCGATGACACTTTGCATCATCAGGGCCTTAAGAAAGAGACGACTACTTAATTCATCTTGATAATTTGGTAATTCCTTGTAAGTAGGTCGGATGATGTTTTCCAGAAAGTCATTCTTGGCAGATTCGGTAAAATAGAGTTGATTATTTAAAATTAGACTTTCATTAACGGTGAAGTCACGAGTACGGAAGTAGTGCTCAAAAGACTCTGGTTGAATGCCATGACCAAAAGCATAATCTTCCGGCATGAACTTTTGAGAGAGACGGTCTAGCTCTTCAGGAGAAACTGGTTGATCGCCTTCACGATCATTAATATGGACGAGATCAATGTCGCGGATCGGTTCTATGTCACCAGTGAGAAATTGCCTGGCAATACTCCTGGCGACACCACCCATAACAGCGACACCTTGGGGGAGTTCGTGAAGGAACGGGAACCGCTCATAGATTTCAGGAGTGAGAGGATATTGATTGATTTTCTTGTAGCTGTCACGGAATTCGATTCGCTCATCTTCGTCCTCATATTCATTCTCGTAGTTCTCTTCTTCCTCAGAGTCATCATTATCATCATACTCATTTTCAGGATTATCATCCTGTTCTGTGGTGGCTAAATTAGGGCCCTCCATTTTTATGCCAATTTGTTCTTGAAGACTTGAAGAGAGAGTTAAAAGAAGATCAAGTTCGGGATCAGAAAATTGTTGTTGTAGTTCAGGCTGATAAAGGGTAGAGAGCGATGCTTCCCCACTGACGACCTGGGGGTCTTGATTCTCTACAGAATAGAATTGATTGAGTTGTTCAGACATTTTAAAACCTTTACGCTTATTATACCAAAGAAAGTCATGGCTGAGAGAGAAAATCTGTCTGTGATAAAATAGTGATATGATTGCACACATTGAGGGAGAAGTTTCCGAAAAATTTTTAAATTCAATTATTGTTGATGTTCATGGAGTGGGATATGAGCTTGGGTTATCACAGATTGACGCTGAAGCGACTAACGTGGGCGAGAAGAAGAAATTTTATACATACCATGCGATAAGGGAGAATTCTGAAGATCTGTATGGATTTTCGAGTTTAATGGCGAAGAAAATATTTGAAATGCTGATCTCAGTGAACGGAGTGGGTCCGAAGGCGGCGATGGCAATTCTTTCTTTGGCGACACCAGAGGAAGTACGCAACGCGATCGCCAATGCAGATGCAGCGTTTGTGAGCAAGGCAGCAGGCGTGGGTAAGAAATCTGCAGAACGCGTAATCGTGGATTTGAAAGATAAAGTGGGTCTTCCAACAAGATACGGTGCGACGGAGGTTGTATTAGTACAAAGTCAACCAGAAAATGATGAGGCGATGGACGCCTTGATGGCGCTTGGCTTCCCGTTGAAGGAGGCGACAGATGCACTGTCGAAGGTTGATGCGAGTCTGCCGATTGAAGAGCGTATTAGGCTAGCACTCAAGCAACGATAAATATACATAAAAAATACCTGGTGCTGCCAGGTATTTTTTTGTTTAAAGGGGACTAATTGGCTGGAGGATTAAAAGTTGTACTACTAGTATCAACACCTTCGGCTGAAGGAGCGTTGGGAGCGATTACTTCGATGACTGGAGGGACTGTATCACTAGTGCTTGCAAAAGTGACTGGCTGGGTGGCAACAACGGTGGTAGGAGCACTAGAATTAATTACGGTGGATGCAGTATTGGCAGCACCATTCACAGTGCAAGCTTCAGCTGGAGCTTCACCTTTTTCAACATGGACAAGATGAGTAATAATCTCAAGCTCATCAGTTGGCGTATCAACATGTTCAAAGGTATATGTAGTTTCAGAACCGATGGTGGACATACGTAGGGTACCAACACTAAACATATGTTCAAAGATACCGGATTGCTTGAAGCTGACGTCCTCAACCGCAACAAGATCGATTACATTAGTAGAACTTGAGAAGAGGGAGGTTACGATATTTTGAATAAGGCGTTTATTTGTAACATAAAGGCAGTTACCAGAATAGACATGGGTGGAAATGAGAGTGGCGATCCAGATAGTACCAAGTACAACAAGAATAATCATAAGAAAGAAAGAGCGAGAGGTGGGATCAAGGTTAAAAATAAATGAACTGCCACCATTAATGAGGATACTTGCGGCGATCAGGACGATAGAGCAGATAAAAGCACCGGCCCAAAAACCGAGAGGAATGAGCTTGGTTCGCTTAATTTCTAAAACAAGATGCTCACCTTTTTCAAAGGTGATGCCTGGTAACTGCTTTTTGGAAGTTTTTGCCATAATCTGGTCCCAATTAATTGGTATTTATTATAGCATTTTCAGAGAGTTTTTGCAAATTTACGTAATAGCTCACAACCTTTGCAATAAAATATTACATAAAAATAAGGTAGCTCTTAAACTTATTTCTAGGAACTAACTATAAATAAGAAAGTAAATAATCTAATACCCAAGCGTTGCACAGTCATTACATTATGAAAACTGATTATTGTGTAATTCGACGAAGCGATTATAAGAAATTCTCATTTTTTCGACGTAAACTTCTTTTGCTAAATTGTCAGGCTCAGTAAAACCATCATTTGTGGCATTCATCATATCATAATCCACCTCCTCTGCTGGCTCAGGAAGTAATAAAAATGGACTTTTTTGAAGATTAAATTCTTCTTTTAGACTCCAAATTTCTTCCTCAAATTTTTGATAATCATAAAGGTGAAAATCTTCTACATCCTTAAGCACGTATTGCTTATAAATTTGTTTAATTCTTTGAATCAATTTCTCGTTATACACTATACCTAATGTTATATCATAAAAAAGAGCTGCTTAAATACCAGCAGCCCCATTTATAAGATGGCTATTTACTATATCCACATAGCCATCACAGATTAGCGTTTGACCACTATTTACGCCAGTCCCTTCACACCACGTTACTGGATGATCATCTATCCAACCATGACGTAGCTCAGTCCACTGTCCGCGACTTGAATATGTTTTTAAGGCAGGATCAATATAATTATGGTAGATTCATTTAGGAATAGGATAAAAATCCTTATGAAGTATTGCAAAGGTACTGAACCTTATATGTAAAAAGCCCCCACCGAAGTGAGGGTTTTGAAGGTTATTCTGCCTTTTTAAACATAGGGACAATGTCGTATCTTGCGATTGCAATAATCGTAGAGATAGCGAAGATCCCATCAGTCAAAGAAGCTATGTATGCCGTCGTTATCAAATCGTAAGCAACAAACAACGAGAGATTAGAGACAGTAAACAGACGGACCCTGTTTTCTTTCTGCTGAATCATCGCAAAAATATAGCAGACGGCTGCAATGATCGGCAACGCGTCGGTAATAGTGGTGAATGTTATGATTCCAAGTCCTACGACAATCGCGATAAAAATCGCCAGAATTACAATAGAGATTTTCTTTTCTTTCTCATCAAATTCATAATTAATGATCCCAAAAACTGCCATCATAAAAAGCGACAATGCTCCGGGATATGCTTCGAGAAATACGAAGCCAATAGATGCGACAAAAGTTGACGCCGAGAAAAATATCAAGATATTCTTCTTGACCTTCTGTTGGGCTCCAATAGCACCGAGAACTGCTCCGATAGCAAAAATCACCTGAGAAATAATGTAGTTCGTAGTCAGCATATTAATCGTACTCCTTTCTCTAAACCAGCGCATTTACCATGCGAATGAAATCATCTTTGGCGACAGGTGCCATTTCTCCGAGAAATTCAACTGGCACTGTTTCCATGATATCGAGTCTTGTTTCCGCTCTGCGCAACGTTGCCTGAATCATAGCGGCATCGAAAACCCGGTACAGTTTCTCCATACTAAGTGCAGTCTGCTTAGACCAAATAGATAAATAAGCCTTTTTAATCTGAGCAATCTGGCATTCATTATAACCAGAAACAACTGGTTCCGTTATCATATCGAGAGATATGAATGGAAAATTCCATGATGCATCGCCGAAGTCGAACCACTTAAGAGTTTTATAGTCGGATCCATGCAAGAGATTTTTCGCCAATAAGTCGCCGTGCTCAATAGTATTGGGGATCCCAGTCGTCATGAGAAGCTGTTCGGTGTCAACAAAAAAGTTTTCTACCGAGCGAGCTAGGCTAACATCTTCCATAGTGAAATGTGACGGATGCGTTTGATCGAGTCGAGAGAAGCGCTCAAGTACGTCATTCAGGCGTTCTTGCACTTTTCCCAATTCAACAACGGGTATGCCAGTATTGCAGATTTCCTTACTAACTTCAAGGGACTGCACTTGCAGTTCTGCATATTTCTCAATAGCGTTTACAACCACTGAGAATGGCATATTTTCATCATTGGAATGCATTGCCTTGGTAAGAATCCAGCCGTTTGTCTCAGAGATGTCAACCACCTCTACTACATACGGAGAAACAAGCCAAAGCAATTTGGTGACAATGGGTTCATATTCAGTTGTGCTACTTACACTCTTTGCATAAAACACACCATGGCTCGTTTCAATTCTTCCGACGAACGACCATGCCATAATGCGCATAGATGCAAATCCTTTACCGATAGGTTCGATCCCGTTTTTGTGCAAAATTTTGCAGATTAAACGAAAAAATGATTCTTGCCACTCCGGAATTGTCCAGAGCTCTTCTTTTTGGATATTCATCTTATCACTCCTTTTCGTCATAGAAATGTTCGAGAAAACATATGTTGTTCTCGATCCTTGCGTGGATTGGTGGGTCTCCGTGCAGAATTGTGAGCACTTGTGTGATTGAAGCTTCCAACTTTCCATCGTGGTTAATAACTATATATTCGAAGTTTTTGATTACTTCGAATCTTTCATTTTTAGCCGCTTTTAAGCGTCCATCGCCCCTGTCTTGCATCCAGCGTTTTAGATCACTAAGATTACTAGGCATCATGTAAATGGTTATTGCGCCATTGCGAATTGCGGGCGGGATAAGTTTCAGGGATGGTATTCCTATATTCAAGAACACGAAACCATCGTCTTTCGTAAGCTCCGATTTCAGAATTCCGTACTTATGGTTGTCATAAGTTTCAGAAATAAAGAATTTATCGGCAGCCATAAAAGATGAGAATGTTTCATCGTCAAGAAAATAGTAATCCCTACCTTCAACCTCTTCTGCTCGAGGGCTTCTGGTTGTACATGCAACTGCTTCTCTGAAATTAGAGAATCTGTCACACATCGCGTGAATAATAGTCGTTTTGCCAACTCCGCTTGGACCAGATACAACAATTAATGTTGATGACATTCTGACCACCTCTTTCTTATAAAAGTACATCAGAAAAAATCTGACTGCTTTTTTATAACCTATTCAAGATGTTTTGTCAACAATGACCCCAATAATTAGAATTCGTAGATATCTAATTGACAGTTATTTGCATGGAATTGGAGTAAATCCGTTTCGTTATCAAACCCCTCATGAAGGTAATGTATTGCTCGGCAAACTCCGCCATGACAGATAAGAAGAACGTTCCCGTCTGGGTATTTTGTTTTTAGCTCATTAATGACATTATGAATTCTGTCAAAGAATACTTTAACAGGCTCTATGTTGCCGATTTTTGAAGTATCGACAATATTATAATCCCATAAATCGTCATAATTGGGATAAATATCATAATTGTGTCCCTCGAAATCGCCGTAGCTTCTTTCGGTAAGTCTTTCATCAATATCATATTTACGTATACCATTATTTACGATTTTGGCTGTTTCTTGAGCTCTATGAAGAGGAGATACTAATACGGCATCAAAAACATTATTTAAAAGTTTTTCTCGAATTGCCGTAGCCTGTTTTATACCAGTTTCATCGAGATGGCTTTCGTTCATTTTACCTTGAACTACTTGCTTAGCATTCCAGTTGGTTTGCCCATGTCTGAGTACATATACATTCATTATTATCTTCTCAATTAAAATTTGTAAAATTT
>CAJPPG010000002.1 GCA_905372495.1 Candidatus Saccharimonadota bacterium | reverse complement strand
GTAGTGACGGCGGTTTTCTTGGCTGCCTTGTGATTAGTTTTGGTATTGGTTGATTTTTTTGTTGTAGTTGTCTTTGGCATAGTTTTTATTCTGTTAATGCTTTTTTCTATTTTAACGCTTTCAGATAAAAAAGTAAATGGTGCAAGAATTTGACTAGAATGAAGCATAAAAGACTATTAGCTGTTTACTGTTCTAGGCCGCGTTGTCTTTGACGGCCACTACGTTTTAGTTGCTCGAGTTGTTTGCGTCTTTCAATCATGGCGAGAATTTGATCTGCCTTTTGTTGGCTCTGGGCGAGCTGTTCGTTGTGCGCGACTATCTGCTCCGAAGTGTTTTCTGACTGGTAAGTAGTATAGAAATTGCGGAAATATTCTTGGTTGTTTGATTCTGCGAGATAATTAAAATCGCTTTCAGGAACTCTAAAAGGAAGGTTGGCGTAGACTGGTTGCCAGTAGGTAGTTTGAGTTGCGCCAGGACTTTGTGGCAGAGGAATAGGGGGGGTGGTCATACGATGATGATACGCTGAACGTAATTCTTCAACGCTACCAACGCATTCGAATGGCTTCATTTCTCCGCCAACGCCAAGCAATCCTTTAAAAATTTGGATAAGATTTTGATCTAAGAAAAGATCTTTATCACCAAAAAGTGATTGCAAAAATTGAGGAGGAATAAATGGACAGAAAAGTAGATATGAGTTAGCACATTTGGCGCAGTGGCCACACCATTTGAGCGTGCTATTCTGATTATTTTGTTTGTAATTTGCTTCATTACAAGAACTAAAACTGTAACCATATTTTTGCCAACATTTTTGGACAAAGAGGTCAGCAATACGCAATTCGCTGAGATGACGAATAGGTGAGCCTAGGTGAAGATCCGGAGAGAGGTAGCGTTTGATGTATTCGGTCATTAGTTGTTCAGCCTGCCAGGTTTTTGACCATTGGTGGTTGACTGGTAAATCTCCAATCATTGCGTGAGGTTCTTCCCCCTCGCGACCAATACTTGTGAGGATGACGTTTTGGTTATTTAAAATAGCTTGGATAAGAGCCAAAGATTCTACAATGAAAGTGACTGGCACATGGCCGTTAAGGCCACCAGTTTGCTGTAGGTGGAGATGATCGATTTGACGATAAACAACACTAGCTTTTTGATGATTAAAACCGTCGTCGAGATGATCGATAACATTTGGATGTGAGCGGTCTGAGCTGCTTGAAATGTACCAGGGGACAAAATTAATATTATGCTCATTTAGTAATTCAGCGACCAGGAGACTGTCTTTTCCGCCAGATTGCAAGGCAAGAACTCCTTGACCGCGATATTCAACGGCTGGTTTATTTTGAAAACCAGGAGTGGGTTTAAAAGTGGCTAATTTGTCACGAGTTAAGCGATTTTCGAAGGCGTATTGCGACAAACCTTCTTGAAAGACGGTGGAAAAGAAGCGTGCTTGAAAATCATCTAGAGGCCGGTCGAGGCGGATGTTCTTAGTGGGGTGAGCTTTATAGTAGCTGGTACCAATCAGAATGAAGGCGAGAAACATGGCCTGGTCTAGTAGCTGAGTAAGACCAGGGTCGTCGAGTAGATTGAATGAACTAGTGTTGGTGCCTGGCTTAGGCGCAAAAAAGATCTTCTCAGTGAAGATAATATTGTCGATTCCTTGGTAGACAAAAGTTGCGGTATAAGTTGAGCGATCAAAATAATAACTTAAAAAACGGAAAACAGCGTCTGGAGACGGCATGGCGGTGGGGATTGGCTGGGTCGGTTTTTTATTTAAGGAACCAAGAATAGATGAAAAATTTGATGTAATCATTACTATTATTTTAGCATTAAAAAGCGTTTACGATTTGCTGAAATTGATTTCCACGATCGCTAAAATCTTTAAACATGTCAAAACTGGCAGCGCCAGGGCTCATGAGGACGATCACTGGCTTAGCGGTTTGGTTACTGAGAGCCTCTGGTGTAGAGGGGATACAGAGGTCGTAATTTGATTCGAGGTCAGCGGCGTATTTTTCAGCGTAATTTTTGGCATACTCCATAGCGTCTTCGAGTGAATCGGCTAGAATAAATTTATTAGGGTCTTCCCCCTCTGATAACATAAAACGCGTTTCGCCGATTAGGATAATTTTCTTAAGGTTTTTAGCACTGAAGAAACGTTCTTTCATGGCTGTTAAATCGAGATGTCGATCCTTACCACCAGCGATTAAAATGGTAGGAAAGTCCTCAAAGGCTTTGATGGCAACATCGGCAGCAGGGAAAGCTGAGGAATAATTGTCGTCATAATATCGGACGTTGTTTAATTCGCGAACAAATTGGATACGGTGGGGTAATCCTACAAAAGTGGCGAGTCCATGAGCGATTTTTTGATAGATTGTTTGATTTTTATCGTCAAAAAGTTCGTCTAGAGACAAGTTTAAAATATCGAGCACCGCTAAAATAGCTGCCTCGGCGTTCTCGCGATTATGCTCGCCTGGAATTTTTAAATGATCAAGGAGAGTTTTAAATTCTGGTTGATGAGTGGTGATGGGGTAAGTGCTTTTTTGACCAGCACTTTTCTGCCCAATCATAATACTATCGTTATTGTTATTATAATAAATGCAGTAATCAGAGGCTGTTTGATACTTTACAATATTTAATTTAGCAGCAAGATAATCCTCAAAGCCACGGTGTCGATCAAGGTGGTCTGGTTCAATACGTAGTACTACAGCAACATGAGGGGATGCTTGGAGGTCCCAGCATTGAAAACTACTCATTTCGTAAACGACAAGGTCTTTTTCAGTGATTTGATCTAACTCTAGGATGGCTGGTGTGCCAATATTGCCGACAAGATGAATATTATTAAAATGCTCTGGAAATTGACGGAGTAAATTTGTAATAATGGAACAGGTGGTTCCCTTGCCTTTAGTGCCGGTAACGCCAATGATTGGCGCTTTGCAATGTTTGAAGAAATAGTTGGTGATTGAGGTCCAATTCTTGGACTTGCCACGTTCTTCAGGCTTTAAAACGGACTGGGGATGAACGGAGGGACTACGAAAAACAAGATCGAAATTCTCCAAATGAAAATCTGGAATTTGATGATCCTCAAAATGGTCAAAAAAAGTAAAATGATTGGGGTCAGTTTCTGATGAGTGAGTTTTGAAATAAGCTTCTACGGCTTGCCCCTCAAGTCCATGGCCTAAAATTGCAATGTTCATAGTCCTATTATACTTGTTTTTAATGGTTTTTAGAAATTAAGCAATTCCGCAAGCTGGTTGATGACAGATTTTTCAACAGAACCAACGGTGACAAAAGCATGTATGCCGGAGCCGGCAAATTCTCTGGCTAGTTCAACAATAGATGGCTTGTTGATTTCCTTAATAATTTGAGGAAAATCGTCGTAGAGTTCAAATTTCTCGGTCATAAAATAGTCATCGGTATAATAATCGGAGATTTGGCTGACGGTTTGTGCTCCCATCTGGTAGCGTCCTTGAGCGTAAGTTTTGACTGCTTCAATTTCTTCGTCAGAAATTTCTCCATTGAGAGCTTTTACCATTTCAATTTGAATAAGTGAAAAAAGTTCATCAGCAGTTTCAAGATTTACCTCACCGTCAAAATCCCACGATGAATAATGTTTGCTGCTATTAATACCACTACCCATCCCATAAACGAGTCCGCGTTTTCTAGCTTGACCGAAAATGCGACTACTCATGGTGCCATTGAGAATATGATTGAGGGCGCCCATAGCTTGAGTTTCTTGGCTAGATAACCGTCTCGGCGTAACCATAGAAAAACCGAAAGTAATATTGCTGGCATCCTTTCTTTTGACAAGAATGGCTGGAGAGGAATGTAATTTATCTTTGGGAATTTCAAAACGCTTACCTTCTTTGAGTTCCCAGTCTTCGAGGTTACGAAGAATTTCTTTTTTACGATGCTTGATTTGCCCAGCAATAATAAAACGCATGTTTTTTGCAGTATGAGTACGACGATAGTGTTCACGAATATCTTTGAGCTCGATATTATTGATGGTGGCAAGGCGCTCTTTGAGATTTGGCACATCCTCGCCAATAGCTTTCTGTAGTCTTGGCCATAATAGTCTGGCGTAATCATTCATATAACCGGTTAGCTCGGCTTTAACATTGCCTTTTTCGCTTCTAAGTTCATCTTCATTAAATTTTGGTGAAGTGATGGCGATGCGTTCTAGATTGAGAATGCGTTCCCACTCAAAATCAGCACACTCGGCCTCATAGCAGACGGAGTAGTCTGACGTCCAGGCGTTATGATAGGCGCCATTTTTAGTAAAATCAGCTTCATAGGCTTGCTCATCAGGAAAGACAGAGTTGGCACCAAAGCTGAGATGCTCAACAATATGAGCGATTTCATAGAGGTCTGGAGTTTTAGCAAAACGCATACCGCCACGGAACTGAACCTTAATATTCATCACGGAAGCGCCGGGGACGTCAATAAGAAGTCCCCTCGCGCCATTTTTTAGCTCGATTTCTTCAACAAAATGTTTCATGATTAGTGCTTGCTGTGTTTTTTGTTCTGACGCTGTTTCTTCTTCGATTTACGAGCAGCATTACGTTCTTGGTTTAGGTTAACTTTGCTATTTGATCCGGTTTTAAATTCATTATCAAGATTTTTGACGCCGGACTCAATGGTGTTTACTCCCTTATTGGTAGCGGATTCGGCCATTTGAGTAAGCTCAGTATCGTACTCTTCTCCATCGACTACATCGGTAGCAATAGCTTCTTGCTTGGTGATACTGAGAAGGATCTTGAGAACTTCTTCGCGTAGATTCTTTTGTAGACCTTCGAAGAGTTTTTGAGATTCGGTACGATATTCAACTAGCGGATCTCTCTGACCGATTGATCGCCAGTGGATACCTTCGCGAAGATGTTGCATATTTTCAAGGTGCTGCATCCAGAGAGCATCGAGAACCTTAAGATATACTTCACGTTCGATTCTTCGCATAACATCGGCGCCAAAATCTAATTCTTGAGAGGCGTAAGCTTCAGTAACTGCAGTGAGAGCAAGTTTGGCACGATCCGCAGGCTTGCGCATTTGACCAATCGTTTCGACAAGCTCTGGATCAATATTGAATACTTGGAGGAAATTCTGTTTGAATTTCTTGTTAACGCGAGAACTTTCGATAGTTAGATCTTCTACAGCTTCTTTCATGAGACGCTTAATTTCTTGGGAGATACTTTCTCCTTCAAGAATTTTGCGACGCATTAAGTATACTACGCGACGGTGACGATTAATAACGTTATCGTATTGGACAACATTTTTACGGGAATCAAAGTTGAAACCTTCAATACGACGTTGAGCGGCCTCTAGGTTGCGGGTAACTGCGCGATTCTGGATTGGAGTATCTTCGTCAAGACCAACGTAGCGAAGGATGTTACCAAGTTGCATACCTTGAAAAATGCGCATAAGATCATCTTCGCAAGAGACGAAGAATTGGGTAATACCGGGATCGCCCTGACGACCGCCACGACCACGAAGCTGATTATCAACGCGGCGCGAGTCATGTCTTTCGGAGCCGATCACAACAAGACCACCTAACTTCTTAACTTCGTCAGAAAGCTTAATATCAGTACCACGTCCAGCCATATTGGTGGCGAGGGTAATTGCTCCCTTTTCACCAGCCTTGGCGATGATGGCGGCTTCACGTTCGTTATTCTTGGCGTTTAAGATTTCATACTTCAAGCCAACTTCATCAAGATGCTTGGCGATTAGCTCGTTTTTGACAATACTAGCGGAGCCTACAAGGATAGGTAGGCCTTTAGCGTGGTATTCCTGAATAGCCTTAATAATGGCGCGGATTTTTCCAGCTTCAGTACGAAAAATAAGATCGTCCTTATCAATACGAATGATTGGTCGGTTTGGTGGAATTTGGATAACATCGAGAGCGTAGATTTGTTGAAATTCTTCAGCCTCAGTAAAAGCGGTACCGGTCATGCCGGAAAGTTTGCGATAAAGGCGGAAAAAGTTCTGGAAGGAGATGGTGGCGAGAGTCATGGACTCTTCTTTAACCACTACACCTTCTTTAGCTTCAATTGCCTGGTGAAGGCCTTCATTATAGCGACGTCCGTGCATGAGACGACCAGTATGTTCGTCAACAATAATTACTTCGCCCGAATTTGTAACAACGTAGTCGCGATCACGGTTAAATACAACCTGAGCACGAAGAGCCTGATCAAGATGGTAGACTAAACGAGAGTTTTCAGCTGAGTAAAGGTTTTCAATACCAAGTAAGCGTTGGACTTTTTCGATTCCTTGATCCGTAAGTGTGACAGATTTATGCTTCTCATCAAGTACGTAATCTGAAGCGTCGAGCTTGGCGACGATTTTTGCAAACTGATAGTAGGAATCTGGATTGTCTCCTGCAGGAGCAGAGATAATGAGAGGGGTGCGAGCCTCATCGATGAGAATGGAGTCAACTTCATCAACGATGGCAAAGTTTAATTCACGCTGCCTGAGGAAATCGACTTCGTTAACCATGTTGTCACGTAGATAGTCAAAGCCAAACTCGTTATTGGTGCCATAAGTGACATCAGCAGCATAGGCTTCCTTTCTCGTACATGGTTTGAGGTGTTGCATACGTTCATCATCATGATCTTCGTTGATATATTCCGGATCATAAATGAAACTGGCGTCGGCAATAATTACGCCAACACTAAGTCCAAGGAAGTGGTAAACTGGAGCATTCCAACCAGCATCACGTTGTGCGAGGTAATCGTTGACGGTAACTACGTGAACGCCGCGTCCAGTTAAGGCATTAAGATAGGATGGTAGAAGCGCAACGAGGGTCTTACCTTCACCGGTCTTCATTTCAGCAACATTGCCTTCATGGAGTGCAATGCCACCAATAAGCTGGACATCAAAATGACGCATCCCAAGAACACGGACAGTAGATTCACGAACAAGAGCGAAGGCATCGGGTAGGAGTTGATCAAGAACTTTGTCTTCTTCCTTAGCTAGAGAAAGGGGTTGACTTTGACTATGATTTTTAGATTTTGGAGTTTTTTCGGTTGTTTTGGCTTGTTTAGCGAGCGCAACTTTAGCTTCAGCTTTTTTGCGAAGATTCAGCAAGCGCTCCTTTAAGATATTGGTTTGCTCTTGCAATTCTTGGTCGGACATGGCTTGATATTTTGGCTCAAGCTTATTAATTTCCTGTACGATTTTTTTCATGCGCTTAAGTTTTCGTTTTTCGGGATCACCAAAAACTCCCTGGAGTACACGAGTAGTTAAGGTCTTATCGGCCAATTTGTCGGTTGGCTTTTTTTCTTTTGTTACTTTTTTCGACATAGTCAGTCAAAACCTCCAAAAACAGTATTATATTATGAATGTATTTTATCATAAAAAACTGCATGAATTAATGATCCATGCAGTTTTAAATGATATTTTCTTGCTTAGCTCTTACTTTTCGCGACGAAAGAGATGAAGAATGGGGTTCTTACGTAGATGTGGGTTGGTTTCAATTTTGTAGCGACGAATTTGACCAGTCAATTTTGCCTCAAGAATATCAATACCAGCAAAAACATTCGAGCACTCATCCTTGGCTGCAATAACCTTTCCACCTGGAATTTCCATGGCCACAGAAATTTCATATTTATTACCGTGTGAACGATTGACTTCAGTGACGACAATCTTTGCGACAACATCTTTTTTACTGCCACGTGGAAGATAACGATCTAATTTACCAATGCGCTTGATGGCATATTTCTGAAAGCTTTCTTCAACTTTGTAGTTACTGCCGCTAATATCAATTTTTTCAATCATATATACTCCTTTCGCTTATTTTATCATATCAAGTGCTGATTAAGTGATCTATAGCTCGTCAACACCTAGATATGGCTTAAGAACAGTAGGCACTTTGAGTTTACCGTCTTTTTGAGCAAAGTTTTCAATAACTGCCACCATGGTGCGGGCAAGTGAAATTGCGGTACCGTTGAGGGTATGAAGAGTTTCAATAGTACCATCTTTGCGTCGTACGCGAATATTAAGACCTTTGGCTTGGAAATCAGTACAGTTTGAACAGCTGGTGAGCTCGCGGTATTTTTGATCAACTGGTGACCAATACTCAATGTCATACTTCTTAGCGGCAGGTGCACCGAGGTCTCCAGCGGCAATATTGATGACATGATATGGAATGCCAAGTTCCTGCCAAATCTCTTCCTCGATGGCACGTATTTTTTCGTGAATATCCTTGCTTTGTTCAGGAAGACAAAAGGAATACATTTCTAATTTATTAAATTGATGAACTCGAAAGAGGCCACGAGTATGTTTGCCATAAGTACCAGCTTCTTTACGGAAGCAGGCGGAAAAACCAGCATAGAAGAGAGGAAGCCTGTCTTCATCGATGATTTCATCCATGTGGTAACCAGTGATTGGCATTTCCGCAGTGGCAATCATGGCAAGATCTTCGCCTTCTATATAGTATTCGTCGCTTTGATCAGAGCTTCTTGGAGCGAAGCCAGTTCCTTCGAGAACTCGAGAATTAACCATGTCAGGAACATCCATTAAGGTGAATCCATGTTCGGTAACTTTTTTGATACCGAATTGGATTAAAGCATTTTCAAGCAAAGCTAAACCACCTTTAATGTAATAAAATTTGGCACCAGCAACTTTAGCTCCGCGTTCAAAATCAACCCAGTCTCTTGAAATGGCATAATCTAGATGATCAACGCCTTCAGCTTTTTGTTCGCCCCATTTTGCGACTTCCACGCTGGCGCTTTCGTCGCCAAGTGGTACGTCCTCAAAAATGATATTAGGAACGGCCTTCAGAAGGTTTCTAAAATTAATTTCCTCATCATTAAGCTTGGCTTCTAGTTCAGAAATCTTCTCCTTGAGAATTTTTCCACGGTTGATTTGTTCTTCAGTTGGTTTACCACCTTTCATGGATTCGATGTTTTGATTACGTTCTTTGCGAAGCGCTTCGACTTCTTGAAGGGTAGATTTTCGCTGGTTATCAAGAGCGAATAGCTTATCAAGATCAATATTTTTGTACATTTTTTGATCGATAGAATGCTGAACTAATTCACGGTTGGCTCTGATAAAATTAATATCTAACATTTTTACCTCTTTTCTGGTGAATTTAATGGTTAATTATCAGTTTTGCGCTTAATGATTGGGAACGGTACGGCCTCACGGCCGGAGACTCCCTCAAGAAGCCAAAAATTGCGTTCCGAATTACCCCATCCACAGGCGGGTGGCATGCCATATTCAAGCATTTCAACAAAGTCTATATCGAGCATTTGCGCCTCATCATCGCCAGAATCACGCATAGCTTGCTGCTCTTTGAAACGGGTTAGCTGATCGATCGGATCATTGAGCTCAGAATAGCCATTACCCATTTCGGTGCCAGCAATGACTGGGTGGAAACGTTCAGTTACTAAAGGATTGTCAGGAGAAATCTTAGCGAGTGGCGAAAGACTGAGTGGCTCTTCGATCAGCCAGAATGGGCCACCGGATTCTTTGCGAATTAGTTTCCATAGATTATCGATTAGACGAGAGTCTGCTTGGTTTGGTTTGACTTCGACATTATTAGCTTTAAGAATTTGGACGATTTTGGCACGATCTAGATTAAAGACATCAATGTCAAAATGTTGTTTGATGAGGTCTGCATATTTAATACGTGGCCATTTTCCAGAGAGGTCAATTTCAAAGCTGCCGACTGTAAACTGTAATGTTCCCCAAGTTTTCATAGCAACGTATTTAATCATTTCTTCATAGAAATCCATCCCGTTTTGGTAGTCTTCGAAAGCGGCATACGACTCGAAAGCGATATGCTCTGGTAGATGCTCGTCATCGACACCCTCATTACGGAAACGAGGACCGATATCATAGACTTTTTCGAAGCCTGCGCCCAGCAACCGCTTTAGAGGAAGCTCTTGGGAGATGCGAAGATAGAAATCCTCATCTAGAGCATCCATATGTGTGACAAATGGTGCAGCATCGGCGCCGCCGGTAGTGTGTTCAAGAATTGGAGTGTTAATCTCAATGAACCCATGCTCATTCATGAAATCGCGAGTAGCTTGCCAAAAACGACTACGACGAACGAGGCGTTCTCGCACTTCGGGGTTAACGTTCATATCAACATAGCGACGGCGGTAACGCTCTTCTTTGTTTGTAAAACCATCACGACCAGGTAGTGGGCGAAGGGCCTTAGTTAGGAGACGGACAGAGTCGGTGAAGACGGAGATTTCGCCGGTTTGAGACTTGCCAACAAGTCCGGTGGCCTCGATAAAATCACCTATATCGAGTAGTTTGAGATTCTTAACGGAGAATAAGCCTTCTTTGGTTTCGTCGGATTGCTTCATGAAGAGCTGAATTTCGCCAAAATAATCGCGGATTTTAACGAAAGCTAACTTACCGAAGCTTCGAATGGCGATAATACGGCCGGCAATGGTTACTTCTTTTTGGTCAAGAGATTCAAAATTCTCTAAGATTTCAGAAATTTTGGTGTCACGGTTTGAGTGGGCTGGATACGGATCAATACCGAGGTCCCTGATCTCGGATAGTTTACGTAAACGTTCATCTCTATAGTCGTTAATTGTTGTCATATATATAATTATACCATGTCTCTGTTCTGTCTCTAGAATAGCTTAATTTAATAAAAATGACTAAATTTTCATAATTTCGGCTTCTTTAGTCTTGAAAAGCTCATCAATCTTGCCGGAGTAATTTTTAATGAGTTCATCAATTTCTTTTTCGCCGCGTTTTTTAACATCTTCAGAGAGATCTTCGGCGGACTTAAGCTCTTTTCTAGCATCATCACGGACTTTGCGAAGGGCTACTTTGGCTTCTTCAACTTTGGTTGAGGCAGATTTTACAATTTCCTTTCTACGTTCTTCCGTGAGTGGTGGAACTGGCACGCGGACTACACGGCCGTCATCTGCTGGGTTTAATCCTAGTGTCTGGTCAGCGCGGATGACGGAAGCGATGGCTTGAATGGTGGATGGATCAAATGGTGTAATAAGGAGCATTGTGGCATCACCAGCGGTGACATTGGCTACCTGATTTAGGGGCAGATATTGGCCGTAGGCTTCAACCTTAACACTGCTTAGCATATCTGGGTGGGCGCGTCCGGTACGAACTTTTTGCATTTCTGATTTAAAACGCTCGATAATGGCTTCCATTGCTTGTTGATATTCAATATGATCAAACATAGTTTTCCTTTATTTTCTTATTTATATGATATCACAGGGGATGTTAATCTTGTAGCGACTGCTTGAATTCCTCTGTGGAGATAATTTTGGTTTCACCGGTTTGACGATTAGTGATTTCAACTGAATTATTTTCAAGAGTCTTATTTGAGACCACAACACGATAAGGAATACCCATAAGTTCTGCGTCAGCAAATTTTTCACCCGGACGGAGTTTACGATCATCAAGGAGGATGCTGCTTGAATATTCTTTATGAAGGTTATTCGCAAAATCTTCTCCCTGATCGCCGATGCCAATTAAATAGTATTTGAAAGGTGCAATATTCTCTGGCCAAACCAGACCCTTATCATCAGCAAACTTTTCAGCAATCACACCCATAACGCGAGAAACGCCAATGCCGTAGCTTCCCATAAAGACGGTTTTCTTGACACCGTCTTGGTCATCAAATTTAAGATTGATAGGTTCAGAGAATTTATAACGTAACGTGAAAATATTCCCAACTTCTGCTGCGGTAGTGGCAGTAAGATCTTCGCGCTTGACGCCTAGGTCAGTTAGAACTTCGTCGTTCATGACTTCTTCGTTAACAGCAATAGTTTTATCTTGATTGAGGTAGATAGTGTCTTCCCCGACTGGGAGAACGGTCTGATATTCGTGGCTATATTTAGCAAAGGCACCACCAGAGGCGTAGGTTTTGTAGGTGCAATCACCGATTCCAAGGCGACTATATATTCGCATATAGGCCTGGTCGACTTGGTCATAAAACTTCTGATGTTCGGCTTCATTAATGCTAAAACTGTAAAGATCTTTCATAAGAAATTCACGGGTACGTAAGATGCCAGACTTAGCACGTAATTCGTTTCGATACTTAGTTTGGAACTGATAGACGTAAACTGGTAGGTCTTTGTAGGATGAAATAAATTTAGTCATCAGATTGGTGATGGGCTCTTCATGGGTTGGAGCAAGTCCTAATTCCCCACCAGCGTTAAGTTTGGTTTTAAACCATACGTCAATGACTTGATCGCTCCAGCGTTCAGTTTTAATCCATGGTTCAGGATTCTGTAAGGCGGTCATTTGAAATTCCTGACAGCCCAAATTATTTAATTCTTCACGAATAATATTTTGAATTTTATTTAAAGTAATGAGACCCAAGGGGAGAAAATCATAAACTCCTGCCATTTCTTTATGAATATAACCTGCGCGAATAAGCAACTGGGCGTTGTGAGCAGTCTCTTCCTTTCCTACTTCGCGGAAGGTTTTGATAAAAGATTGACTTAATTTCATTTTTTCTCACCTTTCTCTTAAATATTAATGGGTTAATTATAACATAGAGCTTGACTTTTATAATACTTACGTGTATTTTATTAAGCATGAAAAAAATAGTAAACTTGACTAAAGACGGTAAAGCCGACCTTGAAAATGAATTAAAAAGGTTGATTGCGGAGCGTCCTAAGGTTGCTGATCGCTTAGCTTACGCTAGGTCATTTGGTGACTTAAAGGAAAATCAAGAATATACAGATGCTCGTGACGAACAGCGACAGATCGAGACAAGAATTTTGGAAATTGAAGATATTTTAAAGAGTGCCAAAATTATTGAAACTGGTAGTTTTGAAAAAGTAGCTGTAGGAGCAAAAGTAAAAATCAAAATTTTAGGTAAAGAACATGAGTATACTGTTGTTGGTGAAGTAGAAGCCGATCCTTTGAATGGTAGAATTTCAGATATCTCTCCTATTGGCAAAGCCTTAATGGGTAAGAAAGTTGGTGATAAATATATATTACCAAATGGTAATGAGGGCGAAATCTTAGCTATTTCCTAATCAAACTTTTAAAAAATAACGCCGACGGCGTTATTTTTTGTTAAAAGAATAAAATATACTTCTTGGGAAAGCTAGAACCCTAGGACATACATAAAGTAAAAGGCTAGACCATTTTTTATCATGTGGAGGAGAATACTGGCGTAAATCGTACCGGTGAATTCGCGGAGACCACATAGGAAGAGACTGAGGATAAAAACATTTACACCAACGTTCCATTGACCATGCATGCATCCAAAAAGGATGGAGACAATGAGGATTGCTGGGATGAGGCTAACTTTTTTTCGGATTTTTCCATAAAGCCAGCCACGAAAGATAAGTTCTTCAAAGATAGGTGCGAGAATAACAAGTGAGATGAAGGCAAAAATGCGATCCAAACCGACCAGGTAACGTGAGAAGCCAACATCTTGGGCTTGATTGACCTGAAACCAGGGGAAGTTTTTGAATAAGTCAAGGATAAAACCGGAAACAATAATATAAAGAAAGAAGGCAAGCAGGCTAAGTAGAATGTCGAGAGTGGTGGGGAGGTCGATGATGCCGAGAGTTTCTTTATCGATTTTCCAAAGATTAATTAATTTTTGGATTGGGTTTAATTTTTTCTTTGGATCGTGGTTTTTTAAAATTAAGGAAGGAAGAATGGCTAACATGATAAAAGCTAGAATGTAAGCGAGTGCCGTATAGAGAGTGGTGATGACGGGTGCTTTGAAGGCATTGAATCCAAGTGCGTAAATCATTGTGTAGCCGACAATGATTTCACTAAGGAAGGAAATTGAAAAAGTGGAGAAGAGATAATAGGTGACTTCTGGCAGCGCTTTTATTTGATTCAAAAATCGCTGTAATCCTTTTTCTTTTCGGAGTTTTAACGAAATGGATGATTGCATAAATGGTCTATTTTGTAATTTTAACGATATCAAGAATAGTAATTAAAAGACTAAGTGCGATTAGGGCCAGAAAAGCGCGTCCGACGATTTTTTCTTCGGTCTGTTTTTTGAGTTTTTTGCCACGAAGCTTGAAGAGTCCAATTAGGAACCAACGACCACCGTCGAGAGCTGGAATTGGAAGAACATTCATACAGGCAAGAGAAATGGAAATCACGGCAGCTAAGAAGGCGAGATTAGTTGGGCCGGCGCTCGTGAAGGCTGGAAAGAGCACACCAATAATACCAACAGGGCCAGAAACTGAGTCTCCGACTTTACTGATTTGTTTCTTCCCTTCCTCTTTGGTTTGGTTGTCGCCACTAAATTGCCTGACTACCCCTTGGAAGATATTCTTGATGAGTTCGCCAAAGCCTTCGAAGGTTTTGGTGGTAATTTGGGCAGTAGTACCGATACCTACGAGGGGAGCTGACCAAGTGTAATGAATTTTAGATTCTGTAAAATTGGATTCTAAAGCGATACCAAGAGCTGGCTGGTTATTTTCGCCGGAGGTAAGAGTGGCGACAGCAGTATATTCTTGTTGAGAATCGAGATCTTTTAGATTGTAAACAACGGTTTGACTTTTGTGAGAGTTGTTGAAATCTATTACTGACTGGGAGTTGGTGGGTTGAATTTTTTGATTGCTGTTTTGTTCGGACATACTAATGATTTGGGAATTTTTCTTGATGCCGGCTTTTTCGGCGGGAGAGGCTTCAAGAACTTTTGAGATGATAACAGGCTGAATAGTTCTTTTTGCGTCACTTTGAATTGAAAATTGATTAGGTAAAAATTCTGGCATACCAGTCCAGGCTAGGATAGTGAAGATGACAATAGCTGTTAGCCAGTTCATAATCACGCCGCCAAAGAGAATTTGTGTTTTTTGCCAAAAATTAGTGGCGCCAAAGGTTTCCCTCTTGGTGTCAGCCGCAGATTCACCGTCCATAGCACAAAACCCACCGATCGGGAGATAGTTTAGGCTGAAGATCAAATACTTTTGGGGAGTTTGATATTCAGCTTTCGGAAATGGAAGCCAATAGTATTTTTCTTTACCAGTGATCTTCGAATTTTTAATTTTAGTAAGTTTTTTCTGTAACTTAGTTTGATTTAATTGTTTTTTCCCTGCTTCTGAAAGGTTTTCTAAATATTCTTCGACCTGACTGGCTGGAATATGAATCCAAGCAATGGCCCGTGGAGGAAAACCGATGCCAAATTCGTTAACTTTAACGCCATTTTTCTTAGCAGTAAGAAAGTGCCCCAGTTCATGAAGAACAACTAGAGTAGTTAATACAATAAAGCCAATCAAAATCCCAAAAAATATATTCATAAGTAATATATTATCACAACTTAGGTGGAAGATAAAAAAATAAACCCTGTAGGGTTTATTTTTTAGGAGTCAACTATTCGTTTACACCAAGCTCAATACGCTTGAACTGACGAACTGTGATATTCTCACCAGTTTTAGCGATCATTTCTTTGATGAATTCAGCAACAGTTTTGGAATCATCAAGGATGTATGGTTGAAGCATAAGAACCTTATCGGCAAAAGCTTTCTTGATTTGACCTTCAATGATCTGTTCCTTCATATTTTCTGGACCCTTGAAGTTTGCTTCAAATTCAGCGGCTTTTTCGTTATAGATAGCTTCTGGGATATCAGCTTCGGAAGCATAAAGTGGATTCATGGAAGCAATCTGCATAGCTAATTTGTGAGCAAGCTCTTTGAATTCATCGGTATTAGCAACGAAGCTAGTCTCACAGTTGACCTCGACAATTGCACCAAGACGATTATCGTGGACGTAGGAAGCAATGATGCCTTCACGAGTTTCGCGATCGCCACGCTTTTCGGCTTTTGTAAGGCCTTTTTCGCGCATAGCTTTGAGGGCCTTATCAAAGTCGCCATTAGCTTCGACGAGAGCTTTTTTAGCATCAGTTAAACCAACGCCAGATAATTCTTTGAGTTTTTTGATTGCATCAATGGTAATTTCTGCCATTTTATACTCCTTTTATTTATTGTTTTGCTTGTTTGATAGCTTCAACGAAGTAGCCGAGAATTAATTTTTCGGTCTTGGTGGAATCGTCGTTAGCAGGAATTACAAAGTCGATGTCAGTTGGATCAATATTGGTGTCGCAGATAGCAATAACTGGAATGTTGAGAGTTTTAGCTTCTTTGATTGCATTCTTATCTTCACAGGCATCGGTAACGATGACGAGGCTTGGTTGATCGGTCATTTCCTTAATACCACCATAACGAGTATTGAGAACTTCGATCTCCTCTTGGAAGCGTTGCACTTCTAATTTAGAGTAACGAGCTTCGAGTTCGCCAGACTGCATGCGGCGCTCTAAGTCTTTGAGTTTCTTGATTTGGCGATTAACAGTTTCGACATTGGTAAGAGTACCACCAACCCAACGCTCGGTGACGTATGGCATGTTGACGGATTCGGCAATTTTTTTAACAATTGATTTAAGTTGTTTCTTAGTGCCGACGAAGAGAATCTTCTTGCCTTCTTTGGCAATCTTCTCAACGATAGGAAGAGCGCGTTCGATACCATCGACGGTCTTCTCAAGGTTAATAATATGAGTGTCTTGGCGTTTGCTGTGGATGTATTCAGCCATTTTTGGGTGCCAACGTGAGGTCTTGTGACCAAAGTGCGCTCCAGCTTCAAGGAGCTCTTTCATGTCGATCTTAATAGACATGTTTTCCTTTCCCTTCACTTCGCTTTTGTTTCAGGAAAACGCGCGAAGTTGTTTCATTAAAATTATTAATGTCCTTATTATACTATATTTTGGTGTTTTGTATAGAGGTAAAGACGATAGATGTCAAGATTTTAGCATAATCTTATTGACAAGATATCAAATATATGATATAATTTAAACATAAGCTTGAAGAGAAACACGGAAGGCTTATCGTGACTACCTATAGGTAGTTTGATTAAAAATTTGAGTTGAATAGTGATTTTTCTGCGTACTCCTAAGCGGTATAAGATGACAAGATATTTTTCGTGTTATCTTATACCGTTTGGGGGGAATCCGAGCGGATATTTAACCATTGGACATAGGGTCCATTGGAGCTATAAGCCGGCGGGCAATATACGCGGAAAGGAGCCAATATGGCAACAGCAACTTTAACAATTAAGAACGGCAAGGTTCAGGATTATAGTGATAGATATTTCCAATCTCTTTCTGAGGATGGAAGGATGTATTCAGGTAATGGCTGGGACGTCACTATAAAAGAGGGGCGCAATGGCCGTCCTGGCAGGATAATATGCCACGCTGAAAGAGTTTACTCTTACGGGCCAGCGGTCTGCCATCGCGAGTTTAAACTCGAAGATGGCACACTGGGACTCGCTGGAGGTAATATAACCTCCAGGTATGCTTATTTCAGGACAGCTGGTTTTACCAACTGGTTGAACGAAAATGGCATACAGGCCGTGCGTCGCCAAAATCCAAACACCACTTACAGGTCATCTAACCCTGTAAGCGATTATTGGAGCCACAACCTCGTCATCGATACAGATGGTGAGACTAAGTACAGTGAGGACCTTAAGTCAATCACTGTGTCCGGGGCGACCTATGCCAAGGTTGCGCAGAGATACTGTGACGGTATCGGCTGGCATACCAGACCGGCAGTTCTGTACACAGAAGTAAGGGATGTAAAATCTCTCTTCTGATCAACTTAACTCAACTCATGCACTTTATCTACCCTCGGATTATATCCGGGGGTTTTCTTTTTGTATAAAAACCGGCTAGTCTTTTTAATAACTTTACAATTTAAGGATAATCTGATATTATTTTGTGTAATTATGAGTAAAAAAGAATTACATCCAAAAGATTATCGTTTTGTAGTTTTTTCAGATGAGGCAGCGAATTTCTCTTTTCTAACCAAATCAACTGCAAAAAGTGACGAAACGATTAAGTGGACTGACGGAAATGAATACCCATTAGTAAAGGTACAAATCTCCTCAGCTTCACACCCATTCTTCACTGGTGAAGAGAAGATTATCGATACCGAGGGTCGTGTTGATCGCTTCAAGGCTCGTGCTAAGAAGGCTGAAGAACGCAAGGCTGCTCTTTCGAATAAGGCTAAAAAAGCTGAAAAAGAAGCCGAAAAGAAAACCGCTAAGGAAGATTAGTCTAGATAAAAATAAAGATGGAAAAACCATCTTTATTTTTTTGTCCATTCCCTGTTATAATAGCTATACGGGTCTTTAGCTCAGTTGGCTAGAGCGTACGATTCACATTCGTAAGGTCACTGGTTCGAGCCCAGTAAGACCCACCATTCCGAATATAAATCCCTTTTTCAGTCGTTTTCTCCCTGTAAATCTCGGTTAAGTCCCTTGCAAATTTCTGTGGTTATTTTTTAGCCGGTTTTTCCAATTTTTCGAGCCACAGATACGGCTTGACCTCTATAAGTTTCCTAGTTAAAACCTCTTCCATTTTTTTTATATATATCGACTTTGTGTTCTACTAGCTTCGCTATGGGTCCGATGGCTTGCAGTATTACTCGGCGTTTACCTGCCGTTTCGGCTGCCTGCATTTTCTCTTTAGGGCTTCTAAGGGTTTTAAGCGTTTTGCCTATTACTTCGTACCATTTCTTGTTGCGCTCCTGCGCGTCTTTGCTTACCTGCTTAATTTTTCTATACGTTTTCGTAGTTGGCGGTCTTTTGTTTCAAATAAGTCATCATCTACCATTCCCCTAAGGCTCATATCTAGTAATCTGCTTCTTTCTTTTTCGCATTCTTTTAGACTAGCATGTTGCATTTCGGCTCGGTCGTAGCGTTCTTCAATTTCTTGCTCATGGGTTTTCTTTAGCATTTGCATAGAATATTCATATAGAAGCAGATGGATTGTCTAGCTATCTAGTAGAATCAATAGTATAAATATTGTATTTTCCCATATGAGAACACATAAAGTCGTTCAGGCAAAAAGCAATGTCCTCTATACACGCAATTGCGTCTATATCGTCAAGATTTTTAAACTCAACGATTTTGTCATCAGTGATACCAATATGTTTGAGTTTATTAGCTCGACTATATGTTACACCATATCCCTAGATAAATCATGTTCGCAAAGACTCTTAAATAACGACTGGAGACGTATTGTATTGCAAGTTAAGAAATTTGTGTAGCTTTACAATAAAACCATCTAAAAATCGCTTAAGATACGCTCTGGACATTTTGTGAAAAAATGCTTTATATTTTTCATAGTTAGCTGCAAATTTTTGTTTAATTATGAAAACCAAAAAACCATCACCATTATGAAATACCTCGATACTGACAGTGAGTGCCATTTTGAGATTATTGATGATTTGCAGTTTTCAAATCTTGAAGACGGGTTTAATTACCTTGCTAGACTAGAGTGTCAACTCTGGACTGACGGTGAAATAGTCAAACACTTATGGACTAAAACTTCTAATGTTGTGAGACGGTTTAGGTGCGACTCTATATTACGAATTTCAGACGACATTTTGGTAAGACTTCACTATTGCTAACAAATTCGGACTTGAAGCAGTTAAGGACACTTATGAGAGGACTAGATAAGAATGGGGGCGCCGATCGCGTATATGGTACGAGCTTTCGATGGTGTTCAACCATAAGTGTTGGTATTATCATGGGCAAAATAACATCTTGAGTAAGCTTTATTTTGACCTTTGGGCAGAGTATCACGATTGCGTACTTGACAACTGGGAAGGAGAAGATTTGCAGTACTATCTGCGAATAACGGATTAGGTATGGTGATTATCGAGGGGAAACGAATCTATCAATACTTGCGAAATGTTTGGCAAAGAATCGTACCTACCTCTGATGGATGAAGAATTGTTTGTCCTTAGAAAATATCTAATTAAAAGTGACTACATGCAAAACTGGCTCACCACCCTGAATAGGTGTGAGCGCAAGTTTATCAAGAGCGGCTATTGCCCTAAATGTCAAGAGTTAATCTTTGGCAATGATGAAACAAAGCGGATTTATTGAGGTCAACTATTCGTCGATTTCTAACTTTATTATTCCGCTTTTTTCATGGAGTTTTCCGAAAAAAATACCTGCGTATTTATTGTCATTCTTTGACTTAAGATACGCTTCAAAGAGTGTTTTAACCGAGATAACTGCAATCTCCTGCGAGGTGGCATATTTAATTAAATTTTCTGGTAGATAGTTGTCGGACCTTTCGTCGGGCTTTTTGCCAATCTCGTTAGATACGATGAATAACCCTTTATACTCTTTGCCAACGTCAGATAAATCTTCTACCCAGTCTCTAACTTGTCTAAGGCCATTCTTGTCTACCATCTGCTTAGAAGTGCTTTTAATCTCGACAGCAAAATGCGCGCTACCGTAAGAAAAGCTACAGTCTGCGGCATTCTCGGTGTTATTCTCGTCATCGTTTTCAATAGATGCACCCATAGATTTCAAGACTCTTTCGATGCTCTTTTCTAGTGGCTTATCGCTTTTCCAAAGTATTTCTATTGGCTGGCGTTCGTTTTCTAGCTCTTGAATCAGAACATTTTTCTCATTTGTAAGGTCGGCTATCTTGGAACCGATCTGTTCAAGTCTATCGTCGATGTCTTCCTGACTAGGCACCTTAATATTTTTCACCCACTCAGGTTCTGGTTTTTCGTTGCCTAAGTATAATTCTAGAATTTCCGACACCATATCATTTTGATCCATCCCATAGATTGGCGGAAGCAAATAGATATCTCCAAAAGATGGAACGGTATTATCTTTGTGATATAAATAAGGAGATGGCATTTTTGTAAAAGGCTCGAGTTTTGCCGCTAAAATTTTGTCGGCGCGATTTTTCAGTAGAGGAATAAGCGTACCTGCCATCTCATAGCCAGCTACACCGGAACACCATTTTAATTGAACATGGCTCGATATAGTAATATTCTCACCCAAGAAATATGAATAGCTTTTTACTTTTTCCAAATATTTCAGAAAAGTTCGGTCGCCTGTTTTCTCGCGCGTTACAGTGTTGCCATTCCTTATTTCAGAAGAAACAGAGAAGCCAATTAAATTCAAAATACTCTCTTGTTTTACTGTAGTATTTGGGTTTCCAACTACTATAATGAAAGTTTCAGGCTTTTTGAGAACATCGTAGATAATGTCTGGAGATATAGAGTGATGCTCGAAAACTCCGCGCATTGAACTAACGTTGTATGAATTTAGATAGTAGTCCGACATATCGAACACTATACCATCATAATCGCGCAGATTTATTAAACCCAACTCATTGTCACACCAAGAGACGATGTCGACTTTAAGATTAGAGATATTGGCTTTGTTGCACTTTGTAGATATTACTAAAACTTTCATTGCGAGTCCTCTGCAATTTTTACTTGTACATTCATTAGCATTGGTAGTAACCAGTCGCGGAGAGAGATGAGTCTTGTGTTTTCTTTTCTGAGCATATCGTTTTGGGAGAGGCATGAACTAATAGTGTCAGAGTATTTTTTAAGGATAACTTCATCTGGAACTATTAGCTTAACATTTTTAACGCCATAGTTACTAATTGCTTCGCCAATCTTTTTGTTCATACATTTGTTATAACATATAAACGTCAAAACGTCTAAACGACAACACGATAGCAATTTTTATGGTATAATATCGCTATTGGGGGCAGCCAGCTACTCTTCGTATATGCGGCGTTAGAGTTTCTCCTCGATGTCCTCTTTATACGCGAGTAAAACCTGGTTAATTAAACCCCACCAGGATAAATTATGCAAGAAAAGATAAAAAGTTTGATTGAAGAAGCTGAAAAGATTACAGTTTTTTTGGCTGATCCAAATGCCTATATGAGTGAGGATTTTGCTTCTAAATCAAAACGTTTATCTGAAATTAATGAAATTATAAATATTGATAAAGAAATCAAGCAGTGCGAGGCTCATATTAGGGACGCCGAAGAGTTATTAGGTGACGCGGAACTTTCGGAGATGGCAAAACTTGATATTGACGAAAACCAGGCGAAGATTGAGACTTTGACTGCTAGCCTTGAAGAAAAACTAATTCCAAGGGATCCGGACGATGACAAGCCAGTGATTATGGAGATTCGAGCTGGAGCTGGTGGTGATGAAGCCTCCCTATTTGCAGCCGAACTTTATCGTATGTATTTGCGCTACGCAGAAAAACACGGACTAAAAACCGAATTAATGTCTGAAAACGCCAATGAGGCGGGCGGTATTAAGGAAGTAGTTGTGAAGATTTCTGGCGAAAGACCATTTGGTAGCCTGAAATTTGAGGGCGGAGTGCATCGAGTGCAGCGTGTTCCAGTAACGGAGTCTCAGGGACGAATTCATACTTCAACGGCGACTGTTGTAGTTTTGCCGGAAGTAAAGGAGTCGGAAATTGAAATTGATGAAAAAGATTTGCGTATTGATATTTACCACTCTGGTGGACATGGTGGGCAGTCGGTTAATACGACAAACTCCGCAATTCGTATTACGCATTATCCTTCCGGCCTCGTAGTAGCGATGCAGGATGAGCGATCATTGAGGCAAAATAAAGAAAAAGCAATGATGGTACTCCGTACTCGTTTAAATGAGATTAAGCGTGCCGAGCAGGCAGCGAATGCTTCTGCGGCTCGCAAGTCTTTGATTGGTACTGGTGATCGTTCTGAAAAGATTAGAACTTATAATTTTCTGCAGGATCGTGTAACTGATCATCGAATCCATTTTTCACGTTCAAATATTAATGCTGTGATGGACGGTGATCTTGATGATATTTTAGCAGAGCTTAAAAAATACGAAATGCAAGTAATTCGTGACGAAAACGGTATTGCGGAGTAAGGAGCCAAATGGCGTTAACAATTAAAAGATGGCTAACGCAGGCAAAGACTTTAGTTAATCCAATTGATGCGGAATTAATTCTAACTAATGTGTTTAAAGCTGCCGACCGAACTTATCTTGTGACACATGAGGAGTCAATTTTGTCGGATAAGGAACGGCAAACTGCGGATCGGATGCTAAGTTTGCGCACACAGCATGTGCCACTAGCGTATATTACCGGTGAAAAGTGGTTTTATGGACATAAATTCAGAGTAAATCCAGACGTCTTAATTCCTAGGCCGGAAACTGAAGTGATGGTTGAGCTGGCGGTACGACTATATAATAGTATTTTGAAAAAAAAGATTGAAACCTTTGATCTATTGATTAAACAAAAAATTGGTGCAATAGAACCAAGCTGGCCGGACAATCCGACGATTAAAGAAGAATATGCGAAACTTAAAACGGAAATTATGTCACCAGTTTTGATTTTTGAGGTCGGGGTGGGCTCTGGTTGTGTCTCTGTTTCAACGGCACTAGCTTGTCTAAATGCGGAAGTGATTGGTGTAGACATTTCAAAAGAAGCACTAAAGGTGGCAGTCGCAAATGCTGCTCAATATAAGACTAAAAACTTACACTTAACCGTGGGCGACTTGCTATCTGATGTAAAAGATGATGCGCCGGCCCCAGATATTATGATGGCAAATTTACCTTATGTAGACCGGGCATGGGAATGGCAGTCGCCGGAGATTGGATACGAACCAGCCGTGGCATTATTTGCTGAGAAGAATGGCCTAGAGTTAATTTATAAGTTGATACGACAGATTCGAAAAAAATGGATCAAGTTGTTTGAGGAAAAAACCTTACACCAAAAATATTTGATCCTAGAGTCTGACATGAGTCAACACGAAAAGGTTATTCGCTATGCTAAGCGTTACGGATTTAAACATGTGCTAAGTGAAGGACTAATTACTTGTTTCGAGTATTAGGACGGATAAAAAAATAGACCCTTAGAGGGTCTATTTTTAGTTATTGTTTATAAGCCGTGAGTGTTAAGTCGAGACTTTCGGTTTTACCATTGCGGACGACCGTAAGTGTTACCGTGTCACCTGCAGAATATTCGCCTATTAAGCTAGAGAGTGAACCGGAGACACCAATTTCTACGCCGTTAACAGAGGTGATAACGTCGTTTTCCTTGAGTCCGGCCTTATCGCCAGCGCTGCCTGGAATAATGGCGTTATTACCTTTACTGGAGGAAATTAACGCTCCATGATTTATATCTAGGTTCTTTTGTTTAGCAATCGTTGGCGTAAGATTAATATAACGAACACCAATCACGGCACGCTCAAAACTTTGATTTTTAAGTACGCTCTTAATGATACCTTTAACACTAGAAATAGGGATGGCGAAGCCAACATTATTACCTTGACTGGCATAGGCGGTATTGATGCCGATAACTTCGCCAGCAGCATTGAGTAATGGGCCACCAGAATTCCCGCCATTAATAGCAGCGTCCGTCTGAATCATATCGGAGAGTGTTTCAATCTGCGTGCGCGTAGAGTCGGTGGCGGTGAGGCTACGACCTTTACCAGAAATAATACCGGAAGTGACCGAATTTTGATAGGCGCCAAGCGCATTACCAATGGCAATAACTTGCTGTCCTGCCGAGATGGTCTTAGAATCACCTAATCTGATTGGGGTAAGATCTTTGGCATCCTTAATTTTGATAATAGCAAAGTCGTTGAGTGGATCTGTACCAACTAATTCGACATCTTCAAAAGCGGTACCATCATCAAGTAAGACGCCGATTTTATTGGCGCCAGAGACTACATGTTTATTAGTAGCAATATAACCGTCTTTACTAAGGATGAAGCCGGTGCCAGCAGCCGTTGCTGATGATTCGGAGTTGGTGAGGGACTTTTGTGTGGTGCTAGTAACGATGGAGACCACACTTTTTGAGACGGAATTAGCCACGCTGGCGATAGAGCCTTCGGCGAAATTTAGAGAATTGGCATTTGAATTTTGGCTGTAGTTATGTGAATTGAATTTAGAAGAAAGGGTATTTGTAAGATGTAGATTATAGAGACCGCTAGCAAGAGCAACGACCGCTAAAACTACAACCATTGGATTGGTTCTGGTTTTTTTACTGGTGTGTTTGTTGGTGGTCTGAATTACGTTTTTAGGGGTTACAGTTTCCTGTTCTGCTTTATCTGATTTATTATTTTGAGTATCTGAATGAGACTCGTTAGTCATATTTACCTCCTTTATGTGTATTAGTTAAACGTTGAATAATGGTTTGCTAAACCATAATACGATGATAACAATGAGAATTATTGAAAAAATAGTTGGAGTGGCGATTTTTGAAAAAGAGAAATCTTCGTTACTCGAGTAATTCTTAAAAATATAACCTAGTAAAAACGTAAGCGCAGTTAAAAGAATGGCAGACTGTGGAAGAAGGAAGCCAATTTCTCGATAGGTGTAGACGATAAGCCAGGATTGGGAGAACCAAGAAAATTCAGTAAAGATTAGCCCGATAATTAGGGATAAGAATGAGAAGTCAGCGTCATCGCCTTGAACGAGGACATGTCTGGCTGCGGCAAAGCCGACAAGAAAATTGAGGAAAACTGGGAAAATGGAGTTGGCAGTGGCAGTCATAAGGGTGGTGGCGGTTGTGCCTAGGAAAACCGCAAGAAGAGACTGTAGTGCTGAGGCGCGCTCTGAGGACATTGGTTTTAAGACAATGAGCCAGGCGGAATAAGAAATAGCGAGTATGAAATGGATCGGCAGAAGGGTTGGACCAGAACAGTAGGTGATGAAGATGAAGGAAAAGCCAACGATAAGGTCCACTAAGTTAGACTTGAGGTTGAGAAAAAGATAGCGGGGTCGAACTGCGAACATACGCCACTTTGAAAGAATGACGAGTATGGCACCTGGAATCCAGCTGGCAGTGGAGAAGGTGATAAAAACAGACCCAAGTCCAAGGATAAGGTTAAATAAGGCGTGCAGCACTGCACTAATTATATTGCGCCCCTTACGTATCAATACATAATCTGACATATATAAATATTATAACCTAAAATAGACGAATTTTATCAAAAGGATAGAGACGTAAGAGGACTGGGCCGATGATGCGACAATAAGGAATTGTACCAAGGCCGTAGCGAGAATCGTAGGAGTGAGTTCCCTCGCGGTTATCACCAGCAACGAAGATTTCATCTTCTGGTACGGTCATATCGACTTCGCCGGCAGTATATTTCTTTGGTCCGTCTTGATCTGATTTTCTGGTTGATTCGTCTGGGTTAAAACCTTCAGGATGTTCTTGGTTATATACAGTTAGTTTGCCGTCTTTTACGACAACGCGCTCGCCTGGAAAGGCAATGACACGTTTAATGATGTATTGATCACGGATGGAAGCTTCGACGCCACAGGTTAATGGACCACTGGCATCACCATTCAAGAAAACAATAATTTGACCACGTTCCGGAATATAAGGTTTACCAAAAAAATGTGAGAGTGAAACGGCAGCACGGTTAACAATTAAGCGATCTTTGCCGTGCAGGGTATTTTCCATGGAGGCACCAACCACATTGTATGAACGCATGATGTAAGTATTAAGAAAATATGTGCCTAGGATCACGAAAAGGACAAAAATAATCAAGCTAAAAACATCTTTTAGCAGGGGGTGTCTTCGGACGAAAGAGACTTGATTATCCACTACCCTATTTTAGCATAAATAATTTGGGTTTTTCTATTTTGAGTAATAATTTTTTAGAAATTCTTGTTTAAACTGATGGAAGCTATCTTCTAGAATAGCGCTACGAATTTGTTCAGTAAGTCGAATAACAAAACGTAGATTATGCATGGAGGCGAGGCGATAAAATTTAGCCTTTAATTCCCCGTCGCCGGAGCGCCAAAGGGTGCGGAGCTCGCCACGAGTGTGGCCGGCTCGACAGGTAGGACAATCACAATCTTCATCGAGTAGTAGATTGGAGTCTTTAAATTTACGTAAATTAATGTCGCCGTATTTTGTGTAAATCTTACCATGTCTGGCTTCCCTAGTGGGTGCAACGCAGTCAAAGGTGTCGGCGCCCATTTCAGTGCCATTTAGAATATCATCTGGATGAGAAAGTCCTAAAAGATGGCGTGGTTTATGTTCTGGGAGTTCTTCATTACACCAACGAAGAATTTCTGAGAGATCTTCTTTAAGGAAGGCGCCGCCGAGACCGTAGCCATCAAATGGCATGGCACCGAGTTTTTTGGCAGTGCTACGTCTAAGATCTTCCCAGTGACCGCCCTGTAAAACTCCGTAGAGACTTTGGCGATAGCCAAGAGAGTCGCGTAGTTTCATGTGTTCATCTAAACTACGCTGAGCCCAACGTTCGGTGCGGGCCAAGGCTTCAACATTATAATCATAATCATCAGCGAGAGAAGTTAATTCATCAAAGGCCATATGAATGTCGGCGCCTATTCTACATTGAATTTGCATGGATTCTTCGGGGCCAATAAAATCTGGTTGACCGTCGAATGGATCAGTAAAATGGACACCATCTTCGGTGACATGAGCAAGACGTTCTTTATGGGCCGTATTAGTTACACCACGTTCTTTGTCCATTGAAACTACTTTACCTAGACCAGAACCGAGTGACATGACTTGAAATCCACCAGAGTCGGTGAGTGTGGGGCCAGCCCAACCTGACCAGTTGGACAAACCTTTTTTGTCGGCGATTTGATATGAGGTTCGACGTAGGTGATAACCATTACTTAGCATGGCCTGAGCACCAATGGCGACAAGGTCTGCTGGTTCCAGGAAACGTACATAACCTTGGGTACCAACGGTTATGAAAGCTGGGGTTTTGATTTCCCCATGCGGGGTTTTTATGGTGCCTGCTCGACCAAGGCAGCCAGGAATTTTATGGTCAATCTGAAAATCGAACATGGTCGGGCCCTAATTAGCCTTGCTAGTTGATGTTAGTTTTGGATCAGAATTAGCTTGTTCGTTCAGAATTGGTCTAACTTTTGATACGATCAATAGTTCCAATGGAGACAAAACTAGTTCAAGTCCGAGACTGAGGAGGTAGGCGAGGATAGCTTGATTTAAGAAATCATTAAATGGAAGGACGCCAAGAAAAGCAATAGTTTCAAAGACTAGACTATCCAAAAAATGTGCAACGACAGACGAGCCGAGGGCACGTACGAGAAAGAGCTTAGAACCGGTTTTTTGTTTGATTTTAACGAAAATGTAATTGTTGGAAAATTGTGAGAAAAAGTAAGCAGTGAGTGAGCCTAAAATAATTCGCGGCGCAAAACCTAGAACATTGACGATGGAGGCCTGCATTTCTTCAGTACCTGTGAAAGGAGGAAGCGCGCAAACCGCCCAAAAAACTAGTACGGCAAGAATATTCAAGAGAATACTGGAGAATATAACCGATTTTGCGACTTTTTTGCCATAAAACTCGATAATGATGTCGCCGAGAACATATGAGATTGGAAAACAAAGAATCCCCCCATCAACAGCAACTCCGAACATGTTCCAAAGCTTGGTGGCAGCTAAGTTTGAAATTAGCAAAATGCCTGCAGAGATTGCTGTGAGGTAAATGAGAGTGGTTTGCTTAACGCTTGTGGTTGGTGCGAGGGGCTTAGAATTCGACATTGATTACTTCGCCAAGTTTATTTTGAATAGTACCGTGAACGTTTCTAAGTTCTAGGGCAGCACAGTCGGTTCCTGCATAGTCTTTTTTGGTGGATTCGTAGGCTGCTTGATTTTGTGCTTCGTTTTCGACTGGGTAGGCTTCAGCGGTAATGCGAAGGGTACCTAAGATGTCGTGCTTTGCGTAGATTTCAACTTTTGGATTGTTTTTAATCTGAGCAAAAACTTTTTTATTATTTTTAGTACCAATGTAGAGTTTGCCATCAAGAATGCCAGCTGCATCAAAAGGACGGACATGTGGCTGATCTCCTTCGATGGTGGCGATCATAAAAATTCCTTCAAGAAATGGTAATACCTGTTCCATAATATACTCCTTAAAATTTAGTTCCCAATAATTATGTCATAGACGGATTAAATAGTCTATGAATTTAATCGTCCATTACTTTTTTAATGGCAGCATACTCGTCGATGATGACCTTGATGCAACCAGCAATTGGAATGGCAATTAGACAGCCGATAAGTCCAAAAGCATACATGCCGATGATGATGGAAATTAGAATAATAACTGGAGGTAGACCAAGGCCTTTACCTTGAATACGTGGGGCTATGATATTGTTTTCAATTTGTTGAAAGATGAGGTAGAAGAGGAAGAAGCTGAAAGCTGCCCATGGAGAATTGACGAAGAGAAGAAGGGTGTTGATAATACAGGCGATGACTGGTCCAAACATAGGAATGAGGTAGAAGAGGAATGAGATGAGTCCTAAAGGAATAGCAATGCCACCCGGGACGTTGAAGATTAAACAAAGAACAAAGACACTAATGGCAGTGATGGTGCCATCAAGCAGGGCGATTAAAACTTGGGCGGAGACGTATTTGGCAACCACGGTGCTTAATTTTGCTGTAACGCGGTGCCAAACGCGGGTAGCTTGCGCATTGCGAGAAGATGAGACGGTGCGCCAAAAATTTTCTACTAAGGTTGGGCCTTCAAGCATAAAGAGGATAGTGAGGACGATAGTAAGAACGATATTTGTGAGGATGGCACCGATGGTACCGACGCTACTAATTGCGATTCCACTGAGGTTATTAAGTAGAGTATTGGAAAAATTACGTATGGCTATGAGAAGTTGAGCCTGTAAATCAGAAATACCAAAGTGTTCACCTAGGCGATTTAGGTTAAATTCGCCAATTACAGCAGAAATTTTTTGAGGAGCAGAGGCGAGAAAGATTGAAACTTGAGAGACAATCATAGGTCCGACCACAGCAACAATTGTCGAGAAACCAAGTACGACGACAAGAACAGCAATAATGGCAGAAAGCCCAGGTCGTTCTTTTTTCTTGTCTATTTTGTCAATCAGTTTGGCAAGTGGGCGTAGAGCTAGCGCGAGAAAAGCTGAAATAAAAATGATAATTAGACCACTAGCGGCTTTGAAAATTAAGTAGCCAAGGCCTGCAAAAGCAATAATAACGAACCAAAAGCGAATAAAAGTTTTGGTATCGACCTCAATTGTGCGTGACATTTACCTCCTCTATTTTTATTTAGTATAGCTGAGTTCGTTGGAAAAAGAAATAAGCTATTTATAATATTGCCAAATTGACTGATTGGGGTTATCTTTGACCACAAAACCGGCTTGTTCAATCTGAGCTCGAAGCCTATCTGCGGTTTGAAAATCTTTTTGCTGACGAGCCTGATCCCTGGCTTCAATTTGATTTATAACTTCTTGCGAAGGTAGTGTTTGCTCAAATAGTCCAAGGCCGAATAGTTGTTCAACAAGCGCCCAGTCGTCAAGCGAAAGAGGGTGTTGATCAATATATGAGAACGCTTCGGCAGAGTTTAAATTATCAGATGCATATTCGAGAATTTGACGAGAAAGGTTGGTCTTTGGTGTGTCGTTTTTTTGTAAGAGAGAGTGGAGAAAATCGGTAAGCTTACTACTACCTTGACAAGCGATCAGTTCATTATGATTAGATTGCAAGAGTTCTGCGATTTGGTTTTTCCACTTTAAGCGACGAATTTGTGCGGATTTAAGATCTGCAAGTGTAAAATTACGCTCTGACTGATAGTGCCCCTGTAAAACCCAAAGCTTATAATCTAAAGGTGAAAAATCTTTTGATTTAAGCTCGGAAAGAGTATAGGCATTACCTAAAGATTTACTGAATTTCTGACCTTCGCTAGTGATGAAATTACAGTGGAGCCAAAAACGTGACATTGTGGTATTAAGGGCAGCTTCAGTTTGCGCGATTTCATTGGTGTGATGGACTGGAATATGGTCTATGCCACCAGTGTGAATATCGAGAGGCTCGCCTAACTCAGTGTGGGAAATAACAGAACACTCAAGATGCCATCCGGGATAGCCTGGGCGTCCAAGAAAATCCCATCGCATAGCGTGGTCTTCCCCATCTTGAATAAATTTCCAGACTGCGAAATCGGAAGCATGACGTTTTTCGGGATTATATTCGACGCGAGCTCCTACTTTTAAGTTCTCCAGATCAAGCCTTGCGAAATCTGCATAATTTTTAAACTTACTAGTATCGAAATAAATACCATCAGTAGTTTCGTAGGTGAAACCTTTCTTACTTAGTTCTTCTACAAACTTAATATCTTGTTTAATGTAGTCAGTTGCACGGGCAATTTTGGTTGGTTGAAGTAGGTTGAGTTCACTGTAATCTTTTAAGAAAGCGGCTGAATAGAAGTCCGCAATTTCCCAAACAGTTTTGTTTTCCTTTTTGGCACCTTTTTCAAGCTTGTCATCACCATCATCTCCGTCTGAGGTAAGATGTCCAACGTCCGTAAGATTCATGACGCGATTTGGAATCCAATGATGAAGTTTTATCACGCGAATCAATAAATCCCAATAGATGTAGGCGGCGTAATTTCCGATATGGGCAAAGCTATAAACTGTGGGGCCACAGGTATAAATCTTGACGTTTTTAGGATCTTGAGGAATGAAATCCTCGATTTTTCTGGTTAAGGTATTATAAAGTCTCATTTTAAAAGCTTCCAATGAAAGTGGTTTCTGCTGTAGTAGATTCTTGCTCATATGTATCAATTAGTTTGTAACTACAGGTGACGAGTTCACGGAGAGTATCTTGATAATTTGTATCATAAATGCGGAAGCCGGCGGCATAAGGATGACCACCTCCGCCAAAGTAGCCGGCAATTTTATCAGAAATGGGGAGAGAGGAACGAATTTTACCAGTTAGTTTGCCATCGGGATAAGTTTTGATTGCAACTGCAACTTTGACCCCTTCAACCATTTTCATTTCTTCGAGAATTAGGACGTTAGGATTATATTCATCCGAATATTCCTGGATTTCTTCCCACGGAATATGAATTGTAGAGAGTCGACCGTCGAGTGAGTAGTCGATACGCTGGATCAGCTCTGCCTTATAGGCAAGGATACGCTGAGATTTCTTCATGAATTCTTTACGGTTCTCTTCGAGTTCGCTAATATTGGCACCAAGATCTTGTAGCTCAGCGGCTAGACGAAAAGTATCGCCAGAAACTCCCGCAGAAGTGAGTCCAAGTGTATCAGAGAGTAGACCTTGAAAGATATATTCAGCAGCTGTCTTGTCGATTGTTAATCCTGTTTGCGTTGCAATGTTATAGATTACATTAGTGCAGGAAGGAAGGTGTTCAATAATTGACTGGTGTGGAAAATCAAGATCGTCAGGAGTCTCATGATGGTCAATCACAAAAATTGGTTTAGTATAGAGAAGATTTTTGATTGTAAGATCATCAGTTAATTTACTGAGTAGAATTTGGGCTGCAGTGTCGACAATAATGTAACCATCAGCTTGATAATCAATTTCGCTAGTAATTTTTGACCAATCTTTATAATAACGAAGGTACTTTGGAATATTCACTGGGCAAAACTGAGAAATTTGTTTGTCTTTAAGTAGGGCTTCAAGAGCCAAAGCGGAGCCTAAAGAATCGCCATCAGGATTTTCTGCTTGAATAATGCAGATTTTTGTCTTATCTGAAATAAACTTAGTAAAATTTTCGTACATTAGCTTAATTATAACAGATGATGAGGGTTTTAGTTTTAGAATGAATCATCGATTTCACCAATCAACTTGATGCTGTCGGCGGTAGGTAGGCTTTCAACTTCTTTTAAGCGACGTTCAATTTGACGAGAGGTAGTGGCGGCGGCATCAATTTTGTTGGCAGATTCTTGAAGTTTTTTCTTGGTGGCTTCAAGAAGGTCGCCAAATTTATTAAACTGAGTTTTAATGGCGCCAAGAACTTGCCAGACCTCGCTACTACGTTTTTCAATAGCCACAGTGCGGAAGCCCATGAGAAGTCCAGATAGAGTAACGGGGAGAGTGGACGGTGAGGTGATGCTGATATTATATTTTTGACGAATTTCATCAGAAAGGCCCGGAATGCGTAAAATTTCTGCGTAAAGGGATTCTGTAGGTACAAACATCATGCCAAAATCAGTAGTAAAAGGCGGCTCGATGTATTTTGTTGAGATTTTTTTGGCCTGTTCTTTAACGTCGGTGGCTAGGGCCTTTTGATAGGTCAAAATGTCAGTCTTATTACCCTGGTCATAGGCGGAGATGAGGCGAGAATAATTTTCAACTGGGAATTTTGAGTCGATAGGCAGATAAGTTTCGTGGTCTTCTTCCCTACCTGGCATTTTAACTGCAAATTCGACGCGATCAGCAGAGCCGGGTTTTGTGTTGATGTTTTCCTGGTATTGGCTTGGACTTAAGATGTCTGAAATAATGCTATTTAGCTGAACTTCGCCATAGATACCTCTCGTTTTTACTCCTTCCATAACTTTTTTTAAGTCGCCCACGCCAGTAGCAAGATTTTTCATTTCTCCAAGGCCCTTATATACACTAGTGAGTTGTTCGGAGATGGTCTTGAAGCTTTCGTTGAAGCGTTTTTCAACGGAGGCTTGCAGTTTTTCATCAACAGTAAGCCGCATTTCTTCAAGTTTTTTTGCATTATCAGTTTGAAGGTCTTTTACTCTTGAGTCGACTGTTTTTTGAATAGTCTGTAAGTTAGTGGCAATTTCTTTGCGATTATCTCGAAAGCCATCATCAACGCCTTTGGTAATTTTATCCACAGTAGTTTCAACGCGAATCATTCGTTCATGAAGGTTCTTAGAAGCTTCAACAATTTGATCGGTGTTTTTAGTCATAGCCTCAAGTAATTTAAGAAGGTCCGATTGACTACTGTTTGCTTGGTTTTTGATGGTAATAAAAAGAATTACGACCAAAAGAATAAGAATTACTATGCCTAAAATTGCCAATAAATTTTGATCCATAAATATAAAACCTCCGAATGATAATAATGATTTGATTTTAGCATAAAAATAGATATCGAAGCGAGGACTAAAACTTAGTGCGGTTGGTAAGGGCGGCACCTAAAGTGATTTGATCAGCAAAAGAAAGGTCAACACCAAGAGGGAGACCTCGAGCTAATCGTGTGATTTTGAGATTAGGGTATTTGCCAGATAATACGCGCTGCAGGAGAAGGGCGGTACTTTCACCTTCAACACTTGGATTGGTGGCGATAATGATTTCTTGCACTTGATCATAATCCACGCGTGAAATGAGTTCCTCGATGTGAAGTTTGTCAGGAGTAATGCCATCAATTGGCGAGATAGCACCTCCAAGTACATGATAAGTGCCGTGGTATTGTTTGGTTTGTTCAATAGCATAGATATCTAAAGGCTCTTCAACGACGAGTATTGTGCTTCTGTCACGATCTTCTCCATCATAAAATGGGGAGACTTCTTCGTTGTGATTGATGAGTGCGAAGGTGATGGGACAAGTCTTGACATCTGAATGGAGGTGACTAAGGGCATCAATAATAGTGTTAGTAATTTTTTGATCGGCACGAAAAAGATATGTAGCATAACGTTCGGCTGTGCGTGGACCGACTCCTGGGAGACTCCCCAGTGCTTCGATGGCATTTTCTAGAGCTTGTGGCAACATTTGATTACATGCCGAGACCAGAGAGGCCACCAAGTTGGCCCATCAGAGGCTTCATTTTATCCGTTGCAATTTCTTGAGCTTTAGCATAGCCATCACGGAAGCAGTTTTCAATCCAGCGTTCTAGCTCGGAAATATCATCAAGATCAATGCGGGAAGGATCGATAGAAACTTTTTTAACTTTAAGTTCACCAGTGATTTGGACAACAACAGCACCGTCACCAGCCTCAACCTCTACGATTTCGTTTTTTAGGTCTTTTTGGGCTTTTCTTAAAGTATTAATCATTTTCATCTGGTCAAAAGTAGCACCCATAAACAATCTCCTTATATATTTATTACTTGTTTTATTATATCAGATTACTTTACAGAGTATAAGTATAGACGGTCAGAGTTTTGAGATTTTGAGGAGGTATAAATTTTTTGAAGTTCTAATTTTTCGTCGGTATGTTTAGTCATGGTGTAAACTTGAGTGTTTTGCGGAAGATTGTCGAGACTTGTGATAACGAGATAATCGAGAGGTTGTTTTAAGATGGGTTTAACAGTATTAGTAGCGATTAAGAGTTTAGAGAAGTCATCTGTTTGATCGAGTAGTAAATAATTGTCGGATTTAACGTGAGTTAAGACAATGGTAAGATCGTTACTAAATTGGTTGGCGACTGGTGCGGCATAGCGATAACCAGAAATAAAATGTGAAAGATCTGAAGTAATCATTGTGAAGAGGAAGATAGCGATAGGGATTACGCCAAAAAGTTTTGCATAGGGGTTTTCGGGGAAGAGATTGTACCATTTGTAAATAATGTAGCGTAGGCCATGGGCGATTAAGATGGTAAAAGGTAGGATTAATAAAACAGCGTAATCGGTGTGAAAACCAGAGATGAGAATGGTAAAAATAATTAAGAAAATAGCAATGGAGTTGCGGCTGGCGAAAAAGCCTTTAAACGTAGAGATGAGGCCGATGACGGCAATAAGAGTTGCAGGTAAACTGATTTGGGGTGCGAGGAAAATACTTTCTATGACACCATGCCAGGTGAAGAATGGTAAGAAGGCTTGTTTAAGGTTGTTAAGATAGGTGGTGATCTTAAAGTCGCCAGAGTAGAGAAGTGGCTTAACGGTTTCTGGGTGCTGCAAGAAAATGAAACCCATAAAACCAAATCCGATTAAGATAATTAGGCTAACAAGAATAAAGGGGATACGAGGGAGATTTTTGATAGTAAAACGAAGATGAGGGTGAAGGACGGTATAGATGAGAATGAGAATGATGAGATAAATCATGTAAGGTGTGAAACTGGAGAGAAAGAGGGCAAAAGCAAAGATGAAAGACCAAATTGGGGCGGGGCGTTCTTTCCCTTGAACTTTGGAGCCAAGCCAGAGTAGTAAGGTTGGCCAGAAGACGACCATAATGAGTGGGGTACCGTTACTGACAAGAAAAAGAAAATTTGAGGAAAGGACGGCGATAATACTAGCAATGATGGCAGTGTTATTCCTAAACCAACGGTTCAAAAGAAGAATAAGAAAGAAACCTAGAAAACCGCCGACAATGATGCTCGGAATAATGACAGAATAGGTGGTAATGCCAATAAGTTTAAAGATGAATTTTTGAAGTAGATGATAAGGGAGATCAACGAGCTGTCCATCAAAAACACTACGTAGGTTAAGATTTTGACTGGCGGTGGCGGAAGTAATCTCACTGGCTGATAGGCCAGTAAGAGCGATTTTGGGGACAAAAAGTATTAATGCTAGAAAACTGGCTGCGAGAAGAATGTAGCCAATAATGAAACGATTTTTGTAAAGAAAATATTTATTTGGATTTAATTTACCCACGTTAGTATTTTAGCATGAAAAATAATTTCGTGCTATTCCCTGGTTTTATCAAGTGACATAAAACGAAGGAGCTCGGGGTGGAAGTAGAGTTCAATTTTGCCGATTGGCCCATGACGGTGCTTAGCCATAAGGAGTTCTGTGACATTGGTGGGCTCATAGCCATCTTCTTGGTGGTAATAATCGGGACGATGCAAGAACATAACAAGATCGGCGTCCTGCTCGATGGAGCCTGATTCACGAAGATCAGAAAGAACTGGGCGAGGATCGTCACGGCCAGTAACACCACGAGAAAGTTGAGCAAGGGCAATGACGGGAATCTCTAGTTCACGGGCAAGGGTTTTGAGACCACGGGAAATTTCAGTCACCTCTTGCACGCGATTACCGGCATAACGATCGGAACCGGAAATGAGCTGGAGATAGTCTACGATAATTAGACCAATATCATGGTCATGTGCAGCGCGACGGGCTTTATTACGAAGTTCGAGGACGGTCATTGAGCTAGTATCATCAAGGTATAATGGGATTTCGCTCATCTCACCTAAAGCATCACCGATTTTGGCAAAATCATCGGCAGTAATATTACCTGTTCGGATATGCCAGGAATCAACACCAGAGGTGCTTGCAATCATACGGTCGACAATTTCATTCTTCGCCATCTCCATTGAAAAGAAGAGGACGCCGCGTTTATTAATGCCAGCGATGTTGTAGGCGAGGTTTTGCGCAAAAGTGGTTTTACCCATAGCAGGACGAGCGCCAATAATAATAAGATCACCTTTTTGAAAGCCGGCTGTTTTATTATCAAGATCACGAAAGCCGGTTTTTAGTCCACGGAGCGCACCTTTGTTGGTATGGAGAGCCTCCATGCGATCAAAGGCATCAACAAGAAGATCTTCAAGAGCGGCATATTCTGTTTTTGTAGTCTGATCGGAAACGGCGAAAAGTTCTTTTTCAGCAGCGCCAAGCATAACGGAGACATCATTGGAGCTATCATAGGCTTGGTTAGTAATTTCGGTACCAGCACGAATGAGACGACGGCGAATCGATGCTTGCTCGACTAACTTGGCATATGAAAGTACATTGGAAGCAGTAGGAACGACATTGGTGAGCTCAGTGAGATAGGGTGCGCCACCAACTTCTTTAATTAATTTTTGGTTATTTAATTCGGAACGTAGAGTAAGGAGGTCGATTGGTTGACTATGTTCATAGAGTGACATCATGGCGCGATAAATTGTGCCATGTTTTTTCTCATAGAAGTCAATTGGCTTAATCTTTTCTAGTACTTCTGGGAAGGCAGAGTCATCGAGAAGAATTGCGCCTAATAACGAGCGTTCGGCATCGATGTCCTGTGGCGGAATGCGACCACCAAAAAGTTCAGGATCATTTTGAGAGATAGTCTTCTTTTTGGATTTTCTTTCCGTAGTATCTTTTGATTCTGCCATAAATAAATTTACCTATTTCCTAAAATGGGTTATCGGTGACCTCCTGTATGTCACCCATTATAGCAGAAAGTGAGCTTAAGTTTGGCGAAGATGTGTCTTGTTTAGTGGTTTGTCCAGCTGCGGCCTGATCAAAAGAGATGGCGGTTTTTGGGATGACGTCAGTGTCAGGATTCTTAACGGTGAGATTAATTGAATTGGCGGCCCCACGAAGAATGTCAAGGTTATTTTTTTGGCTTAAAATGCGCCAATAGACTGGTCTTTCAGGGTAAATATCGAAGTCTTTATCATTAATTAGAAAGAAGGATTTTTTAAGAGCAGTTAGGAGAGTAGGGTTGACGTTAGATACGTTTGCAACAAAGCCATTAAAATTAAAAATACCAGCAGAGTCAACAACGGCTTCGGGTAGAGTTGGTGGGATAGCGGGTGTGAGATCTTCTGACTCGACGGGTGGAAGTGCGCGTTCCGCTTTATGGCTTTTTGCATTTTTAACTAGCTGATTGCGGATACTAGCAAAGGCGCTTTTGGTTTCGGAGGGTTTTTGAGTGGTTGAAGCTGCTGAGTTTGAGGAATCAGCTGTGACTATGTGAGCTGCAGAATTATTGGGGATTATGGTTGGGCTAGAGGCCGGGGTCGCGCTTACGTGGGTGGTTGTTACTACTACGGAGGGATTCGGGGCGGCAGAAATAAGAGCGACGGTGAGTTTTGCTTCTAGAAAATTGCCGGTAACGGAAAAAAGTCGTTCAATAAGAGATAGAGTTTTTGGAGAAGGACTTTTGATAATTTGCTGAATTAATTCTGTGGTGATAGAGTCGGCCGTAAAGCCGGCATTGAGTAATTCTGAAAGGAGTTTGGTGATTCTTCTGGTGTCGGATTCTTGGTAAGCTTGGAGTAAATCGGCGATTCCCTGTTGGCTCGGAATGCCAAGAGCCTCAGAGACAGAAGCTTCATCTATTTGTTGTTCTTTATTACTAATTGTGCTGAGCTGATCGAGAATAGACAATGAATCTCTAAATGAACCGCCGCCTCTTTCGGAAATAATATGTAGCGCAGCATCTGAGATATTAATTCCCTCTTGATCTGAAATCTTTCTGAGAAAATGCTGCATAACTTTTGGTTCAGCTAGACTAAAACGATAGATTTGGGTACGCGAAGCAATAGTAGCGGGGATTTTTTCAGGGTTAGTAGTGGCCATAATGAAGACAACGTGAGTAGGTGGTTCTTCAAGGATTTTCAGCAAAGCATTAAAGGCACTGGTTGACAACATATGGACTTCGTCGATGATATAAACCTTGTATTTACCGGTCGTCGGGATAATCATGGCCTTTTCGCGTAGTTCTCGAATATTATCAACGCCGGTAAAAGTGGCAGCATCAATTTCAATAATGTCGACATAAGAATCTTCTAGCTGGTAATTAAATTGATTAATTTCGTGTGCAAAGATACGGGCGACGGAAGTTTTACCGCAACCTCTAGGACCAATGAAAAGGTAGGCGTGAGACACCTTGTTTTGATTAATAGCTCCCTGGAGTTGATGAATGGTCTTATCTTGGCCAACAACATCGGCGAGTTTTAGTGGACGGTATTTACGGTATAAGGCCTTCATTAGATATATTTTAACATATATCGGTGGGTGGAAATGTTTGAGATAAAAAAGACATTTTGGAAATGTCTTTTTTAAGTTCTGTCTTGATTAACTACAAAGAAGCTTCGACGGCAGCCCAATTTGCCTGGTCATTATTGGCTGGGATTACCACAGAAACCTGTGCACCCTCACGAAGGCGGAAATAGGTTACTGAAGCATAAAGAATTTCATACTCACGGCCATTTACTTCGACAAAATATTTATCGTCATGATGAGTTAATGTGCCAATTACGGTTTTGCGTTCGACTGGGCCGATCTGCTTGTAGAGGAATTTACCTTCAGGGGTAATAGTGAGCTTCATAATGTCACCCTCGACGAGCTTAGACTTACTGGCGTAATTTGCTGGAACTGGATAGTTTTTGCCGTCTTGATCAATCATGATCTGGCCATCAAAAACACCCTCAATAACTTTATCTTCTGGTCCGGAAACTACAACTTCTCTTGGTGCGGTAATTACATCACCATCACCTACTACAGAAATAAGTAGTTCCTTGGCTGCGGCTAAATTGGTTTCCGCTTCTTGAATAAGCGAGCGGAGTCGTTTTATTTGTTTTTCTGGTAATTCAGACATCACCTCGCATCCTGTCTGTTTAATATAATATTGATATTATATTATGTCAGACTTGTAAAAAAGTCAACAAATAATTATCATGAAGATTTCCACAATATTAACAGGGATTACTTGACAAATGTTGTAATAAATACTGAAGTTATTTATAGATTAGTGTTGTATTTGTTACAATAAAAATGTTTTTGATATAATGATACTAATTTAATTAAAATGAGACTAATAAGATATGATCCATATAATTGCTGGCGGTAGAAAACATTTGGATTGGGTGAATATAGCGGTGTCTGAATATCAAAAAAGATTGAAGAAGCCGTTTAATATTGAATGGGAACTGATTGAAGAGGAGAAATTGAACCAATATCTTGCAAAATGGCCATTTTCGGGACAGCAGTATGTGATTCTGCTGGATGAACGTGGGAGAAACTTGTCTTCACCAGAGCTGTCGGGGATCTTGTCGCAGCAGTTTGTAAATAGTAGAGAAGTAGTGATAATTATTGGTGGAGCTTTTGGGGTAAGTGAGGAGATTCGTCAAAAATCAAATTTGGTTTGGAGCCTTTCGAGGCTAGTCTTTCCTCATCAGTTAGTACGAGCGATATTAGCGGAGCAGGTGTACCGTGCACAGGAGATTTGGAATGGTGGTAAATATCACCATAAATAATTATAAATGCATGATGAGATAATTCTTGTGCTATAATCTTATCTAGATATGGATGACTTAGAATACTTGGGAGGAATAGGAGGAGAATGATTAAGAGAGTGCGTTCATTATCTGTTAAATCACGTCTTTATGTTTTACCAGTTATTCTTTTTGTTATTGTTTCGGTGATGTTTTCTGTATTTCTTTTGCTAATCTCTCAGCATACTACCTTTGCAGCTCCGTCTACACCGCCAACTCCGATTACTCTTGCTACTTCAGTCTCTGATCCTAGTGTAGATTTTGTTTTTACTCCAGCAGAAGTGAGTTCTTCGATTTTTAAAAATAAACAGATATTTGTTTATGTAGAAACTAATAACCTTACGGGTGCTTCGTCTTATATCTCGAGTATTGATGAAGATACGCATCTTAATCACACAAATCCTTCGATTACTGAGAAGTTTGATTCTCTGACCGCTCCAATATCCGAGACGGCTTTTACTCCTAAATCTTGGGGTTATAAAAGTTATGGTCTTTCTGTTCCAGATAGTCGTTTTCACCCTATTCCTAAACGCTCAAGTCCAGAGAAAGCTTATATACATAATAATTCAGATCATTCTAAGTATACTGTTGAATTTGGAGTTAAAGCTGCTCCAAGCCTCGTTCCAGGTACCTATTCTAAGCAGATTCTCTTTACAACAGTGACTAATACTACGCAAAAAACAGCTACTTTTTTGCCAGGCCCAGAGTTTGCTAAAAAAGCTAGAGATATTACAAATGGTAATGTTTATTCAAAAGGTAGTATGTTTAAAAAAGCTAGTGCCGCCCCAAATCTAATGCAAGTAAATGCTGCGGTTGTATCAACTACTGATTCAAATACCCCCATTTATCTTTGGACGGAGAACCATGATATTTTCTGGTGGAGTGATGCTGATGTTGTTTACACAAACGAGGATAGTTCAGATATGTTTGGTGCGATAATTAATGATTCGGCATCTGTTATTGGTGTCGATATGAGAGGGATTGACACCTCGCGCACAAAAAATATGTCACAGATGTTTGCCTATATTAAGCCTTATAATCATATAGAATTACTTAACCTTGACGATTTTTCTACTGAGAGTGCGGAGAATATGTACCGAATGTTTGCTGGTAATAATTACACGGCTAATGCAAGTGGACTAAATCTTAAAGGTTTTAAGTCTAACAATGTTACTAACATGTCGGGGATGTTTTCTGATACAATACATATGGCCCTAGACCTTAGCCATCTTGATACTAGTCACGTTAAAGATATGTCATATATGTTTAATGCTATGTTAGCGTCAAGTATTAATTTGACAAATTTTAATACTGCTAATGTTACAAATATGCATAGCATGTTTAATTATCTTAATGGTAGCGGAATGTACTCTCCGCTTAATCTGGATTTAACTATGTTTGACACTAGTCACGTTACAGACATGTCTTTTATGTTCGCTGGTGCGCAGCTGATCAATCTTAATCTATCAAGTTTTAATACAAGTAGTGTTGTCGATATGTCAAGTATGTTTAGCTCGGTTCAGCCTTTAACTAATTTAGACCTTTCCAATTTTGATACTAGCCAGGTTACAACTATGCATAATATGTTCTATAATATGATTAATCTCACTGGATTAAATATTACAAGTTTTAATACCAGTAGGGTTACTAATATGGTAGGTATGTTTGCTGATGTAAAAAACCTCGTTAGCCTTGATCTTTCCAATTTTGATACGAGAAATGTTACTAATATGGCGGGTATGTTTAGAGGTACAGAAAAATTAACTAGTCTTAACCTTAACTCTTTCAATACTAAAAAAGTTGTTAATATGAGCCTAATGTTTAATAAATCGATGGTAGATCCTGTAAATGGTATATTGGACATTTCTAGCTTTGACACCCGTAGTTTGAAGGAAGCTAACTTTATGTTTGGTAATAGTATGATTAGAACTATTTATGCTTCACCAAGTTTTGTCACCACACTTTTGCCTTCTAATACAAAGTTATTTTTGCGAAACAATAATCTTCAAGGTGGCAATGGTACACAATATAGCATCATGCATACTTTTAAAGACTATGCTCGTATTGATGCGCCAGGCACACCAGGTTACTTTACTCAGAAACCGTAACTTTTGTTTTGATCTAGTGAGTTTTTATCGTGCGAGCCTCGAATTGGTGTGTTCAGATTGTTTTTTTGAGAAAATTTTGATATAATGGGAGCAGTTACCATAGACAGTGACGGATCTTGGTTGGGTTTTATATAAAAAAGCAGTGATTTAGCCAAATCTTAATAATGTCACCGAGGAAAAATCTTATAAATTGGTAACGGATTTTAAAAATTCGTAGACTCTTAACAATCAAGGAAAAACTTTTTATGGCAATTTCAAAAGATAAAAAGAATACATTGGTTGCTGATTTAACTAAGCTACTTTCGAGTGCAAAGCTAACTGCTTATGCAAATTATCAGGGACTTTCCGTTGCTGAGCTTGAAGAATTGCGTAAGTCTGCTCGTGAACAAGGTGTAAAGATCAAGATTGTAAAGAACCGCTTAGTTCGTGTTGCTATGAATGAAATCGCTGTCTATAAAGACACCGATACTACTCATTTGACCGGACAATTGGTTTACGCAATTTCTGATGCTGACGAAGTGGCACCTGCAAAGGTCTTAGCTGAATTTGGAAAGACACATAAGGCTTTGAAGCTAGTTGGTGGTTTTAGCGAAGCTGGTCGTATGATCGACACTGCTGAAATTACTGCACTTGCTGCTCTTCCTTCCAAGAACGAATTGGTCGCACAGGTGGTTGCACAATTGCTTTCACCAGTCAACGATTCTATTTCTGGTCTTTCCGGTGGACTTTCTGGTATTGTTTCCGGTTTGGAAGCAAAGCTAGAAGCTTAATCTTAATATATTCTGATTAGTTTATATTAAAACAATCAATGTTGTACTGTTCTGAATGAACAAATATCAAATTATTAATAATAGAAAGGTCTAAAATGGCTGATATTAAAAAATTAGCTGAAGAACTTGTAAATCTTACTGTTCTTGAAGTTAACGAACTTAAAAATACTCTTAAAGATGAATATGGTATTGAGCCTGCTGCTGCCGCTGTTGCTGTTGCTGCTGCTCCTGCCGCTGCTGCTGAAGAAGAAGGCAAATCTGAATTCAACGTCGTTCTTAAAGACGCTGGTGCTCAAAAAATTGCTGTAATTAAGGCCGTCAAAGAGGCTACTGGTCTCGGTCTTGGTGAAGCAAAAGCTATCGTTGATGGTGCTCCTGCAACTGTCAAGGAAAAAGTTAAGAAAGACGAAGCTGAAGCTCTTAAGAAAACTCTTGAAGAAGCCGGCGCTACTGTTGAATTAGCTTAATTAAAAACACGAGTCTACGAATTTTGGAAAAATACCCCGTTGGGGTATTTTTTGATTTAAGTTGGTTGACATACTAAAAATATACCACCCTGCGGCGGTATATTTTTTTGAACCTTTTACCTAGTTGTAGATGTTTTCAATAGCAATGGATGGACCCATAGTTGAAGAAATATAAATACTCTTAATGTATTGGCCTTTTAGAGAGGCAGGCTTCATGGATTTAAGTGAATCAAGGAAGGCAGTGGCATTCTCAAGAAGCTTCGCTTCGGTAAAGTTAGTCTTACCTAGGCCAAGGTGGACAATGGCCTGTTTGTCGACACGATATTCAATCTTACCGGCCTTAGATTCCTTAACTGCTTTTTCAATATCAGTAGTAACGGTGCCAGCCTTTGGATTTGGCATGAGACCTTTTGGACCTAAGAGGCGGGCGAATTTACCAAGCTTTGGCATGTAAGTAGGGGTGGAGATAAGAATATCGAAGTTGATAATTCCCTTTTCAAGTTGCTTAATGAATTCAACGTCTTCAGCAATATCAGCACCAGCTGCTTTAGCTTTTTTACATTCATCTTCTGGAGCAAAGACAGCTACACGTACTTCCTTACCATTACCATGAGGCAAGACGAGGGTGGTACGGATATTTTGATCTGCTTGTCGTGGGTCAACACCAAGACGGGCGTGGATTTCAACGGTAGCAGCAAATTTAGCTGGGTTAGTCTTAACTGCAAGGGCGATTGCTTCGCTTAGTGTGTAGAACTTAGCGTGGTCAATGTCCTTGTAGGCGGCTTGATATTTTTTGCCGCGACGCTCTAGGACGGAGCGGGTAACTGGCTTTTCACCTTTTGGCTTAACTTCGAGTTCAGCTAGTTTGTTTTCTGCTGCACGAGCTTTGCGCCCTTCTTCAGCTTTTACTTCCTCAACATGTTTTTTAGATTTCTTACCAGCTTTGGCAAATTTTTCAGCAGTTTTTGGGGTTTCAGCTACTTCAGGGGTTTCTGAAACAGTCATTTCTTCTGCTTTGATGTCTTCTTTTGTCATAGATTCCTTTCTGTGGTGGTAGCGGGCTGAGTTTTTTCAGCCCTCCCAACATTTAATATTTGTTGCTTAAATAAAATTATTCAGCAATTTCGACGCCCATTGAGCGAGCGGTACCGGCAACAACTTTGATGGCACCTTCAAGATCGATAGCATTGAGCTGTTCCATCTTGATGTTTGCGATTTTCTCAAGTTGTTCACGAGTGATTTTACCGACTTTTTCGGTGTTTGGACGGCCAGAGCCTTTTTGAAGTTTAAGTTCTTCGCGGATTAGGTCATCGACTGGTTGGCCGAGACAAGTCCAAGCGAAGGTGCGATCTTCAAAGACCTGAATGTGAACGATAACATTCTTACCGTTATATTCTTTGGTTTTCTCATTGAATGGATTAATGAAATCCATCATATTGAGACCCCATTGACCAAGGGTTGAACCAACTGGAGGTCCTGCGGTGGCCTTGCCACCAGGGATGCGTAACTTTAAGTTGCCAATTACTTTTTTTGCCATAATTTTTTACTCCTAATTAGAGCGCGTAACGGGATTATTATACTATTTTTTTATAAAAATGTAAACCATAGCGAACTATGGTTTACATCGGGTTTATACAAGACTTATTTAATTTGCAATAATGCGAGTACCGGCTTTGCCTTCGATCGCTTTTGAGGCTTTTTCTGGTGAGGTGATAATGCAGACGCGTTTATTGGCTCCAGAGACAAAGCTGACGCCAGCTTCAACCTTTGGAAGCATGCTACCTGCGGCAAACTGGCCTTGAGCGATTAGTTTGAAGGCATCGTCGACGGTGAGCTCAGTGAGTGCTTTCTCATCTGGTTGTTTGTAGTTAATCTTAACATTGTCGACTGCAGTGAGGATTAATAGAATGTCGGCATCGATAGTTTCGGCGAGTTTTTCAGCGGCAAAATCCTTATCAATGACGGCTTCTAGACCGGTGAGGCGGCCGTGCTGGTCGTAGCAGACTGGGATACCACCGCCACCTCCAGCGACAATGACGGCACCGTTACCGATGGCAATTTTGATTAGGTCAGATTCAATGATCGATAATGGCATTGGTGATGGTACAACTTTGCGCCAACCACGACCAGCATCTTCTTTAACGGTGAAACCGCGGGCTTTAGCAAGTTTCTTAGCCTCTTCCTCGGTATAGAAAGGGCCAATTGGTTTACTTGGATTCTTGAAAGCTGGATCGTCTTTTGAAACGAGAACTTGAGTGATAATTGAAGCGATAGGCTTTTTGATCTTGAGCTGCTCTAGTTGATTCCTGAGAGCATTCTGCAACCAATAACCGATCTGCCCTTGACTCATGGCACCTGCGACGTCGACTGGCATGGTTGGAGTTTTTTCGGTATTGATAGCTTCTTCATGAAGAATGATATTGCCAATTTGAGGGCCATTACCATGGACGATGGCAAGAGTGTGCCCGGCGGTAATTAATTTAACTAGTTCCGAAGCGGTTTCGTTCGCGACGGCTAGTTGATCGGCGGCGGTCGCCTTACCGTCTTTTGATAAGGCGTTGCCACCAAGAGCGACGACAATTTTAGCCATTAGATAACCCCCATAATGAAGACTGCAACTAGACTAACTACGACAAAGAAAATCATGATTGGAAGAACGCGCTTGACCCAGGTTTTGTAGGAGACACCGGAGAGGGTAAGTCCGGCCATAAGTGATGCAATGGTTGGAGCAATCATATTGAGTAGACCATTGGCGGTAGCAAAAGCAACAACCATGGTTTCTTTGGTCGAACCAACCAGGTCAGCAACAGGGGCAATGATTGGCATTGAAGCTGCGGCGAGACCAGAAGAGGATGGAATAATAAAGGAAAGCGGGAGATAGAAGAGGTAGGCGAGAATGCCGACGACACCACCATTCGAATTCTTAAGTCCAGTTTCACCCCAGTGAATGATTGTATCTTCGATTCCACCGCTACGCATGACGATAGAGACGGCGGCGGCAACGGCGATAATGACTGCGACGCTGAGAAGTTGCTCTGAACCATCAATGAAGGTATCGGTGATGGAGACTTCTTTTTCGTGAAAACCTTTGCGATAGATGAAGGCGATAATTAGGGCGGAGATGAGGAAGAGGGCGGAAATTTCATTAAAATACCAGGAACCAAGTGCGACGGTGTGGCCGACCCCAAGTATGTTGCTGAGAACTGGGATGCTAGCGAGCCAGCTATGGAAGTCTTCAAAGACGGTAAAGCCAAAATCCGTCCAAGGTACGAGAGAGATAATCATAACAAGGAAGGTAAAGGCGAAGATCCCCATAATAAGTTTGCGTTTTTTGGTATATTCGGGGATGGCTTTGAGGTCAATAGCTTTAAAAGTGGAGGCAACAGTGGAGTCATCTTTATATTTACTAGCTTTGACCTTTTTGGCGTAGTGCATAGTATAAACTATGGCCGCGATGAGCATGAGGACAAGGATAATACCCTGAATCCAAAGAATACTACCAAGTTGGACATTAGCAGTACGGGCAGCAATACCAGTCGAGAATGGGTTGACAGTGGAAGCGAGAACACCAACACCACCACCAAGAACGATGATCATAACAGCGGTCATAGCGTTGTAGCCGGCAGCCATCATGACTGGGATGATTAAGGCGTAGAAAGCAACAGCTTCTTCCTGCATACCATAGGTGGTACCACCAATGGCAAAAATGGTCATCAGAATTGGAATAAGCCATTTTTCTTTGCCATTCATCTTCTTAAGGAGTCCACCTAATGCGGCATCGAGCGCGCCGGTTTTCATGACGACGCCAAGGAAGCCACCAAGAATTAAGACGAAGACGATAACATCGAGACGGTCTGACATGCCTTTGATTGGGGCCATGAAAATATCCCAAAGACCTTGACGGTGATCAACTGTGGTAACTTCGCCGGTTTCCTCGTTGGTGATTTGTTCAACTTTTGGAATTTCCCGATAAGTGCCGGCTTCACGAATAGTTTCGGATGGATTGCTTGGGTCTGGTACAAGATTGTATTTTCCAGATGGAATAATCCACGTCAAGCAGGCCATCATGGCAATAATGCCAAAAAGTACGGCGAATGCTGAAAGCATCTTAATATGTTTACGGTTGCGTTTTGGACGTTTGGTTTTTGCGGCTTTGACTTTAGTCTCTACCTTTTCTTTGTCGACCATAATGTTCCCTTCTTTTGGTCTTATTTTTATAGTACTTATGGTTTAAGTATAGCATACAAAATAAATCCCCGAATGGGGATTTATTTTATGGGATGAGTGGAATTTAAAGTGTAAGATCCATGACGGCTTCAATAGTATAGACGCGGTTTTCAGCTTGATCAAAGACGACGCTATTTTTGCTATAAAAGACGTCGTCAGAGACTTCCATGGCGTCAAGATTGTATTTCTCTAGGATCTCTTTGCCAATCTTGGTATTTTTGTCGTGGAAGGCAGGGAGACAGTGGAGGAATTTAGTGTTATTCTTGCGAGTAGCAATCATTAAATCTTGATTGACCTGGTAGTCCTTAAGTAGACGAATACGCTCTTCAAATTTATCTTCTTCACCCATGGAGACCCAGACATCAGTATAGATAGCATCAGCGTCGGTGACTGCTTCGTAGGGATTTTCGACGACACGGATAGTAGCGCTCGTCTGATATTTTTCAGCAAGTGCACGACACTCTGCTACGAGTTCAGGGTCTGGGAAGAGTTCTTTTGGTGTACCAACTGAATAGTGAAGACCTAGTAGGCTTGAAATAATCATTAATGTGTTTGCAACGTTATTGCGTCCGTCGCCAACATAGGCAAGATGAGCTCCTTCAAGATGACCAACATGCTCTTTGATGGTGAGCATATCGGCAAGACCCTGGGTTGGGTGATATTTATCAGTTAAACCATTCCAGACAGGTACGCCAGCATACTTTGCGAGTTCCTCAACGGTGTCATGCGAGAAGCCACGGAATTCAATACCGTCAAACATACGCCCAAGAACGAGAGCGGTGTCACGAACAGATTCTTTTTTGCCAAGTTGAATATCGTCTTTACCAAGAAATTCGGCGTGCATACCAAGGTCGCGGGCGCCGGTAACGAAGGCACAACGGGTACGAGTGGAAGTCTTTTCAAAGAGCATGGCGATAGTCTTGCCTTCGTGGTGTTTATTGGAAACTCCGGTGAGCTTATTATTTTTGAGTTGTTTTGCGGTTTCAAGCATTAGTCTTACTTCACGAGGAGTGAAGTCTTTTAGGGTTAAGAATGAACGACCTTTTAGGTTTAACATGATTAAATCTCCTCTCTATAGATTGGCATTGACATACAGCGTGGGCCGCCACGACCACGACCGAGTTCGGCACCGGCTACTTCAATGACTTTAAGTCCAGCTTCACGCAGTGCATTGTTTGTAACGTAATTACGATCATAAGTAATGACGACGCCTGGGGCGATAGCTAAAGTATTGGAACCATCATTCCATTGTTCCCTGGCAGCAGCAATTGGGTCACCATTACCACATAGAATTAATTGGATATGGTGAAGTCCAAGCACTTCCTGAAGGGTTTCTTTGAGGCTGCGGCGGTGCTTGATCTCGTAACCGACATGAGTGTTGGCTTTTTCTAATAGATAGATATCAAGCTCACCTTCGCCAGTAAGGATTTCTGGATGAACGCTGAATTTGTCGTAGTCGATCATAGTGAATACAGTGTCAAGGTGCATAAAGGCGCGCTTGTTAGGGATTTTCATGGCCATGACACGAGTGAAGTTTGAATCATGGAAGAGTTTGGAAGCGATGCGTTCAATAGCTTCGACTTCGGTGCGCTCGGAGATACCGATGGCAAGGGTGTCTTTACTGATTACTAATTCATCGCCGCCTTCAACTGAAAAGCGGTTATTGCGATCATACCAAACTGGTATATTGCTACTCATAAAACGTGGGTGATGTTTTATGATATATTGCATGAAGAGTGATTCGCGACGACGGGCTGGCCAATGCATTTTATTAATGGTAAGACCATTACCTATTGAGGCGGCAGGGTCACGAGTAAAATAAAGGTTTGGCATTGGATCGAGGTAGAATGGGTAATCGTCGATCATGTAATGATGAAGCTGTTTGTTTTTTGGCTCCATAACTTCAACTTCACTCTTCTTTACGCCGGCCATGACTTTTCTGACCATTGTGAGTGGATCGAAACTTTGTAGGTAGTTGACAATTGCGAAGGTGGAATAAGTATCCTCTTGCTTGGAGGCACGAACCATTTCGACGATGAAGCGATCGCGGACTTCTTGGGTAGAAAGAGCTTCGGCGGCAAGCTTGTCAAGGTAAAGGACCTCAACGCCATTATCGCGTAGGACGTTGGCAAAAGCGTCATGTTCTTGTTGGGCAACCTTTAAATAGGGGACGTCGTCGAAAAGCATGCGTGCCATATAATCTGGGGTGAGAGCCTCAAGTTCTTCACCTGGACGGTGAAGTAGGACGGTCTTGAGGCGCCCGATCTCAGAGTTGACTTTAATTGGTGGTTCCATTTTGTTCTCCGTTTATGTTTTGTGGACTTTATGGTTTCATTATAGCATAAGCAGGATTGAAATGACTTTAGAGATTTGACCGTACTTATAAGATTTGTTTTTATGGTCAATAATTTTATTTAGTATAGTGGATAGAAAAAATAGAACACCGAAATATTCTATTTTTTGAGTGATTTTATAAGGATGTTTTAGCTGATTTTTTTGACCTGAAGAGCATCAAGTTCAACTGGCGTTTCGCGACCAAACATGGAGACCATGACTTTGAGTTTACCTTTAGTGGAGTCGATTTCAGCAACGGTGCCTTCGAAGCCTTTGAACGGACCATCGGTGATGGAGACAACTTCGTTAAGAGCGTAGTTGACGGAGTATTTTGGATCTTCGACGCCCATGCGCTTCTTGATTTTAGCAATTTCCTTCTCAGAAACCGGGGTTGGCTGGGTACCAGTGCCAACAAAGCCAGTGACACCTGGGGTGTTTCGGATAATGTACCAGGTTTCGTCGGATAAGCGCATTTGAACAAGAACATAGCCCTGGAAGATCTTGCGATCAACGATTTTACGTTTACCGTTTTTAATTTCAATTTGTTTTTCTTTAGGGACAATTGCGTCTAAAATTTTATCTTGGAACTCTGGGCGATCGAGACGCTGCTTGATTGATTCTGCGACCTTATCTTCGTAGCCGCTGTAGGTGCTAATTGTGTACCATGCTAGGGTGTCGTCATAACGGTTGACTGCCATTTTTTATTCTCCTATTTCAATAGATTGTTAAATAATAAAGTGAAACCTGCGTCAAGTAACATAATGAAAATTGCGAAGACGACAGTATAAATAATGACAGCAGAAACAAGTTTCCAGGTCATTTTACGATTTGGCCAGCGAACTTGACGAAGTTCTTGCCAAGAAGCGTGGAAATAACCGCCAATTTTACGGAAAGGAGCAGTTAGGACGCGAAGAACCTTTGGCATTGGCTTCTTATTAGCTTTTTTCTCTAACTTAGCCTGTTTTTTTGCTTGTTTTTTCTCGTATTTTTGTTGTGCCTTCTCAAGCTTAGTTAGCTTTTTGTTGACTGTTGAAACTTTAGTTTGTTGAGTATGACTTGTAGTTTCAGGTGCGGATTTTTCCTGATGATTTTTTTCCGGCATAGAGTTTTTTGGAGAGTTTTTCTCCTTAGATTCACCGGCTTTGATACGAGTGATATTTGCCATTTGCTCCTTCCATAAAAAATAGTCTGATACCAGACTGTCAATAGGAGTATAACGAGTATTTCAACTTTTGTAAAGTGATTTTTAAGAAAATGGGATTATTTTTTAAAAAATATGGTATGATAGGAATACCGATGGGGATTCGCCAAGTGGTAAGGCAGTGGGTTCTGGTCCCACCATTCGGGGGTTCGAATCCCTCATCCCCAGCCAAATGAAATTTTTTCTAAATCCACCATCAAATAGTATGGTGGATTTAGCTTTATAACAGATACGGCATTGTCACCAGCTCGGAGGTTCAACACTAGCTTATTGTATATCATATCCTCTTCAATAATATCGGTGGTTGAAAGTATGGTTTCTAGATAAGAATTAACAAGTTCAACAAATTCTTGGTGGGTTGGTAATTTTTACCAACATTGCATTACCTCCGTCTTTTTGGTTCTGATTTTTATTGTCTTGTTGGGTAATGCTAAAAAGCCTATTTTTTGAGGCTTGCGAAAAATTAAACTACTTGTGCGTTTACGGCTTTTTCTAAAAAGCTTATTGGGGCTATAGGAGGGGGCTATTCGGTTTTTCAGCCCTGATGTATTTTTCACCATTATTGTCTACAACTATCCTGTGATTTTGATTAGAGGTGTCTTACGGTGATTCTTGGCTTGATATTTCGTCACTCTTTGGCTGATCTTGGATGTCGTTCATATTAGAGAACATTATGTCATTTTAACTTAATAATAGACGTGTTTTATTTAAAACTACGAATATTCTTCGCTAGCTAGAAGGTTTGAAAAACATACAGAAAGCTATTGTTGATGAAAAAAGTTGCAGGAAAAATAGATTCTAAATAAGCCTTAATTCTATAACTCGTATAGATTAATCTGATCAAATAACGAATCGTGTATTATTATGCTTGCTGTTGCTGGATGTTTAAATTTTATCCTTGATATTCTAAAAGTCCAAACGATGATTTTTAGCAATTCTTGGGGTTGTATATCGTCCACGTCTTTATAGCGTGTTATGCCACATCCCATAAGAGGGATAGATACAGACCTTCCAGCGTAAATTCTATTTACTTCATCCCAAAAACTAATCATAGATTGGACGTATTCTTTTAATGTTAATTCAGCCATGTTCTCATCGTTAAAACGCGAGAAGGCAACTAATAAGAAATCACCGTTTAAAAATACAGAACCTAATTTGTATCGTACTTTTTTACCGTTTGTGCGCCCATTATTGATGCCATTTTCACGGCTTTTTAAGTGTGTATCATTGGCAATCTCTTGATCTAATTTTTTGATTTGATTTCTATTAAAGTTATTTGATAAGTAAATACCATTTAACGATGATTCTGCAATAATCTTATTATCTACCTTTGTGTCAAAGTATTCATTGAACGATATGACTTTTAATCCATCTTGATCAAATAAATCTCCGAACTTTATGATTATGTTTGAATTGTTTATTGTTAAAATAGTTTTTCTTTTTAAATTTGCACATATCCATATTGTTACATATAAAATAATCAGGACAAGGGTAGTTATGACTGCATAAAGAATTTGTAAATTTTGTGGCATCTCTACAGAGATGAAAAATAAAGATGGTATAGTGCTGATGATTGCTATAATCTCAAGCCATTTTGTTATGACTTTTTTCGAGAATAGTGGAACTTTTATTTTCATAATCCTAATTGTTTATAGACATATTCATCGTAAAGATAATTACCTGTTTTGTTACTGGTTGAAAATGTGGCAGCGTAATTATCTAGGGCGTATTTTATGATAGCGGGCTGGAAAGATACTGACATCGTATAATACTTTGTTTTTAATATGGGGTCTGGAATAAAATTACGATTAACTACTCTGCTGCCGTTAAGATTTGCCACTATAATTGGCAAATTTAATTTAAGCATTGTTTGAATTTCGTATGCCAAAAATGAATTACCATCACTGCCTTTGGCTTTAGTTGTTTCGCTACCCAATAGTATAATTTGTTTGGCGTTTAGCATGCGTTGGCGTAAGTTGGCTTTTATCGTTTCGGGTTTGCTGGTATCTCTTGATATAAAAAGATCATGTGCATCAAAAAAGTTAAAGTCAATATTACTATTTTCTCGCCATGCCTCCATAAGCCTATATTTCAATATGTCCTCACTAGCAAAGGCTATATATGTCTTGTTTCTATAGCTCATCTTAACCTCCGAATTAATGTTAGTATCTAATATTATACAATCTATCTTAATATTTTGCCACAATCTAGCTTTGAGTTTAATCTTGTTTTATGGCTTATTGACAGTAAACTGTTTATTTTGCTTTGTTCATCAATCCACGCTCTGACCACTAAAAATAATTTACTTATTACTATAGGTTCATCTGTCGTATTTTTACGTCAGCCACAATATAAATTATTGTTTTATAAAATCGACACTTTGTGTCGATTTTTTTTATTGACTAACTTGCATTAAAACAAGTGAGATTTTATTATAGAAAAAGTATTATAATCTAGGTAACTGATGAAAATTAAAGTTAGATATGACAAAGAAATAGAGCCAAAACCTACTATTAAAGATGTCTATAAAATGCCAAATGCCGATCAATTAGTCGAGCAAAATTTTAGTCTACATATGGGGAGCAAATATGACGAGGTGTTTCGAGAATTTTATGAGGCGAGTGGACACTATATGTATTTACCGCTTGGGAATAGGCTAAGAGAATGGTCTAAAAATGGTGAAGCTGAACAGGTGAAGATTCTATGTACTTTTTTATATAAGTTCTTTCAAAATCGAAAAGCATTACTTTATGAAATTGAGAAGTTTTTTGGTGAAGATGAAAAGGCCGAATTAAAAAGAATGGTGGAAGTAGATCAGATAATTGAAAAAGATCGAAAACAGAAGCTCGAGAAGCTGCGCTCAATTTGTCCTAAATGTGGAAATAAGCATACGGCGAGAATTATTTACGGAATGCCAGCGATGGACGAAGCGATGGAAAAGGCAGAGGCGGCGGGGAGGATTTGGCTTGGTGGGTGCTGTTTACGAAGTTCTCGTTATTACTGTCGTGAATGCGATCTAGAATTTTAAAATTAATTTCAAGAGAAACTTGAGTAAAAAAATAGCGCCGTCTGGCACTATTTTTTAATTAAGCTTATCTTATTTTAAAAGATTCTTCAAGCCACCAGCAAGATCTGTAGGAAGAAGAATGACTGTCTTTTGAGATGGGTCGGTACTAATCTTTTCCAAAGTCTGAAGAGTACGAATATTTAAGCCGCCTGGAGTTTTAGCAAGAAGCTCGGCCGCTTCGGCGACGGCAGCGGCAGAAGCTTTTTCACCTTCGGCGGAGATAATTGCTGCGCGACGTTCACGTTCTGCTTC
>CAJPPG010000001.1 GCA_905372495.1 Candidatus Saccharimonadota bacterium | reverse complement strand
ACAAAAAATGTAGTAAAAAACAGAGAGGCACCTTGAAGCCTCTCCAGTTTGTTTTTAAGTTTATTCAATTGTGGAGCAAGAGAGTCCAGTTTGATTCTCGGCTGACATCAGAGAATTTAGATCATAGGTAGTAATGGAGCTAAATTCAGATAAGGACTTGAGGTAGTTGTCTAGATTACTTCCCGCAATAACTGACTTTTTCTTTAACTGATTGAGATTAATCTCGGTTGTAACTTGAGTATTTCCATCGGATTTAATAGTTGCATCAAGTGAAGTCTTTGCAGTAACCGCTTCATTCTCACTATTATATTGATAAACATACTGCTCAGAAATGCCGCTAAGGTTATCATTTTCAAAAGTAAACTGCCGTTCAAAATTACCGTACGCCGCGCCAACTTCGGTTGACTCATTGGTACTTAGTGGACGAACACAGGTCAGCATTTTTGTCGAAGCCTTCTCGACTTGATTTTTGCCAGTGGCTTGAGTAGGTTTCTTCTGTGGCTCACTTAAAAACATCAAGGCAAGAATGATTCCAGCAATGACAAAGAGAGCAGCGGCGACAATAATCAAAATGGTGGTGCGATTCAATTTAATCTTTGACTTATTTTGATTCTTGACCTTCTTGGCAGCTTCTTCGGCTTGTTTCTTTTCAAAATCAGCATAAGAGATGGCGCTACCGATAGAGCCTGGAGTCGGAGCGGCCGCCACGAGAGGCTGATCTTCCTGATCTTCCTTGTTCTCATCATCACCAACTTCAGGTTGTCCTGATTGTGGCGCCTGGTCGCTGTCAATCGTCATCTCAGTGCCGAGTGGCGTTGAGGCAGAGACTGTAGGCGAAGCAGAATCTAAGACTGGACCAGACTGCTGATTTTGGACTGGACCAGATGCGAGGCCTGAATCAGATGGATTAGGAGTAGCCGAGAAAGAGGCTACGGAGAGCGTGGGGTCAGTTGGCGTAAGTGAGGAAAGTGGAGAGGTTGATGCGGAGTTCACAAAAGTCTCTTGTTGGGCGCCTGGTTGTAAATCATCCGTAGTGAGTTGGTAATTATTAAGCTCAGTCATTAAACTATCTAGCTCTGGCGAAGTAGTTTGAGCTGAGCTGGGAGAAGAAGGAGGAGTATTAGTAACTGGGGTTGAAGAAGCGGAGGTAGCAGTAACTGAAGCCGGAGAATGGGAAGGGTTAGAAGCAGGTACTACAGGAGAAACAGGAGTGGAAGAGGGGGTTGTGATATTGGATACTGGTGAAGATGTTTGGGCCTGATTATTAGTTGGTAGAGGAGTCCTACTTATTGTATGGTCATCATTTTGATTTTGAGGCTGAGGAATTGGATCCATTTTGTTCCTTTGTTTAGATAAAAATATTAGATAAACGCTTATGTTTATCTTAGCATAATTAGCCGATCTCAACAACTTGAACTAGGCTTCCCGAGCAAAATCGTAGACTTTTTGCCAATCAGAAAGAGTGAGATCAGCAGGGCGATAGTTCTCTTCCAGGCCAAGGATTTGATATAACTCTTTAATTTCTTCACGCGATTTTTGAGTAATATGGGGGAGACAGGTGATTAGTTTTTTTCGTGGATTCATAAAACACTGTTTAATAAAATGTAAAACCTCCGGACCCACAATAGGCTGCTTGCGAGGTACCAAGATTACAGAAGCTGAGTCAACTTTTGGCGGTGGCGTGAAGAGACTGCGGTCAACAAATATTCCTGGGTAAACATCGGCAAAATTAAGAACGGCAAGAGTAAGATAAGTATATCTGCCCACATCAAAGAGTAGACGATCGGCGACTTCTTTTTGCATAAGTAGAACAATTTTCTCTGGCGGGTTGGAAGCAGAAATTAATTTCTGAATGATTGGGCTAGTAATGTAATATGGGATATTACCAACCGCAACATAGGGTTCTTTAATCTGTGCGAGGTCAAATTGAAGAAAGTCTTGATGAACAACTTGGAGATTTTTACCAGGAAAAAAGTTTGGTAGATTAGTGGCAAGCTTCTCGTCATATTCAATAGCAAGAACTTTAGGAAAGCGACGAAGCAGAGAGCTGGTCAAAGTGCCTAGTCCTGGACCAATCTCTAAACAGAGTGGCTGAGTATTCTCAGGATCGTTCGTTAAGACTACTGCACTCTCAGCAATTTCCTCTAGAATAGGCCGATGTTTAAGCCAATTCTGTCCAAGATGTTTCTTATTCTGTAGCATCAAGTTCTCCTAGTACCAGTGACGTGATTGCCAGAAACTCCAAGCCTGATTCCAGCCACCATATCGCCCGGTCACGTAGCCAATCATCCAACGAATTTGCGTGACTGGGTTGGTCTGCCAGTCTGCGCCAGCACTGGCCATTTTTGACCCTGGTAGGGCCTGAGGAATACCATAGGCACCGGTACTAGCATTTGTGGCATCAAAACGACAACCCGACTCACGGTAGATAAGCGTGAGTGCAACATGGAGATCGGCTTCGGAAATACCAGCGGCACGAGCATAAGAGGCACAGGCCTCCCACTCGGGAGGAACTGATTTTTTCATACCAACTGCAGTGATGCGATCAACTGGGTTTTTGATAGTTTCAGAACTAATCAGTTCACGAGAAACTTCCTTACCATCAACAAAATTGACACGGTAGACAGAACTCTTACGACCTAGTTCCCCGACCTGACGAAGATTGGTCTGACCAGTAGCCAAGGCGCCGTCATTGACGGTTTTTTCAGCATAGGGGATATCCTCTTCGATAGTGATAGTGCGGCCGCCGTTACGAGTGAGTTGATAAGTGGTAGCAACACCGGACTCAAGGATGTTTTGACCGGATATTAATTTTAATTCGTCGCCATCATAAATAGTAATGCCGGCATCGCGGGCAATTTCTTTTGGATCAAGACTGGCGGACATAATAAATTTACTGGTGGTACCTGCCTTGATAATGACTGGACGAGAACGATAAATATTAATACGGAAATTATCGGAATTAATTTCATCAGTAAGAGCCGGCTCGACACGATCCGTGTCATGATATGCTATTTTGGCACGCTCGAGAGCCTCTTTGACGGTCTTGGCGCTGGTTTTAATTGTAAGAGACTTCGAATCGTCATAAAAAGTAACAAAATGGCTGTCAGAAACAATACCATTATCGGAATTATTCGACTCAGCATAAGTCGGGCGCATACTAAAAAAGACACCTAGAGCTAGAGTTATAATAAAAACACTGATACTAAAACCACAGAAGAACCTGTAGTAAGATGCATTTAATTTCATCTCCGCTATTATACCATAACAAGATTTAATACTAAAGAGTAGCACCGTGGGCGACTAATTCGTCATGATAAGTTTCAATATCGGCTGGGCGCATATTGGCAACTATGCGATCAATTGACATTACCTGAAGAAGGTTATTTAAATTATAAATAAGATCAGGACCAACAAGGGACCTAATCACACGATCATCGTTCAATCTTGCAACTTCATCACTGTCTATATAAGACTCTATAAACTCTGAGACTAATTTGCTATATAATTCGGGCTTAATATTATTAAAATCAGTAGGGTGTTGCTCTAAAAATGTTTTGAGGCTATCAGAGAGCGTTTCTTCTATCACTTTATTTATAGCTAGCTCTAAATTACCACCTTTAATAACTAAATCTAATTGATTGTCTAGAATTTTATCGTAAATTACATCGTAATTAATATTCTCCAGAGAAAATTCTTCAATACCATCAATGATTACATCACGGTAAATGATTGACTGAGCGGCTTTAATATCGGCTGGATCAGTCTGAATAGCATCTAGATGCGACTCAATCCCTTGAAGGTCCATTTTTGAAATAAGAAGATTGATAGGGATATCATGATTCGCAAGTAACTCAAAATTTAGCGAAATACCATCACTATTCAACCTATTAAAGACCCTATTAACGTCGACACCGTTCTCAAGAAGAGTATTGAGATTTTGTGAAACACCATAACTATCCAACTTATTGAAGGCTGCGTTAATGTCGATACCGTTTTCTAGAAGAGTATCTAAATGATATGAAACACCATAACTATCCAACTTATCAAAGATAACGTTAATATCGATACCGTTTTCTAGAAGAGCATTGATACTTTGCGAAATACCATAACTACCTAGCTTATTGAAGATAGTATTAAAATTGATGCCTTTTTCAAGGAAAGTATCGAGGTTTTTCGTAATATCATAACTATCCAACTTGTCAAAGATAACGTTGACATCGATACCATTTTCGAGAAGAATAGTAAGATTTTTCGTAATATCATAATTATCTAGCTTATTAAAGATAGTATTAATATTGATACCTTTTTCTAGAAGAGCATCAAGGGTTCGTGAAATGTTATAGCTATCTAACTTATTAAAGATAGTATTAATATCGATACCATTTTCGAGAAGAGTATTGAGGTTTTGTGAAACACCATGACTATTCAACTTATTAAAGATAGTATTAATATTGATACCTTTTTCGAGAAAAGTATCGATATTATATGATGAAATGCCATGACTATCCAGCTTATTAAAGATAGTATTAATGTCAAAACCTTTTTCGAGGAGAGTATCGAGGCTTTGTGAAACATCATCACTATTCAGCTTATTAAAAATAGCATTAATATCGATACCTTTTTCGAGGAGAGTATCGATATGGCATGAAATACCATGACTGTCCATCTTATTAAGGATAGTATTAATGTCAAAACCTTTTTCGAGGAGAGTATCAAAATTAGCAACTATGTCATTACTACTGGTTTTTTCAAGAACACACTCGAGCTTTTGTATTAATAAATCTTGATCGATAGCATCTTTATCTTCACCCTGCAACAATCTTGATAGGTTATAGATATTTCTTAGTTCTGCAATTTTCAGATCGGGACCCTTGTAAGTATCTAAAGTAAAAATTTCACGATTTTTTTCGTATAAAAATGCGTATTCGTCAAGAGTGAGTTCTTCGCCTTTTTTAGCTTTATCCTGCAATCTAATAAGCTCTTTTTTATCCCTAAATTTTTCTTTAAAATGTTTTTCTGGGTTAAGAGGATATTTAAGGACCTCTTGCTCGACAATAGGAATAAGAGAGTCCTCAATTGTTTGTCTATCTCCATTCTTAAGACCAGAAATCTCGTCGACTTTTCCTTCTGTGTTAAAACGAATATAGGCACAGGCGGTTTTTGACATACCATCTACACTACTTTCATTTTCCAACTTAAAGAGTCTAAACCTAGCCTTATTATTCGCAATATTCAAATTAGTTTTTAGATAATATGCGCCCTGATGTTCACTAGCAATACACCAGGGTGTGCCCTGAGCGGCTTCGGCTAACTCAGTCTCTTGTCCAGGATAAAAGTCAAACCATTCCCCCTTTATGTCTTCTGTACGCTCAGGTGTAGGGATAGGTTTATAAGTTTCTTTAAAAAAATGCGTGTAAATCTTGCCAAAATTTCCGGATTTTACAATTGCGTTAAGTTGGTCATCATCGGTATGCTCTGTAAACCATTTCTCTTTATCTTGCCCGAAAAAATCGTTAACCGCATCAAGTGTAAGAGCAAGAGCTGCTGGGCTAACTTTTGGATAGGGAGCGATGGTGGATTTGTCACGGTTTTCATATTTACCATCTAGCTGATTATACCTACCCATCTTGATCACGCTATTAAAAGCATAAATCTTGAACCAAGTGGGAAAAGAAACTTCTTTATTGCCGAGATATTCCGTCCAACTGTTTATGGAATCTACCTGATCTTGACGAAGTCTTTCATAGTCTTTATTCATCTCAGACTCCGTATATTCGATAGGAGGAAGGCCTTGCCCTTTACGATTATCATCAAAAGCCTTCTTAAGTTGGAGCCAAGATTTATTATTAATATTCTCTTTTTCAATAATTGGAGCAAAATTTTTGATGGATTCTTGCCAAATTCTCTTTTCAAGTTTATTACCACCACGTTCGATCGCCAGGTCAAGACGTTCAAGATAAGCATAATTCTTTCTATCTTTTGGGTTTTCGCCAGGGATTTTTTCAATTTTTCTTACTGGTTCACCAGCTTCAAGAGCTTCTTTTTTGGCAATCCGCTCAGCCCGCTTCTGATCCCTTAATGCTTTTTCATAATATGGGGTGACTAAAGGCTCCTTAAACTCTGGCTTTTTTCTTTCCTGAAAACTGATGAGTGTGAGAACACTAGAATAGATAGCATTTACTCTTTTTCGCTGAAGTTCTTTTTGATATTCTGGTTCATCATGAATAGAATTATAAGCTTCTCGTGAATTATCCTGAGCCTTTAGTGGTAGACCTTCATGATTTGGCATTTTAGTTTCCAGTTTTATTTTGTTTATGATTATTTATAAGTATAGAAGCTTTACTATTTTTTGTCTATGAATGAACGATTAATGAATTAAAAATCATCTGGAAAGGGGTCGACCTCATCGTATTCAATATCATCATTGAATGGGTCGAAAGAGCGAGAGTTATTAGACTCGCTGAAATTATGTGAGTTATATGGACTGTATGAGTCATACGGGTTATACGAATTATGAGATTGCGAAGCATTTTGTGAACTATATGGATCATAGCCTAACTCAATCAGAAAACGTGATGGCATGTTATAACTGCGCTGTCCGTTCGAAAAACGGGAACCGGCGTAAGTTAAAATAAGTAGCTTTCTGGCCCTAGTCATTCCTACATAAGCTAAGCGACGTTCTTCCTCAATCGCCTCTTCATCATCAGAGCGAGAGCTCGGGAAAAGACCCTCTTCAAGCCCCACCAAGAAGACGGCCGGAAATTCAAGACCCTTGGCGGCATGGATAGTCATGAGAGTGACAAAATTGGTCGAGGTTTGTTCATCGGCGGAAGACATAAGGCTGGCTTCAGCAAGAAAATCCTCGAGAGCATCAAACTCACTGGCGTTGCCAATCATAGTATTGAGGTTTTCGGCTCTTTCATCACCAGTCGGGGTACCATCTCGAAGAGACTCAACTAAGCCAAAATAATGAATAGTCTGTTCTGTGATTTCGGCCGGCTTGAGTGATAGATCAAGATCGCGCAAGAAATTCTGCAGTCTAGCAAAACTATTTTTGGCTTTACCAGAAAGAGTATCAGAGAGGCCGGTGTCAAGTAGGGCGTTATTTTTCCCTTGTGCAGACTGATCATAGCCTTCGGATTGATTTAGGAAAGTATGAATTTTCTCAAGGCTAGCTGGACCAATACCAGATAATAAATTGCGACAAATTCGATCAAGGCTGATGCGATCATGGAAGTTAATGATCAGTTTTAGAACCGCCAGGACATCTTTGACTTCCTTGCGATCATAGAAGCGTACGCCACCAATAATCTTGTAGGGAATTTGGTGAGAAATCAGGGCTTTTTCAATAGCATAGGATTGCGCATTGGTACGATAAAGAACTGCAAAGTCGGAATAGCTAGTAAAATCTTTGATTAATTCACCGTTCTGCATAGTGGTCTTGGAATTTGCAAGTAGATTGATAATTTTCAGTGCGACATAGTTTGCCTCAGCAGTTTCGTCCATCAATGACTGAATTTCAACTGGCTCCCCATCGCCAGCTGTAGTAAATAATTCTTTATCGGTTCTGGTTTTATTTTGATTAATAATTTTTTGACTGGCAGTCAGAATATTGCCAGTACTACGATAGTTTTGTTCTAGCTTGATGGTTTTAGCGCCAGGAAAATCACGTTCAAAATTAAGAATATTTGTAAAATCAGCGCCACGCCAAGAGTAAATTGACTGCCAATCATCGCCAACTACACAAATATTTCTATCTTGGTTAACTAAGGCCTTAACTAAACGATACTGAATCTGGTTGGTGTCCTGATACTCATCAATCAAAATATGTTCAAAGCGATTTTGCCAGCGTTCACGCACTTCACGATGTTTTTCAAAGAGGTGAGCAACCTCAAGTAGTAGGTCATCAAAATCTAAGGCAAAGGAATCGCGTTTTAGTTTCTCATAGCGAGCGAAGATTTTGGCGGCTTTAACCTGATTCGGATAATATGCTTCCTCTTCAAACTCCTCTGGAGTTTGCCCAATATTCTTACAATGAGAAATGGTGCCTTGGATAGACTTTGGGCGCAGACTCTTGTCATCAATTTTAAGGTCTTTCATGGCCTGTTTGATGAGAGAAATTTGGTCATCAGTATCGTAGATAACGAAATTCTTATCTAGTCCAGTGGCTTGATGTTCGATACGTAAGATTTTGACACAGATTCCGTGAAAAGTCCCCATATAGGACATAAAGCTACGAGGAGGATCGGTAAAGCCGTCAAGATTTACATCTTGGCCCAGCGTTGAATCAGAAGCAAGGAGAGCAGTATTATCTGCGACGATGTCGTCGGAAAGTTGTGGAGTAAGGTAGGCGTTTGAACGAGATTGTTGAAGTAGTCTCCATAAGCGCTCGCGCATTTCCCTGGCGGCCTTATTAGTAAAAGTGACAGCTAGAATACGCTCTCCTGGAATGCCATGAGAGATTAAGTTAGCAATGCGATGTGTTAAGGTTTTAGTCTTACCAGAACCGGCACCAGCTAAAATCAAAAGTGGCCCAGTTAAAGTCTCTACTGCTTCCTGCTGAGCAGGATTCAGTCCCTCCGTAAAAATATTCATACTTTGATTATATCACTATAGGTCAGGTCAATATTGTGATTGGAGACTGGCGCCTGCAAGAGAAAGGCGGCGAAGAAGAAGATTAGAATAAAACAAAAGGCAAGCAAGCGACCAACAACGCTTGAATAAAAGAAATAGCCTACAATCAAGAAGATTAGGAAGACGATGATTGGGAGATTGAGGATAAGGAAATGGAGAGTGGAGTTAGTTTGGTAGAGAGTTGTATTAGCATGACTGATTGAGATTAGCTGGTGATAATAAACTTCAACCATGGGCGAGATAAAGTTCGCGAGAACTTCGGGATGAACTGAGAGACGCTCCTTAGAGAGTAGTTGGTCGATTTTGGCAGCCATACTATTACTAATCTGAGTCTTAATACTATTAAAATTCTCTTGCCCGGAAAATCTAAGATCAAGAAAACGGTTTAGGTGTGTAATATAGATTTCTTGGTTAATACTCTGCTCTAGAATTTCCGTAAAATAATCATTGAGATATTTTAACTGCATAAAAACCACACCTTCTTTAAGCTCGGAGTCTTGAAGTTGGCTGATATTTTTATAAAAATCAGTAGTAAACTGCTCAGAAAACTCCTCCTCAGTTTTTGCTTGAGTGCCGTAGTATTTTTCCGTCACCCGACGACGGGTACTTGTAACCAAATTCGCATAATAACCTTTTTTGCCGACAAGATATTTTTTGACATAACTCGCGTTCTGTTCGGTTTGATTGATTTGGCAACAAACGCCCGCGAAGATTGCCGCTATCAAAATGAGACTACTAAAGATAAGCTTAGAGATTTTGATTTCAGAAATAAATTCTTCGATATTCTGAAGTTTGAATACCTGTAGCATATGTTGATTATAGCATAAGCTAGATGCCGGAAACGGGACGAATATCGGCGCCAAGATGGTTGAGGCGCTTAGCAAAGTTCTGATAACCGCGATTGATTGAGTAGACGTTACGTAAAATCGAGACACCCGGAGCGGCCAGCATGGCAATCAGGACAACAACGGCTGGACGGAGAGCTGGAGGAGCAACGAGTTCTGCAGAATGCCAGTTGGTTGGACCTTCAACATAGACACGGTGGGCGTCAAGTAGTTCAATTTTAGCGTTAAGGTTTGAAAGATAAGTTGAATAAATGGCACGATTCTCGAAGACCCAGTCATGAATAAGAGTACGGCCGTTAGCGGTAGCAGCAATAACACTGAAAAAAGGTAGGTTGTCGATATTGAGCCCTGGAAATGGCATTGGGTGGATCTTATCAGTTGGCGCAACGAGATCGGATTTATGAATCATTAAATCAACCAGACGAGTTTCGCCATTAAAGGAGCGATATTCTTCTGAGCGATCAATCCGAGCGTGCATGGTGCGTAGTACTTCAAGCTCGATTTCAAGAAATTCGATAGGAGCACGACTGATGGTGATTTCGGATTTAGTAACGAGGGCAGCAGCAATGAAAGACATTGCCTCAATCGGATCTTCACTAGGATAATAATCGACATCCTCATCAATTTTTTCGAGCCCCTCAACTTCAAGAGTGGTTGAACCAATTCCTTCAATTTTAACGCCAAGTTTTTGTAAGAAGAAACAGACGTCCTGCACCATATAGTTTGGAGAAGCGCCAATGATAGTAGTCTTGCCTGGATAAAGTGCGGCAGCCATGAGAACATTTTCCGTTACAGTATCGCCACGCTCAATCAAAACAATGCGCTTATTTGCCTCGCTCTGAAGTTCAGCCTGACTGACGGTTGCCTCATAAAAGCCAGCATTGCATTTGGCATCAACTTTAAGACCGAAAGCAGAAAGAGCTTTGAGGTGCGGTTCGACAGTGCGAGTACCTAGAGAGCAGCCACCGGCGTAAGGTAGTTTAAAGTTTTGATAGCGATGAAGAAGAGGGCCTAGGAACATGATAATGGAGCGGGTCTTACGGGCAGCATCGAGATCAAGCTCGTCCATTTTTAATTCACGTGGTGTGATAATTTCAAGATCACGACGGCGATTAAACCAGCGACATTTTACACCAATTGACTCTAGAACCTCAATAATACGAAAGACTTCTTCGATACGAGCGACGTGATGAAGTACGGTGCGACCACGGTTTAATAGGCTAGCGCAAAGCAAACCAACAGCAGCATTTTTAGAAGTATTAATGGTGATTGTACCACTCAGGGTGCGACCACCATTGACACGGAATGACTGAGAAGAAGAGTCGTTAATGGAGAGAATCTGGCCGCCAAGAGCTGAAGAGACTTTCTTAATCATCTCGAGAGAAGTATTTTGGTCACCTTTTTCAATACGATGAATGGCAGACTGTGATGTGCCAATCATGTTTGCGAGCTGGGCCTGAGTTAGGCCTTTTTCGCGACGCATATTTGAAACAACTAAACCAATTTCTTCTTGGTAGGTACGAGGTTTTGCCATAATTCTCCTTTGTAAAATATTCTTGTGGTGATATTTTTTACGATGCCTAATTGGCGTATATTAATTATTTTTGTTTAGCTTGGTAGCCGGTAACGACATTATTGGCATGAACCCAACCTTCAACAGAACCACCGTCGAGGTATTCACCAGTGGTGGGAGCGACACGCATGACGCCACCTTCTTTGATATATTCGTCGATTGGGTCGGTGACAAGATATTCCTGATCGAGTGGACCGAAGTCATGAGCCTTAACGTAATTAACCACGCGGTGCAAAAGATCGCGAGACATAATGTATTTACTAACATTAATCATGTTGGAAGGAGCTTCTTCTACGCTTGGCTTTTCCACAACGTCAACAAGCTTACCGTCTTTTACGCTGAGTACACCGTATTTGTCGACTTTTTCACGAGGAATTTCAACACCTAAAATAGCCGATTCATCTTCACTCTGAAGGGAGCGAATAAGGGATTCAGCAGCGGATTCGCCATCTGGGTTCCAAACAAAATCGTCACCCATAAAGACAAGGACTGGTTCGTCAAGATTATATTCCTCGACAACTAAGGCAATAGGAACAGCAGTGCCATAACGACCGGCTGGATCCTGAGTAGTGTAGTGAATTTTGACATGATCTGGGAGAGTCTTTGCAAGAGATAGACGATCAGCCTTGCCACGCTCAATTAGATAATCATTAAGAGCTAAGTTATCACGATAGAATTCCTGAACTTGGCAGGGTTCGACATTACTAATGACCATATAGATATCAGTGATGCCGGCTTTAATTAATTCTTGTACTGAATAATCGACAAGAGGTCGGTTACCGACAGGAAGCATTGATTTTTCAATAATTTTTGTAATTGGAAGGCGACGAGTGCCCCAACCAGCTACTGGAATGATTGCTTTCGTAATCTTTTGCATAATAGCTCCTTTATTCCCCACCAAAAAATTGTCTTTTTTTTCTTAGCTGATTATATCATATAGCGTATAATTTGCTACGATTTTTAAAGCCTTCACGCTCGATAGGATCCTAGATTAGAGGTCGGCGCCAAGAAGCTGGAAGATCAGTAATACCAAAAAGTTTGGCTATAGTGGGGGCAACATTAGACAAACCAGCGTCATGAAACTGTTTTAGCTGATAGAGAGTGGCGTTTTTAGTATTATCATAAAACCAGCATGGAACAGGGTTGAGAGTATGCGATGTCTTTGGTTTTTTAGTAATTGGATCAAACACTTCCTCGGCATTACCGTGGTCGGCAGTAATAACCATCATGCCGCCAAGTTCATCAACCTTCTTGGCGAGACGAGCAAGCTGGAGGTCGATAGCCTCCATGGCAGTGATAGTAGGCTCGAGTTCGCCAAAATGACCAACCATATCACCACCCGCATAATTAATGCGAATAAATTGGTATTTAGGCTTTCCTGATTCGTCAGTTTCGGACATTTTATCTAAAACCGCATCAGTAATTTCAGCCGCTTTCATCCAAGGCCGTTCGTTAAAAGGTCTGGTATCGGATTTAATTTCGAGAAAATCTTCGCCTGGCATTTTATCGTAGCTATTACCATTAAAATAATAGGTGATATGCCCAAACTTAACAGTCTCTGCGACGGCAAGCTGATTTAGCTGGTGCTTAGCCAAAACTTGGTTTAATGGATCTTTAATAGTGATCGGAGTAACAAGACAATGCTCCGGAAGATGAAGATCAGAATCATATTCGGTCATGCCAGCAAAGAAAACATTGAGAGGGCGATTATTTTCGGTGCCACGGTCGAAACCATGGAAGTCTTGCTCAGTGAAGGCTTTAGCAGTTTCGATGGCGCGGTCTGCACGGAAACTATAGAAAATAAAACTATCGCCGTCTTTAACCAAACCAACTGGACGGTTTTTATCAGGTTGACCGTCTGGGCCTGCTTCTGTGATAACAAAGCTTGGGAAATATTGATCTTGCAGGCCTGGATTTTTTGAGCGATTTTCCTTAACTGCCTGCATAGCGGAAGTAAAATAATCGTCAGCCTGGCCATAGACCATGGCATTCCAGCCCGTTTTCACAATACTCCAGTCCGCTTCATAGCGGTCAGCCAAAAAAAGCATACGTCCGCCACCACAGGCGATTTGATAATCGAGAGGCAGCTCTGAGATGGATTTTAGTTCAGCAATTTTATCCTCGAGAAGCTGAATGTAGTGGTCTGCAGACTGAGGTGGAACATCACGACCATCAAGAATAAGGTGGATACGAATTTTTTCAATTCCCTCTTTTTGAGCCTGTTCAAGCATTTTAAAAAGTTGAAAAATTGAACTATGGACACCACCATCAGAGAAGATACCAGAAAAGTGCAGCGTGGAGTGATTTTGCTTAACGTTATCGATGGCGCCGCGCCAGGCGGTGGTTTGCCAGATAGCGCCAGTATTAAAATCATCCTCGATCTTAGCAATACCCTGTTTGATAATTTGACCAGCACCAAGAGCGTTATGACCAACCTCAGAGTTACCCATCTGTCCTTTTAGAATACCGACAGCTTCACCAGAAGCCTCAAGGGAGATCCAAGGATATTTATCAAAAAGCTGATCAATGAACTCAGAGTGCGCCTGCACGACGGCATTTCCATACTCGTCGTTCCTGAGGCCGACGCCATCAAGTACAGCTAAAACAATTGGTCCATCATAATGTAAATTATTCATGGATTTAGTATAGCATAAGAGGATTACGGTAAAAAATTCTGGGTGACACAAGAGTTCATAATAGGTTGTCGAGATAACTAAAATTTCATAATTTCACAATTATTGACATCAATGCCGATATTTCGATAAAGACTAGCAAAGTCGGTTGAGATGACGTCCTGTGAGTTAAAGCCGAGCTTACTAGCGATTTCATGAATATCCTCTTCTTTTTCAACCTCTATTTCTAGTAAGTAGCCGAGCTTTGGCCAGTGGTCAATAGAAAGTTTGGCGCCATGATATTCATATTCATCACGGGTATTTTCTTGATAAGAACGGTGCTTAATACCGGTATTTTCTAGGATCTCTAAAGTGGTTTCAAAATCTGAGACTTCGACTTCCCACTCCTCAGTACCGGAGAAGGAATCATTATTAAGTTCTTTGAAGGTGAGAGTGGTCTTATTGCCATCCGTGCGCAGTCGCAGCCAACGATGAGGGGCGCCGATGGTTGGATCAAAAACGTAACGCCGAAAATGATAGAAGCCAAGTGGTTTAGCGCCGATGGCAAGAAGTTTAGCTTTTACCTCTTCCGGATTAATATTTGGGATTCTACCTTCAATTTCGACAGCCATATTTTCCTCTTTTATCTATATTAAACTATTTTAATTTTACTTTACTTTATTATTTTATACCGAATAGTGTTTAAAGAAACCTGGAGAGCTTAGCCAGTGTGATATAATCTGTACAGGCCCGAGTGGCGAAACTGGCAGACGCGCTAGCTTCAGGTGCTAGTCTAGTTTCTAGGTGCAGGTTCAAGTCCTGTCTCGGGCACCAGAATTATTTAAATGGTTACGTGCTAGTAAGTTGGACGGCTCTCTATATCTGATAGCGAGCCGATTTTTGTTATCAATTCCAAGTTTCAAGTAGAGTTTTCGGACTAAAATGTCTTTTTCGACAGAATCGCCACTTATCACGTTAAAACTCGCCGAATTCATCTGTTTTATATCCGTTTGACTTGAAGAAATCTTTCATTGGCTCGCTGAGTCTTTTGACAATTTTAGTCTCCGGAGATGACGCTTAATCGTTGATTATATCTACAATCGTGTTGTTGCCTTATCGTTCACCATAATCTTGATCACGCCGTTTAAAGTTCGCCTTTCAATATCTTCGAAAAATCATCAATTGAAAGTCCATATTCATCAAGGTTCAAATTCGTATATACGGAATTAAGTAAGTAATTTGCGTCAGTGCTTTTCTGCACGAATTCTTCATCACTAATAGGACGCCCCTCTACCGTTTCAATGTGTTTTCTCGTTTCAGCTTTATTTTGAAATACACCGCTCAAGAAGTCTATTCCATTTTTGCGGACAAGATCGGCGTCTATACTGTCGTCTGCTTCAAGCTTTGTCTGTATCGCGGCGCATTTAGCAACGACTTCGTCTTCGGGGAAACCGCTTTCGATAAGTAAACCTTTTGCGCCTACTATCATCATTAATTTAGAATACGAATCCCCCTCGACGATGGATGAATTTTTCTCACCGTAATCATACGCCTTCAAAATTGAGTCTGCGGATCGGTAAGCACCTACCACTTTTTGCATTATTTGATTCGTTAATTGTTGGTTGAGATTATTTACTACATTTTCTTCTGTTACACCTGGTGAAAAATATGAAAAGTCAATATTCATTCCTTTAGCTTGAGATACGAAACCCCTATAATCTTTGACGTTTTGAACTCCATATTTTTCTTCCATTCCGTGTCCATATTCACCGCTACCTGACATATCATCCACAAAAGCGACACGTACTCTGACCGCGTCTACGAGACGTTGATCTATCTTCAATCTTTTATCTTGGCGAAGCATTTTAAACATTGCTACGAAATCAGCACATTCCTGATCAGATTCTTTAGTTACTTGTTTTTCAATGCGACCTACCGGAAGAAAAAGTTCACGTTCCTCTTTTGACATTGATTCAAATTCTTTATACGGTGCGCCAAATTGTCTGCGGTTCAAAGCGTCGGAAATACCAGAATATGCCGATCTGAATTCATCATCTGTAAGAGTCGACAGTTGGAATTGCTGTTCGTCTTTATCATAAAATCGGAATACACCATCGGTACTATAATTTCGATGACCGTTACGTTGGTAAAAGTTTTCATCTTGTCCGAAATTGTGAAAATCACATCTATTATCAGGACCTTTGTGCGTACTATCCCAAGTTACATCAATTCCGTAAAATTTATCATCAATTTCAAGCACATTGTATGCATGCTTACCTTTTTGGTTGCCATAATGACATTTAACGCCTTGCCTATTCATCATCTCTTGATAAGTGAAAGCAAAACCGGCACAAACTAATTTCCCATACAGAATGCCGTTAAGCCCACGAACTGCCTGCCCATCCCCCATAATACCGTCGGGGTCCGCTTCTTTATCTTCATAGAGATAAGACATATCATCGGCGAGACATCCGTAACAATACATTGCCTTTTGCAGATTATTCCATTCTGGGTTTATACCACTTTCAACCTGTTCGAAATATGCTACTGCTTTCTCCAGGCCTTTCGGCGACATCATTGTTCGTTCTTGATATTTACTATCATTGTACTTATCAACATTTTCATAGTCGAGACCGCCTTTAATACTAAAGAATACACCATCTGCCTTAATCTTACTTAGGACGTCACTTGTTAATCCAGCAGTGTTATCAAGAATATAAGTAGCATTATCCTTACGTTTGTTAATTTCGGCTATGTTTTCTTCTGTTAATGCCCCCTCGATTCTATAAATCTGCGATCGCTCGGCAGTTTGAATAATCATGTTTTTTCTGTCGCCTTTATTAAATTGCGATTTGAAAACCTCTTTATTAATCTCGGAAATTTCAGCTTTTTCTTTCCTGGCTTTTTTAAATTCGCCTACCTCTTGCGCTATGTTCTCCCAAGGATCTTGTTCAGCTACATTATTTTGATCTTGTTCCACAACCTGATTAAGAAACTCATTCATATATGTCCTATCCTTTTACTCCCCATAAACCTCTCCTACCTGAGAATTACACTAAACATTAGGGTTATATCTATATTATATCAGATTTTACTCATACTTTCTATGTCGTTGGCATCGGTATCTATTAAGAGAGGCCTATTTTTTTGCTTCTGTCAATAATTCCGACACGTAGACCGATTTCAAGGCTTTGTATTTTTTGCGATCAAAATTAGCTTCTTTTGCAAATTCGTATTTTTTCTTTAAGTATTCTTGTGCTTTTTCTGGGTTATTTTTAAGAAAGTTACGTAAAATAATAAAACTCTCATAAGATTCTTCTTTGATCGGACAAATATGAATATGAAAATCACCCTCACCCGTTTCTTCTTTGGTACTTGCTAGAAAAATTCGATCCTCGTGGCTGTCATGCCCTTCAAAATATCCATTTTTTATTAAAATGTTTTTTATAGAAATCATATCTTCGTGTTTTGGAACTCCGATAAGAATATCGATTATATTTTTGCCGCCGATAAAAACGGCACTACTGCCAACATGTTCAATTTTTATGTTGATAGGCAAAAGTTTGGACAAGCGACACTTCTCTTGTATGAAGCGCTCGATAAGTTTCGTTGAATATTCTTTTACGATAACGGACATTAGTTAATATTATACCTTACCGAGTGAAGATTATGGTATAGATGAAAATTACGTAAATCTAATACTTTTACTAAGAATGTAAGCTCTAACTCTTTATCACTCCATCTGTGAGGGTGATTTTTTTATTATCAAAGTCAATCTCAAGTGGCATATCAAAAGGTATGACTAGTCGTGGAGCTGTATGACCAAAATTCAAATTATATACAGTAGGTAATTTATGCTTTTCTGCGAGATCTTGGTATATTTTTCTATACTCGTGATAATAAACCTCATCTTGCGGCTTGCCAATTATAAGAGCACGACTAACATCAAATATTCCATGACTTTCCAGGGTTTTTAGCATTTCCTTGAGTTTTTCGGGCTCAGGTCTTTCTTCACTAGTTTCAAGAAAAACCACCTTATCTTTCCACTGCTCCTTAGCTGGGAAGATTTTATACTGCTGATAAACCTCACTTTGATCTGCATATCTACCGCCGGCTAACATTTCATAGAGACTATCTAAGCATCCACCAAGCAATTTGCCTTGAATGACTCCCGAACCATAAATATATTCATGGCCATATTTTTCCTGTCTTTTTCTCCTCTCTGTGCCAAGCTGACTTTCGTCGAAAGCGGTTCTAGCTTCATACCAAACTGGACTAGATTTAATCTCAATATTCTTTTCATTCGTAAAAAGTTTGTTTAACCATTGTTTGGTATAAGGAAAGATTTCTGGGCCCAACTCTGCAATATCGGACAAGAGTGCAGGAGCATAAAAAGTTGCAAGACCCAGCTGATAGAACATTAGATGGTTGTTAGTTGTATCTGAAAACCCGAGAAATGGTTTTGGATGTTTTATTACAATTTCCTTAAAATCCGAATTCATCAAGAAAGGCAAGGTTCTATAAGTATCGTCACCGCCTAATGCTGACCAAATTATATCAACTTCATCATCTAGAAGAGCTTCTCTTAGATCTTCGACCCTCTTTTCTGGATGCTCTTTTAAATATTCTTCTCCTTTAAGGGAATTTGTCATGTATTTATATTTTAAGCCCATCTGGACTAAACGCTCTTCTAGCAATTTTCGTTCATGTCTAACAAATGGCTCGCCAAGAACACCACTAGATAAACAGACTACACCGACAGTATCGCCAGGCTTAATTTTTGACGGATGTATCATATTCTATACTTCGTATTTTACCATATATAACTGGATGGCTTGGAATGGACAAAAAATGTTATTATAATAATAGCGTTCAGTGGATCAGAGAATGTCACTAGACGTACTATAAAGATGACGCAGAACACCATTGGTGTTCTTTTTTAGATACAAATTAAGATTTTATGGGAGGTTATATGGGAAATAAACTTGATTATAGGTTCGTGGAAGGATATTGGCTTGATCAACAACAGATAGCGAGTATCGAGAATGATACACAAAATACTTTGGTGATTGCAGGGGCTGGGACTGGCAAAACAACGACAATTATCGGAAAAATCAAATGGATTTTAAATAAATGGCGATCGGAAAAAGAAAATACACCGCCGCCAAAAATTTTAGCAGTATCTTTCACTCATGCTTCGAGAGTTGAACTTGAGGAACGTATTTTAGCTGAGATTCTGCAGGATGATTTGATTTTTAAAATATATCACCCGAAAGATTTTATTGAGGTAGAAACTTTTCATAGCTTAGCGCTAAAGATAATCAAAGGCAGACTCTTGGGAAGACAACTTGAAGAATCTGGGCTTGAATCGTTTTTAAAATCATCACACTCTGACTTGCCGGAAGAAAAAATTGATGATATAGACCATCTATATTCATTAGTACGTAACTATCACGTTAATTTTGCTGAAATTAGAGAGGGGTTACAGAAAAAGTTCTGTCATTTTTGGCAAAAAGAGGACTTGAATCAAGATCTCGCCCAATTAGAGGAGCTGGAAATTCTTGCTAGTCAATATGAAGAACATCTAAAGGAAAATCACAGTATTGATTTTGCTGGACTCCTGGAAGAAGCTACAAGTCGCATTAATCCTATATATACCTATGATTACGTAATTATTGATGAATACCAAGATATATCACCGCTTGAATATTTATTAATACGAAGTTTAAGAGAGCTGCGGGCTTTTAAATTATTCTGCGTTGGGGATGACTGGCAAACAATTTACCAATTTGCTGGCAGCGAAATCAGTTTGATTTTAAATTTTGAAAAGTGTTGGGGTGAGACTTCGAGATTCAAAATTGAACAGACCTATCGTTTTCCGGAAAAACTTGCGAAGCTCTCTGGAAAATTCATCATGCAGGATCGCACACAGCTAAGAAAACAGATTCGCGGAGCACTGGTTTACGACAAAGACCAAATTGTGGAGATTAATGGCCCTTCCGAGAGAACCGACCTTAATTCCCTTTATTTTTTCTTCCTAAATATACCAGAGCATGCTAGTGTTTTTCTAATCGGACGTTATAATTTTGATATTAAAAAAATATCACGGTGTGAATTTTTATCTTTTGAAATAAACGAAGAGAAAGTATTAATCTCTATGCATGAAAGACCAGATCTAAGAATAAGTTTTTTAAGTGCGCATAAATCAAAAGGGCTACAGGCAGATTATGTATTGATTATTAACTGTCGTAACACAGTCTTAGGCTTTCCAAGTAGAATGAAAGAGAATGAAATTTTTCGCATAGTGAGAGAAGTGGCTATCCAGAAATTAGAGCAAAGAAAAATGAATAAAAGAAAGTGCGAAAAATTTAGTGAGGAAAGAAGATTATTCTATGTAACGATGACAAGAGCTCGCAAGAGGATTCTTTTCTTGACGGTACAGGAGAAGGAATCGCCATTTATCCTAGAACTACGAGAGGAGGAGGAATTAAATACTTATTACTTAGATTAAAGACTTAGAGAAAGGCTTATTTCTTGAATGGTTTAGAACTAAAGGTTGTTTTTTACACGCTTCTTGGCTTCTTTTTGAGCGTTGCCTACGTGATGCATGGCGGTACGAGCAATACGGCGACTTAATCTTGAGGCTTTTTTATAATAATTAATACTAAAACGCTTAATTTCGGAAGTCAGGTCAACAGTTCCGCCTTTGAAGACTCCTTTAATATTTGAGATAGCAATTAGAGATAAAAGGATGTCGGCAGCAAAAAGTATCAAGAGTAGACCAGAGATAACCAAAAGAAGTATGGGACTTAGGGGACCAAGAAGATGAGAGAAAAATGGCTGTACAAGATGTAAAATAAAGACGCCTCCCACACCAAAACCAATCGAGGTTTCGAGCGAAATGCGGCCATTAAGATGTAGAACCGAGACAGTTGTATAGTCCCACCAACGGACATTGTAGATTTTTTCCAAGACAACGGAAGTGATATATTCAATTAAGTTACAGATAATAATCATTAATAAAAATTCCAACGGCCAAGACAAACGGAGGGGACCAATCGAGAGCACGCAGACCAAGGAGCCGACACCATAGATGGGGCAAATAGGACCAAAGAGGAATCCACGATTTTCGAGCTTACGCTTCGTTAAGTAGGTCCAAATACATTCAACGATCCAGCCTCCAAAAGAATAGAGGATGAACAATAGAAAATAATAGGCAAATTGCAGAATAATTGATTCGATCTGGTTGCCAGATAGGTTAGAAAACATTAGGCTTATTATACCTTAATAACCTATCAAATAACAGAAGAAGCTACTTTTTTGTAGCTTCTTCTGGTTTTATTTTTAAGAATATAAGACTAAACTTTATTGATGACTGGAATGACAATTGGGGTATGACCAGTGGCATCATAAAGAATACGAGTAATGTCTTCCTTAATTTCATCCTTTAAGACCTTGAGTTCAGGGTCAGAAGAGATGGATTTTTCAGTCTTAAGGCGAAGGTAGTGACGGATTTTACCAATCAGTTCCTCGGAGTTATCCAGGTAAATAAAGGCGCGAGAAACGATATCCGGAGTCTTAATGAGGCGACCGGTTTTCTTGCTGAGAGTGAGGACGATCATAAAAATACCTTCACGAGAAATATGAATACGGTCTTTAACGACGGCTTCATGGACTGGTTTATCGGCATCATCGTAAAGCTTATTACCAACATGAATACGGCCGTTCTTTCGAATAGTCTGATTTGGTAATAATTCAACAACATCACCATCATCGGCAACTAGAATATTTCCATGAGGAATACCCACGACATTCTCGGCCATCTCGGCATTATGCTCCATCATGAAGAATTCACCGTGGTATGGGAGATAGTTCTTTGGTTGCAACCTTGTGACAAAATCGACATGGTCTTCATAATAGGCGTGGCCAGAGAGGTGGAGCGGACCGATATTAGTGAGGTGAGTCTTGCCGTTTTGAATAACCTGAGCACCCTCACGCAATAATCCATCCACAGTGTTAACAACATGAGGTTCATTACCTGGAATTGGATTAGAGCTAAAGACGATAGTATCAGAGGCCTTAATTTTAATAAATTTATGAGCACCACTGACCATGCGATTAAGCACAGCATTCAACTCACCCTGGGAGCCGGTACAGACAATAGTGATCTTCTCGTCGGGAAGCTTGATAATATCTTCCATTTTCATAACAGTGTCTTTTGGCACCTTAATACACTTGGCGCGAAGAGCAACCTCAATATTATTAATCATGGAGAATCCGGCGAAAGCAACCTTACGACCACGCTGATAGGCTTGCTCAAGAATCATACCAATACGATTGATCTGTGAAGAGAAGCAGGAGATAATCACGCGACCGCTGGCGTAATGATCCATGACTTTACCGATATTATCGCCAACATCATATTCAGAATGTGGGTGGTGGCCCGGGGAGTCGATATTGGTTGATTCATTGATCAAGAGAGCAATTCCCTCTTTTTTCACGATTTCATCGATGCGTTCAAAATCAGTTTGACGCTCGATTGGGTTTGTTTCAGCGCGCCAGTCACCGGAAAGATAAATAACGCCATTGGGAGTACGAATCACGAGGGCACAGTTACCTGGGATGGAGTGAAGAGTATGGATAAATTCTACACTGAGATTCTCGGAAACCTGATGCTTTTCGTGCTTGAATGGATCAACAACTTGGTAATTCATCTCAGGAAGATCATCAAGCTCACTCATCTGTTTTTTAATCATGCCAATAGTAAAATCGGTGGCATAAATAGGGGTGAGTGGATTGAATTTTGGTAGAAGATGACGACAAGCACCAATGTGATCAAGGTGGGCATGGGTGAAGAGAATAGCCTTAATTCTGTCCATGTTATCTTCGAGATATTTAATATCTGGCACCATGTAATTGACACCTGGATAATCTTCACTGGCGAACAAGACGCCCATATCAATAAGAATAATCTCGCTTTTATACTCGATAGCGGTCATGTTTTTACCGATACCGAATTCACCTAAACCACCGATTGGAATAATACGGACAGCTTCAGGGTCTGGACGAGCCGATTTGAGCTGGGCATTTGTAACCTGAGCACCGTTATAGCCGTTAAAACGAGACTTGTTTACAGGAATACCAATAATATGTTGGGTGGCCTGGGCGTTGACATCCTGCGAGAGCATACGTTGATGGTGAACCATATCACCGCGTCTAGTAGAGACGGAGAGGTTAACCTTACGATCCTCAATTTCAGCATTTTTGTTCGTTTTATTAGCTTTCGGAGCCTTGGCTTTACTACCCTTTTTCCCCTTTGGTTGATCAAAATTCTTAGCAACACTCGTATCAAAATTATTTTGATCGCCTGAGAAATTGGATTTTTTCTTATTGCGAGTAGAATAATCTTTGCCGCCAGGTTTGAAATTGCTATTAAAATTACGTTTTTGAGCCTGTTCAAAAATTACAGCAGCACCAGTTGCAACCTCTGCAGTATCTGTAATTTTAGTGCGATTTTGATTTTCTTCAAAACGACGCTTAATTTCCGGAAGGCGCTCAGCCTGCATCTTCATCAGTCTGGCACGTCTTTCTTGTTCTTGTTTATTCATGATTTCCTTTTATTAAATAATAAGACTTACAGAGAATAACAAACAAAAAGGTGGTTGATGATTTTTCTCGTTTTGTTTGTAAAATAAGTAAGATTGACTAGTTTGATTATAACAAACTTCATACAAGCTTGCAAGTTTTTAAAGGTCTTACATGATAAAAGAAGTTAAGTTAAAAAACCAATACCAGCTGATTCTGATGATCATAATACTATCTAATAGAGATGAAAAATTTTAATTAAAGAAAACCCAAAAGATTTGGTCAGGTGAATTATCTATATTATAATTAACTTACAAATATCCGATGAATTTTTGAGCAAGTAAGGAAAAGAAATGATCTCTTTAGAGAAAGTAAGTAAAATATATAAAACCGGTGAAGTCGAATATCGGGCTCTAGATAAGATTAATCTCGAAATTAATCAGGGAGAGTTCGTGGTAATTCTGGGTCCATCAGGTGCTGGAAAGTCAACTCTTTTGAATCTACTCGGAGGGATGGACCGACCGACTAGTGGCAAAATTGTTGTCAATCAAGTTGATATTTCAAAATTTACAGATAGGCAACTAACTAAATTCCGTGCAGAACAAATTGGTTTTGTCTTTCAATCTTATAACATCTTACCAAGCCTAACTGTTGAAGAAAATATATCAATTATGCGAGATATTATCAAACTAAAACAGAGCCCCATCGAAGTATTGAAATCAGTGGGACTCGGCAGACATCTAAAGAAATTTCCAAGTGAGTTATCTGGCGGAGAACAACAACGAGTTTCAATCGCGCGTGCAGTAGTAAAAAAGCCGGCTATTTTACTATGCGATGAACCGACTGGAGCCTTAGACTCTGATACTGGGGTGCAAATTTTGAAACTCTTAAAAGCACAGACAGATAAAGATACTACGGTTATTATAGTGACGCATAACGCATTAATCGCAGAAATTGCGGACCGAGTAATCCACCTAAAAAACGGTCAGATTGAAACTAACCGAAAAAACAGTCATAAAAAACAAATTGACGAAGTGGAGTGGTGATGTTGTTTTTGAAGATGGTGAGGGATATACAAAAGAATTTTACTCAGTTTTTGATGGTTTTTCTGATGGTGCTGCTAAGCACTGCGGTATATAGTGGTATTGATGGCTACGTACAGGGGATGCAAACAAAAATTAATCAATTTTATGATGGGAGATTGCAGGACCTAAATATCCGAGGGTCACTATCAGAAAAAGATATCGAGGCGGTAAAGAATATAGAAAATGTCGAAACAGTGGAGGGGAAACTGACTCTCAAAGAACAGGTCTTGAATTTTAAAAGAAAAAATAAAGCTAGCAACCACGCTGACAATAAAAAACAGAATCCAAATTTAGTTGATTATAAACTTGAGGTAAATTTTATCAAGCAAAATAATCTATCAAAATTTGAAATTAAAACAGGTCAAGGTTTTTCAAATACCAAAGACAAAGCTTGGATGGATGTGTATTTTGCTAAAAGAAATAATCTAACAGTGGGAGATAAAATCGTCTTTTCTTTCAAAAATATCCCAAAAGAGGTAGAGATTGCTGGAATAATCTACATTCCTGACCATGTTTATATTTCAAAAAATGAGTCTGAGATTATTCCGGATTATGAAAAAAATGGTTATATCTATTTAGACTATGATAGTTTCTTTAAGGAATATAAGACAGGAGACGATTTATACAGCCAAATCATGGTAAAAACTAAAGATGTTAGTCGACTTGACCAGACAAAGAACGCAATTCAGAACCAATTCGGAAAAAGAGGGGTGGTCTCAAAAATGCGCGAAGAGCCTACAGTGAAAGTTTTTCAAGGCGAGATTGATGAAATGTCCAGTATTATTGGCTTATTTACTGGTTTCTTTGTGCTTATTGCAATCTTATCTGTTGCCACCACCATGACTAGGTTAATTATACGCGATCGTACAAAGATCGGAACCTTGAAAGCGTTAGGGTTTTCGGGCTGGCAGATTACTTGTCATTATATATCTTACGGCTTATTTTTGAGTTGTCTTGGTGGAGCTGTGGGGATGATTCTCGGACCGATGGTAATTTCTAGATTTTTCCTAAACATTACAATGTCGTCTTTTGAAGCCCCTATAAGCGAGCCAGTGAGGACTTTTAACAGTTTGTTTGTTTATTTGGCGATTATAGCAACTATAGGTTTTGTCTGTTTTATGATGACTAAGAGAATACTAAGGCAAAATGCGACAGAACTATTAAGAACTGAACAACCAAAAATGAGCAAAAAGAGTTTGAGTTTTACAACTAAGCAGTTTTTCTCAAGAATTAGCTTTACAACGCGGTGGAATCTTAGAGATATGCTTAGAAATAGAGGACGAGTTATTACGACTCTGATTGGAATAGCAGGGGCGGTATCGCTAATTGTTATGTCGTTTGGATTATATACTTCTATGGCTAATTTTATAGATGTAGAAACAGATACGATAAATAATTTTAATTATACGGCGACAATCAATAACGATAAACTCCAGACGCCTAATATTAGACAAAAAATTGTACACGAAACAGAGGGACAGTTGAAGAAGAGTGCTGAGCAAGAAGCAATCGAGGTCCTAGATAGAGATAATAATACTTTACTAACTTCAAACTTATTTATAGATAATTCAAAAGAAGCAATTAAATATCTGGATATTGAAAGAAAACCAACAGAATTAACAGATGAAGGTGTCTATTTAGCAAGAAAGCTAGCAGATCGTTATAACCTAAAAGTTGGCGATGAGGTTTACTGGAGAATGCTTGGTAGCGAAAAAGTCTATACCTCAAAAATCATTGCCTATCTAGTAAAGCAACAGAATCAAAATTTGACGGTTACTAAAGGATATTATGAAAGTTTAGGACTAAAATATAAGCCGAGCATCTTTTATCTTGAAAAACGAACAGAAATAAATGATAAGTTGATTGAATATTTAAATATTCAATCAAAGAAAACGATTGCTGACAATCTGAAAAAAATCTTAAATAACATATTGACTGTAATCATTGGGGTTCTTATCATAGCGATTATCTTAGGGATTGTTATTATCTACAATATGGGAGCTTTGAGTTTTCTTGAACAAGAGATCCAGTTCGCTACGATGAAGGTGATTGGTTTTCCTAACCAGAAACTTGCAAAAATTTTTACTTGGCAAAATATCGAGATAACAATTATTTCCTGCATATTGGGTCTGCCGCTAGGATATCTTCTAGCTGACTATATCTATAAGGTATCAGTGGACGATTCTTATGATATCCAAACGTTTATCCCAAATATAATATTCATAATATCGGCATGTGGAATTTTATTGCTATCGATTTTAGTATCAAAAGTTGTGGCAACCAAAATTAAGAGAATTGATATGGTAAAAGCTCTAAAAACAGATGAATGACACAGAGTTCTCCGCGCCTATTTTTGTTTTCCACCCCCTTAAAAACAGCAGGTAATATTAATTTAAATAATTTTGATTAGTAATTTGTTTTCTTAGCAATTTTTAAATAATAAAAGCGCTCTAGATTACCGTTTTTCCCTGCCAATAGGTTGTCTCGCTTGTTGATAATAATAAAGCCATGATCCTTGAGCCAAACTTCAAAATCCTTAATAATTCCCCGTCGGATCTTCTCATTCTTAACTATTCCATTTTTTAATTCATAAGGTTTTGCCTCAAATTGTGGCTTTAGCATAACAAGAAAACCTGTCTTATGGTAAGCTAAATGTTTTTTCGCATAGTCTAAAACTTTTTTCAATGAAACGAATGATACATCGGCGAGGATAGTATCGATTTTATTTTCGTCTTTTGATAGGGACTCGCGAGTTATCGAAAAAATATCTGTTTTTTCATACAAATTAATACGTTGATCATAGCGTAATGGTACTTTCATCTGTTTTGTCCCTTTTTCAACTGCGATAACTCTTTTTGCGCCATGATTTATCGCATATTCAGTAAATCCCCCAGTACTAGAGCCAATATCAAGAACGAGCTTATCCCGAAAATCATAAGAAAAAGCCTGCGCCGCACCCGCAAGCTTATTCTCAGCCCTTGATACTGGTATAGTATGATTTACCGTAACATGAGTCTGCAATTCTCTATTCTTATTTTTATGCACAGAGAATCTCAAACTTTTTAAACTATTTTTGTCGTTCACGATAGGCATAAGTTTCCGTATCTACAGAGACAATATCACCTGTTTTAATAAAAGCTGGGACTTTAATGACTACACCAGTTTCAAGAGTGGCATCCTTCATCACTGAAGTGGATGTGTCGCCCTTGACGGCATTTTCGGTATAAGTTACTTCAAGCCAAAGATTCTTTGGTAGGGTGAGGTTGATGGCAGAACCGTTATAGAACTGGATTTCCATCTCATCACCATCTTTCATAAAATCTTTGGAATCACCAACTAGATCGTTTGACAATTCGTACTGCTCAAAGGTGGTTGGGTCCATGAAGTAGAACTTATCATCGTCTTTATAAAGATACTGAACTTTTTTAGTGGTAACCTCAGCTGGCTCAATTTTTTCCTGACCTTTAAAGGTTTTTGGAATAAGAGCGCCAGTAATTAAGTTCTTCACGCGAACATTAACAATGGAGCCACCACGTCCCATAACTTTTTGGGAGTACTCAATAACCTTGTATGGCTGGCCGTCCAAGGTGATGAGTACGTTTTTCTTTAGATCGGTTGGACCGTACATAGTTTTTCTCCTAATTAGTTGACAGATACAAATGGAAGCAAAGCAAGGTGACGAGCACGCTTAATAGCAACTGCTAATTGTCTTTGCTGTTTAGCGGATAAACCAGTCTTTGAAATTGGCTCAATACGGCCATAAACGTCGATATAACGCTGCATAGTCTTTACATCACGATAATCGAAGTAAAGATTTGGATCATTTTTAATTCTTTTCATTTCTCTCAAAACTCTCTCTTAATTAATTTTAGAATGGAACCTCGCTGAGGTCGATAGGCTCATCTGGAATATCATCAGGAATGATATCGGCAGATTCATTATTACTACTTGGAGTATAACTTCTAGAAGAAGAACCTTCGCCTGCACCACCTAAGAAGTTGAAGTCTTCAACAACGATTTCAGTGGCTGAACGCTTTGCGCCAGTTTTATCTTCGAAGGCACGCTGAGAAAGACGTCCGGAAACAAGGATGCCGGTACCTTTCTTGGCGTACTGTGCGATAATTTCGCCAGCTTTACCCCAAGCAGAACAGTTGATATAGGAAACTTGTTCCTTTTTCTCACCGTTCTGAACATAATTGTAATTTACTGCTACAGAGAACGAGCAGACCTGAGTACCACCAGATGTGGCTCTGAGTTCAGGATCGCGTACTACGTTACCTGTAATGATTGCCTTACTAAATCCCCGCGCCATAAAAACCTCCTCGCTTTATTTTATTCTGCTGATTCTTCAGTATCTTTAGTCTTCTCTGCACGAGCTTTGCGCTTAGCTTCAAACTTAGCTTTGCGTTCATCGACAGTGACTAAGAGATAACGTAAGACTTCGTCGGTAATATTAAGGGTGGAAGAAATCTTGGCTGGAGCCTGAGCTGGAAGCTCAAGTTCGTAGAAGTAGTAAACTGCGTAATCTTGTTTGTTGATAGAATAAGCAAGGCGCTTCTTACCTTCGTTGGTTTCCTTAACGATTTTACCGTTTTGTGACTCGATTAATTTATTAATCTTGTCTAGGGCTGGTGTTAGATTCATTTCCAAATCAGGATGAATCAACACAGTAAGTTCATACTGTTTCACTTTGCACTCCTTTGGTTAAAGCAAGCACACCTCTTGTCGCTTGCTGAGCTAATAATGACTTGATTATACCAGATTGAGATGATTTTTTCAACTAGTGATGAATATCAGTTACAGTGTTTATGTTTTTTGATAAAACTTATGCTACAATCAAGAAAAAGGAGAATGCATGGATAGTGAAAATAGTCTAAATCAAGATAATGCCATGAATAAGAATGCGGCTTCCCTTAATACCGACCAGACGGATACGGAGTCATCCGGGGGTATGGCGGTGATTAATGAGTCTACTGACTGGGTTGATGCATCACCAGAAAAAACTGCGGAAACAGTTGATGACATAGAGGAATCAGTAACAAAACAAGAGGACACTTTAGGATCCACAGAGGAGACTACAAACGCAGAGCAAACAGAAGTTAATCCTAGTGTGCAGTCTACTCCAATCGTCGAGGTTCCTGAAACCCAGCAAGTGGTGGTAGAAAAGAAAAAGCTATCACTAACTCCACTTTTTGCCTTAACTACGGTCGCTGCAGTTGGGGCGCTTGCTTATATGATCATTACAAATCAAACTCAGCGTCAGCAGTTGTATCACGATCTCTCAGTTTCAAAAGAAGAGACTAAGAAGGCTCAGGAGAAGGTAACAAAACTAGAAGAAGCCAATAAGGACGAGCAACGCATCGCTAAAGAAACAAAGACGACCGAAACCGTGATCAAGAATGCTGCTTATGATATAAAATTCCAGCAGCTACTTGATTTAATAGACAGAAGAAATTATCCAATTACTAGTGGCCAAATCTTTACAAACAAGGCTGGTACATACCTCTACGCATCACTACAGGCTGGCGGCGCTGCCAGAGAATACTACCGAGAATTACCAAATGGAGACTGGAAGTATGGGTTTGTCACTCAAATGCTTATAAAATGCTCAGAATTTTCACCTGAAATTCGTAAGATTTATCATGATGTCGAAAGACCAGACGGTCAAAAGAATTATAACTGCATGAAAGGCGACGACATAAAAGATACCGAGCACCTTTAAGATCAAATTAAAATATAGCTTCAAGGAAGCTATATTTTTTATGGTATTTTGGCGAATAATCTACTAATTATGGAATATTATTTCAAAAACTAGTAGGACTCATTTATTTTCGCTTAGACATTAGCGAGCTGATCGAATTCTTCAAGACTCTTGATCATCACCTCGCGAGGCTTATTGCCATTAGCGGGACCGATGACGCCAATTTCTTCAAGCCAGATAGCAAGACCAGAGACGAAGCCATGACCTTTCCCAAGATAGGTCTGCAACATGGCGGTGGAGAATTTACCTTTTGTAAGCGTAATTTCTATAGCTTTGCGGACAACTGGATCGTTTGGATCATATTTACGACCAAGGTCGCCAAAGCCGCCACCATCGGTTGGTCCGATACCTTTAATTTGGACAGCCTGGGAAATAACCTCATTATTATATTCAGGTGCACGCTGTTCGCGAAGGAAGTTTGTAAGTTTTTCAACATCACTGTCGGAAGCATAGGCACCCTGGATACGACGAGGTTTACCCATCATTTCGGTAGTCAGCATCAACATATCACCTTTACCGAGAAGTTTCTCTGCACCACCCATATCAAGCATAATACGAGAGTCCGTATTGTTATTAACGGCGAAGGCGATACGACCTGGAACGTTAGCTTTAATTAAACCGGTAATAACTTTAACTTCAGGACGCTGAGTAGCGAGAACGAGATGAATACCAGAAGCACGACCTTTTTGTGCGATACGAACAATTAATTGCTCAAGGTCTTTCCCTGCCTGCATCATGAGATCAGCCATCTCATCGATTACTACAACGATGTACGGCATTTTACCACTATCATGTTGTTGCTCATTATTATCTTGATCAGCAACAGTAGCTGTCTTCTTCTGTAATTTCTCGTTATAGTCTTCGATTTTCTTGACTTTTTCCTCAGCCATTAGGGTATAACGACGTTCCATTTCATTGACTGCCCACTTCATGGCCGAAAGTGATTTTTCAGTGGAATTAATAATCGGAGTGAGAAGATGTGGAATATCATTATATTGCACCATTTCCACTTGCTTAGGGTCGACAATGATTAATTTCATATCACTAGGCGCATTACGGTAGAGGAGTGAAGAAATTAAAGTATTAGTCATAACAGACTTACCAGAACCGGTGGTACCAGCGATGAGTAGGTGAGGCATTTTAGCAAGGTTGGCAATAACAGGATTACCAGAAATATCCTTACCAACAGCAAAGGCAAGAGGACTGCATTCTTTTTTCCATTCATTGCTTTCAAGAATAGAACGGAGAGTCACATCAGCGGGGCGAACATTTGGAATCTCAATACCAACAAGGCGAGTGCCTGGAATTGGAGCCTCAATACGAACTTTATCGACTGCAAGGTTGAGAGCTAGCTCTTTATCGCGAGCGGCAATCTTAGAGAGAACGACACCGGTTGGTGGTTGAATGGTATACTGTGTAACACGTGGACCGACATTGGCTCCATCGAGTTTAACTTCAATACCGAAATCTGAAAAAGTGGAGTTGATAATGAAGGCATTTTGTTGGATATTGCCACCGTCAGGCGGATTTTGTTTTTTAGACAGAAGGTCAGTACTCGGCATTTTCCAGTTTGGATCAGAAACTTCAATCAGAGCACGTTCAGGCTCGGCTTCAACTGGTTTATCCATAACCGGCTTCTTAACTTCAATCTTTGGTGTTGTCTTCAAGTCTTCCGGTGAAACTTCAACGCCATTGGCTTTAATTTTGAGTGGACCAAGAGCACCAGATTTAATAGCATCCTCGGCTTGAGCACGGCGCGCAACGCGAGCATTTTCGGCATCCTCATCACGGCGACTGGTCTTGAAGAGACTGGCAAGATCACGAAAAACAGCGGCTGGAGAAAGTTGCATAATAAAAATGGCGGTAATAAAAATGAGGACGAGATAGATAAAAGCAGCAACGCTAGGATTGAGAATTTGTGTAACAAGACTATTTAGCCACTGACCTAGAATGCCGCCGGTTTGAGCCAAACTAGTACCATAGGTCGGAAGCCCAAAGAGTCCAGAGAGCCAGAAGATCATCAAGAATGAGACAATCCAGATGACGGCTGGAAGACGGTTATCGGTACTGCGGAAGATCTTTACTGCTAGATAAACGAGAATAATCGGGATCGAAAAGGTAGCATAGCCAATCACCCAGAAGCCAAATTTATGAAAATCATTAAGAAGAGTACCGCCACTTCCGAACCATGTCATCACAAGGACGATGGAAATAGCGATCATAAGAATTGCTGAGACTTGACGCCAAAAACCTCCTGGCAGCTCATGCTCGGGAGCTACATCGCGAGGAGATTTACGTCGACCTTTTTTTCGTTTTACCATAGACAGATTATAGCATAATAATTATAGATAAGCGCGACCTAAGCCTTTTTAGTTTAAAATGTTTCATTTATGATATAGTGTGGTTATAGGAGATTTTATGTACGATATGGATGGCATCGACAATATAAATAACAATAAAGTAAAACACAAAAAAGACCGTGGCTTGAAGATAATGGCTGCGGTTTTTTGTTTAGCCACGATCATTAGTTTATGTGGACTAGCATATGTAAGTACTTCTTTTTCAGGACGAGTAAATAAACTTGAACAGGAAGCAAAAACTTCGAAAGAAGAATTAAAAAAGGCAAACGAAACAGTCTCTAAATATGAAACAGCAACTGGGACTAAGGCCGTTGAGACGGAAGTTGAGAACACTAAGATTAAAGAAATTGTAAAGCCAATGGCGGTAGATACTAAGATTGGTGACCTGGTCGATATGATCGATCGTGAACAAAGGGGAAAGATGAAAGGTAAAAACAGCGAAGGAATGCCAATTGTTGATAGCTGGCCGGTTATCTCATTTAAGGAGATCTTCACCAATAAGGATGCAACCTATCTAATCGCCAACATGTATATTCGTGGCGAATATATGGTGATTACCAATAAAGAGACCGGAGCAAAACGCGTTGAGGGAGCTGGCGGAGGTGACGTAGCACGATACTATCGTGCTCTACCTAACGGAGAGTGGAAGCAGATATTTACTGGGAACGGATTTCCAGACTGCAATTCCCTCTCTGATGAAGCAAAACGAGTCTTTAAGGATTTGAGAATAAAAGATGGAAAATCTATGCTTTATTGTTGGGATCCAAACGTAAAAGAAAATTCTGGCATCGTTGAAATCTAACAATCAATTATAGACTAAAAAAGATTGGCCTCTCAGCCAATCTTTTTTAATATCTAGATTACTGCTCAACGTGGCGCATGCTGAGTGAAAGACGACCCTTTTCATCAATCGCTTCGAGGCGAACTTTCACTTCGTCACCCAGATGTAGTGCATCTTCAACCTTGTCGAGACGTTTATCAGAGATTTGCGAAATATGAAGCATACCATCTATACCAGGTAAAATATTCACAAAAGCGCCGAAGTCTTTAATATTAACAACTTTACCTTTATAAATTTTTCCAACTTCAGGCTCTTCAACTAAGCTTTTAACCCAGTCGATTGCACGCTGGATCTTCTCAGGATCAGTACCAGAAATTGTGATAAGACCGGAATCTTCAATGTCAACCTCTGCACCAGTCTCAGAAGTGATTTTATTGATCATTTCGCCACCTTTACCAATAATGGCACCGATTTTATCAGGGTTAACCATTAATTTCTCAATGCGTGGGGCATACGGAGAAAGCTCGGTGCGAGGAGCAGAAATAATTGAAAGCATATGATCTAGAATAAAAATACGACCTTCGTGAGATTGATTAATAGCCTTTTCAAGAATATTAACTGGAAGACCATGAACCTTCATATCCATTTGAAGGGCGGTGATTCCCTGCTTAGTACCAGTCACCTTAAAGTCCATATCCCCAGCAAAGTCCTCGGCGTCCATTAAATCAGTGAGGACATGTGGAGTATCACCATCAAGCATAAGGCCCATAGCAACACCAGAGACTGCGCTCTTTAGAGGAACACCAGCGTCCATAAGAGCAAGACAGGATGAACAGGTGGCGGCCATAGAAGTAGAGCCATTTTGAGACATGATTTCGGTCACTGAACGAATAGCATAAGGAAAATCTTCTTTAGATGGAAGAACTGGGATAAGGGCACGCTCTGCAAGGTAGCCGTGACCAATTTCACGACGTCCTGGAGAACCGATACGACCAATTTCGCCAACGGTATAACTTGGCGCATTATAGTGATGCATATAGCGGCGCTCGCCATCGGTAACCTCCATAGTATCGACTATCTGCGCGTAAGAAAGTGGGGCTAGAGTCACAATGTTCATAGCTTGAGTAAGACCACGAGTAAAAAGCGACGAACCGTGAACGCGAGGCAAAATTGAGACCTGAGAACTTAGAGGGCGGACTTCATTCAATTTGCGACCGTCGGGACGTACACCATCTTCAATAATAGCGCGGCGAACTTCGTGATGGGCTGCAAGCTCGTATGCATCATGAACTTCAGTTTTGAGACGTGCCTCATAATCAGCGATTTTCTCTTCATCGGTTTCACCTTCACCAAGCTCTAAGGCAAACTCAGCATCCATTTGATCACGTAAGGTGTCGGCAATACGCTTACGATCAAGCACATTACCACGGATTTTAGTACCAATTTGACCATCTTCACCCTTGAAGTGCTCACGAGTCCAAGTTTCAACTTTTTCAATAATTAATGAATTTGGAAGACTAAGCTCGTATGGTTTTTCAGTAACATTAAGTTGATCACGAAGTTTCTTCTGGAGCTCAAGAGCTGGCTGAGCAAATTCAACAGCCCAACGCATAGCATCAATAATCACATTTTCTGAGACCTCATTAGCACCAGCCTCAACCATTACAATCTTCTGATCTTTCACAGCAACTACGAGATCAAGATCCGACTGTTCACGCTCCTCTTTAGAGAGGAAAGCTTTGAATTGACCATTAATACGGCCGATACGGAGACCAGCGACTGGTCCATCAAAAGGTACGCCAGCGTTTAGAAGAGCTGCGGAAGCGGCAAGCATAGCAATAACATCTGGACGGAAGCTTGGATCCATTGAGAGAACGGTTGTAACAACCTGAACTTCTTGACGATAGCCTTTAGGAAAGAGAGGACGGATTGGACGATCGATGAGACGACCAATCAAAACAGCTTCATCAGCAGGTTTACCTTCTCGTTTAATAAATTTTGAACCTGAAATTTTACCGGCTGCATAGAATTTTTCTTCATAGTCGATGGAGAGTGGGAAGAAATCTTGAACGACTGGCTTCTCACTAACGACGACTGAACCAAGCACAACGGTGTCACCGTAAGTAACGAGGACAGATGAGGTTGTACGAAAACCGACACGGTTAACTTCAATTTTTAATTCGCGTCCACAAAAATCCGTGGACACACTAAAAGTGTGCTTGCCGGTTGGATTAATTATTTCCATTTTTTCCTTTCTTGGGAAAACACCAGATAACTACTCTAGTAAGCCAAATATGGAATTAAGGAGATCTTAAGTCAGAGGCTCTAGGGGACTTATCCGCCGTCTTCCCTTTTATTGTTATGTATTAATTGTATCATGAAAAGTGAAAACCAGATACTGCATAGAGCGAGGTAGTGAGTTCGCTCTATACTAGTGATACTTTGCCATATTGATTTTTTATGTTATAATATCGCCTGTTCGGTGATTATCTTATTATCAAACTAGACAGAAAGGGGGATAGTTTTTCTTAAATCACCAATTTTGGAACTATTGTGAGCTATAGCTCAAGAACATTGACAGAAAGGATCGTAGAAAATGAGTGACAATACGATACGTAGTTATTTTGATTTCAGTGGCTTAATACCACCGATGGATATTGTGTTGCAACTGAAAGGTTTTGAGGACAACACATACGCAGTGCAGGAAAAACGTGAGAATTATTTCTGTTTCCAGTTGATTGAACAGGTTTTTGTGCCGTTGAGGAAACAGATTAGGCTCGATAGCAATATCGACCTAGTGGTGACGATGATCAAAACAGAGGTAAAAGGACAGAGACTGATCTCTTTTCACCTTAACACGGCTGACGTGATCTACTTCCAGGAGAAGAACCTATATCAGGTCATCACTCGCAGAGAAGGTGTGACTGGTAACATTTACGACTTGATGAATGATGCCAAGTACGTGCGCATGCACTATACCAATGAAGAGTTTTATGACAGATATAGGAGGGAGCAGAAGAAAAACAATAGTTCTAGTAACCCGAATAGAAAGAAGAAGGTTGTTAGAAAAATGAAGCGCCCAAACATTACAGAGATCAATGAGTTGATTAATAACTCAGTACTACGCTTTAGAGATGCTATCAATTATTATATTGATGCATCTTTCGCACAGGGGTCTGACAAGCCTGTGATAGTCGGAATCGCTACAAGACGAAACCCCACCTAAAGCTATGATCTATTCTGAAGCCCCACCGCGCGTGGGGTTTTCCAGATTGCCGCCTTATTAAAAAAGAGACATCAAAAAACCCACTGACGTGGGTTTTTAATTTATTTGCGGAGTCCGAGTTTTGCAACTGTGTCCTTGTAAAGGTCGAAGTTGGTTTTCTCAAGATACTTCAAAAGACGTTTGCGGCGACCAACCATCTGCATAAGTCCACGACGAGCCATGAAATCATGCTTATTGACCTTAACGTGTTCGGTTACTTCTTTGATGCGCTCAGTTAGAATAGAAACCTGAACCTCTGGAGAACCAACGTCCTTTTTGTCACGGGCAGTAGCAGCAATTGCCTTAGCTTTATTCTCTTTTGTAATCATATTGGGTGAATTATACCACGCAAAGAGAGATTCTACAAGGGTAACAGATGACTTTCTTTAAAATTTTTAAATGGCAATCTAATAAGTAGTGATATCTAAACTCCCATCATTCTTTTTCGCCCATAAAATCTGATAAGGATACGGCTTTCTTTATTTGATAATCGCCAACCTGAGTGCGACGAAGAGCCGTGAGATAAGCACCAACCCCCAGCGCTTTACCAATATCCTCACCAAGTGTTCTGATATAAGTGCCGCTGGAGACGTGAGTTCTGATTACGAGCTCGGGATAATCATAACTTAGGATCTCAATAGAATAGATTTCGACTTGACGGGTTGGCATAGAAACCTCTTCACCGCGGCGAGCTAGTTGATAGGCACGTTGGCCATTAATTTTGATGGCAGAAAAAGCTGGCACAGTTTGCATAATTTTTCCGACAAACTTAGCAACTGCTGGCTCTACTTCCTGGAGCGAAGGCTTATCCACTAGATTATAATCCATAATCTCCCCTTCAGGGTCGCCAGTGGTACTGGTTTTACCGAGACAGAGAATGGCTTCATACCATTTATCAAGCTTTAAAAACTGGTTCGACAGTTTTGTGGCTTTATTTGTGAGAAGAATGAGTAGGCCAGTGGCGAAGGGATCAAGAGTACCAGTATGACCAACCTTCACTTTCTTCCCTGCCTCCATCGAAAGGCGGCGACGTACTCTAGCAACCACACCAAAGGAACTAAGTCCAGCCGGCTTATCAATAAGGATAATGTCCTGTGATTGTGGGTCATCTTGAGTATTCATTACTAATGATAATAGTTAAAAACGACAAGTCTGTCAAAATCTAATAGGTACCTGGGATACGGAAGGCGGAAGGGTCAGCAGGAGCGCTAGTCGGTTGGGGGGCTGGAGAAGTCTGGGGGACTGGAGAAACCTGAAGAGTTGAAGAAGTCTGGGGAGCCGGAGTGACCTGAGGAATAGGTTCGATAATTGGAGGAGTTGGTAAACCTTCAGGAGTGACTGGTGGCAATGGCATATTAGGAGTGTTGGATTGCGTAGAATAGACACTCTGGACCGGGGCAGGCTGAGTTGGGACTACTGGTGTCGGTGCCGGAGGTAAAAAGGCTTCAGGCTGCAAAAAATCTGGGATAGGAGTACTAGTGGCTGGTGGAGTGGCTTGAATAAAGTCCGCCATTGGATCAGAAGGGGTAGCCGGAGCTGGCTGAAAATTCGGGGTTGGTTGCGATTCTGGAATTGGTTGCAAGACTGGAGCTGACTGCGATTCTGGAGTTGGTTGCATATTTGGAGCTGGCTGCGAGACTGGAGTTGAGACAGCCGAAGTTGGGTCAATTGGCATCGTTGGAATGGGTAGAGTAGAATATTTTGGAATAGTATTTGTGTATTCAGGGTTAGGATAGTTAGCATTCTGTGGCATAGTGGGCATGGCTGGAGCTGACAGGGTGGCAATATTTTGACCAGGAACATAATTGACGATTGGCTGTTGACCAATAGATAGAGGATGAGTAGGCGTTGGCTGTGAGGTTGGAGCAGGACTCTGAGATAATGATTGATTGATATAATCACCTTGATTAACAAGACTTTGGTAGCCAACCGGATTTTGAATTGGTGACGGTTCGGCGAGAACTTCATCCATGAGTCGACTCATATCCTCCCCAGATTCGACAACTGGATCGGAAATAGTATTACCTACAATACCTGGGCTAGATTGAAAAGGCAATGGGTTGACCGGAGGAGACTGAGGCTGCATCGAGGGAGTAGAAATTGATTGCTCAGAAGGTAGTGGCTGAGGATAAGATTGGAAAGTGGGCTGAGGAGCTAGTTGAGGTTGGGGTTGATATTGAAACTGTGGCTGAGGTTGAACTTGGGGCTGAGATTGAACTTGTGGTTGAGGCTGCACTTGTGGTTGAGGTTGCATTTGCGGCTGAGGTTGGGTTTGGGGTTGAGGCTGCACAAAAGCTTGTGAGCTGACGTAAGTCTGTGGTTGAACCTCTGGCTGAACCTGAGAGACTGGCTGAGTTTCGGGAACGGCTTGGATCTCAGGAGCAGCTTGAATCTGCGAAGTGGCTTGAGCTTGTGGTGTAACTTGAGTTTGTGAGGTAGCCTGGATTTCTGAGATATTTTGAGCCTGCGGAGCTGCCTGTGTCTGTGAACCAGGATTACTTACAGAGTTATTAATTTCCTGATTCGTGTTGGTTATTGACGTAGTCATACGAGCCAATTCATCCATTACACTACCCGTAGTAAGTGGAACAGTGGAGAGACTTGGTCCTTCGCTTGGAAGATTTGGCAGTTGAGAAGCTGCCGAGGATGCTTCTTGGTTATTTTGAGTATTAGTGGTTTGAGCGAGATTTTGATTAACGAGCTCTTCAAGTTCCTTGAGTCCATTATCGGTATTATTAGGATTAGAAACAGTTGGAGCCTCTGCGGCGGTTGGAGTCTCTGAAGGGATTGGAACCCCTAAAGTAGCGGTGGTGCCTGAAGAAATTGGAGTCGCTGGAGTTGCAGGAGTGCCTGAAGAAATTGGAGTCTCTGAAGTGACAGGAGCGCCTGGCGTAGCTAAGTTTTCTGGAGTAGGTGGAGTCTCTGGCTTAAGGATATTAGCAGAGATTAATTGTTGGTCAGCACCAGCCTCCATTAGCTTTGATGCAACAGCCATAGTAGTCGGCTTAGTGCGACTGTTGGAAAAACGCTCCGTGGCAGAAAGGATACCTGTTAATAGGGCAGTCGCGATCTCTTGAGAAAGATTGGTAATCTCAAGCTCTTTCAAAAGATCATAAACCATCTCACAGACTGAGGACTTTTCAGGATCACTCCATTCAAGATCAGCAAAACGACCAGGCAAGCCTGAGGTAATATTAATGGCGCTGGCGTCATGCATGATACGGCCATATTCCGAAAGAGCAGAATCAATCTCGCTGCCGGCATTAACATTAAAAACGATCACGAGATCAACATTGTAGTCACCATAAGAATATTCGAGGTCCTCTTTCTTGACTTGACCCTTGTATGGAGTGATATAAATTTTCACATAATCACCATCAAGTTTATAAGTGAGGTGGTCGGCCTTAGATTTGTTTAATGCAATGATGAAGTCCTGTAGACTACTGGTGTCCTTTTCAAAGGTGTCTTCGGGCTTCAAGAATTCAAGGGCATTTGGAGTTTTGCCTGAATAAATCGCTGTGACGTGCTTCTTCTGCTGATCTAAAACAATGGCAAGAGCGATGGCAGCAGATATTTCGTCGAGATTGGGATCCTTGGAAAGCGCAATAAGAATATTTGCGCCACGCTGGATTTTTTCAGCAACTTTTTCAGGCAACTCTTGAGGACTAATACCAAAGCCTAAAGAATCTGATCGCGGAGTCTTTGCGCTTGAGGAAGGGCCAGATTGACTACTGGCAGAATCTTTCATATTGTTTTGTGCGCTTATATCCATTGTTTGTGTTGACCTAATTTATTTAAATTTAGCATAAGAATTACATTTTGACAAGCAAAGAGAAGGCGAAACGAGGATGACCATAAGACGGGCAGCCCAACTTTTAATAGCGTGGAGCTAACTCTCTTTGGTAGACGACTTCTGCAATACCTGAGCGCTGAGCCTGGCCGATACCCCAATAATAAGCGTCAGAACGAAGATTGAAGATTTCGGCAGGAGCAACAGAACCATCACTAGAAATAGCATAATATCCGCCAGCATGTTTAGCATATCGAGTACCAAGAACGCGCTGATCGGCAGGAATGCCAGCCATCAATCCGCCACCATGGTTTGCACCGCCAGTGCGTTTTAAAGTAAGACTCTTGGCAAAGACTGGCCCATTAAAGATGACAGTCTCAGAACATTGTTCGGCTGATGGCTCATTTGCATCACTACAGGTATTAAGATTATTGGAGGCATTATCTTCATCCAAAATTAACCAGGCATCCACACGATTAACTTTACTTAGGACATTAATATTTTTTGCAAAAATGAGAATTTGTGGAAGCTTAGTGATTGATTCAGTAGAAACGTCGGTATAAGCGGCCTGTTTGGTGGAGGTTTCGTATTGACAATTATTACCACCAAAGGCCGAATAGCAGAGATTTTGGTCAATTGTTAGAGTACCATCAACATAAAGTACGAGAGTATTGTTTTGCTTATCAGCAGTAGTTATTGTCTTATATAGTGTGTCGTAAGTACGGAAGAGCGTATCTGTTGTATTAGGATTATGATCTGGTAGTTGTATCTGTGAAAGATTAATATCGCCTCGAATATAGGTATTTTGCAGACCAGTATCGTGTGTGGTGATTTTTAGGCTACTATTTTTATCAATATTGTCGCGATACCTAGCTTTTAGACGGGACAAGAGACCGGAAGGTAGTCCATAAACACCCGACTCTCCAATATTTCTTCGGTTGGCAATGGTGAGATTGTAAATGCTGTTTGATACATCAGAACCACCAGTTGGTAGATTATAATTATAACCTTTTTCATAGCCCAAAGAAGCGCCAGAGCCAAAACCAGAGACGCGGCCACCAGCAACAACATGATACTCGTCCCAGGAGCCAAAGATTTTTTCGGCAGCACTTGGGTAAGATGAAAAGCTCTGACCAGGAGTTTTACGGCTGACAGCAGTCTCGATTTGGCCATTTGTAAACATTCCACCACCCCAGATTTGGAAGTTTGGTTTTTTAGCGATCGTCACACAAGAAAGGTCGGAAATATTAAATTTGGTTTCATCACCACCAGTGATGGCTGGGCCGGAAGTGTTATTTTCAAAATTATTTTCAGTTGTATTATGTGAGGAAGCTGGCCAAATGGAAGTGGCTGTACAGTATTTATAACCCACATATTCACGATCGTCAGGAACGGTACGGGAGAAAATATCTGATTCTTGATCACTACCATTATAATTACCTTCTGGATTCATTACGCCTTTGACTGCTTTGACTAGATGGCAATTGTCAGAACCATAGTAGCGACAGACGTCTTGATCAGAATGGTCACTGCCGGAAAGCGTTTGAGGATTAGTGTGAGGCGGTATTAGTAATTCATAAATACGGAAGGTTTCCTTATCAGAAGTGTGAGTAGCATAAGGATTCTTAGCAACCATAGTATTTGAGCGAGAAAGAATATGATAGGAACCACTAATATTGACACGCTCGCCACTAAAAATCACATTATCAGAATCGATTGAACTTGTTACATAAGTATTGAAGTTATAGGGAGTAACAACACTGGCGCTAGTCGAACGTTCACCATAATCTTTTGAGGCAACTGGATAATGAATACTGCTAGAATTTCTTTTATAGTAGGTTTCCTCTCCGTCTCTACAAGAGCCGTCACCACTACATGAGTAACTGAACGTACCCCATGTTGAACCCCTAAGATTTGATGGTCGACCAGGAACGACAATCTTGTGATTACCTGGCTTGCCAACCAAGGCTGGATCCGTATCTTCACTAATACCAACTATATCTTGATTAGATGTGTTGCCCCTCGAGTCTCTTGTACTATAAGTACCGGCATTCTCAAAAGTTTTATCGGTTTGAGTGTCGCTTGTTGCTGTATTTCTACCACAGCCACATTCACCACTAACTTTAGTGACCGAGCTGACCCAAGATTTAACATCATTATAAATAATACCTTGGGAAATTTTATTACCTACCTCAGTATTGCTACCAGTCTGAGCAGCGGAATTACAATTTGAGATACCTGAGGCAAAACCTGGAATCTGAAAACCATTTGTGATCGCACGATTATTATTCTGGATAAAGATTGGACTATCACAAGAATAAGGAGGGTTTGGAGAGGAAGGAGATTCTGTATAAAAGCCATAGTCTGCAGAGATAATACCTGCGCCAGTGATCGCATTTTTACTTTGAGTATGGACACTTCTGGAGTTTCCATCAGCTAGAGCGGAATCTTTGAATAAATAACGGTTATCGCCACCATCATTACGAGAAGCGTACAGTCTAAAATTATTAGCAACACTTGGAGTATCGGCACTATTACCGGAAACACCTAAGCCTGCAGCCACACCCTGTGCCGGATAGCAGAGTGCGTGACGGAAACGAATCGAGTCGCCTGGACGGGCTAAAACAAGTGATTGCCATTTTTTATATGATTCTGTACCCGTATAGGACAGATTTACCACTTGAGAGAGTGCGGCAGTGTTTCCCTTATAGACGGACCCAACTACGCCTGGCACTAGTGCGCTACAAATATCAGTATCCTTTGGTGTACAGCTAGGATCGTCTAATGGACAATTTCCGGGTTTAGGTTTATTACAGGTTGGATCGGTGTTTGGGTCGCATTCAGGTTTTTTATTTGGATCACATGTGGGGTCGTTTGGGTCACAGTTATTTTCTGGGCCACCAAAGGAGCAGAACCAAGAAAATTCACCGCTTTCCCATGTAGGCTCGGAACGTTTCACGCGTTGCAAATATAGCTTATATGCGGCTTCAGCTTCTTCGTATGTTTTATGATATTCGCCAGCGCGATTAACATATTTTTGATGTGGCTGAAGAGTATTGCGTCCGGTGTTAGATTTATTCGGGTAATCGGGATATTGAAAATAAGCAAATTTATTAGGACCATAAGCCGTATTTGCTGGAGTAAATTCTGGAGCATTGTTGTGATATACATGTGAGATAAATGTATAAATACCATCTGCCTTACCGCAACCACGAATCATCTGAGAATCACCACTATAATTTAAATGTTTTGCGCTTCTTTCATCAATTACAGGAATACTTTTTCTGATTGCGGTATAGGAAATATTATCTGGGTCAGTAATCCTTTTATTTTTAATTAATTCTGCAATAGAAATATAAACCCATTCACCACCACCGCCTCGATTATTATTCTCACCACTAGTATTCCAACTACTATAACAGAGAGCCTTGGGGTCACTGCCGCAGCCGGAGATAGGAACGGCTGTACCACCTGAGGCTCCACCTTCTTCCGCAAGGACTGGATTAGCTAAAAAATATAACGAGATAAATAGTAAAGAGGCTAGAGAAAAGAAAATGAAGATTTTATATTGTTTCTTAAAAAGATTGAAATACATACCCTAAAAATTGCCTCTTTATTTGGTTATTTATTTTAGTATATAACCTAAAGCGGAATTGGTCAATTTAAAAGCGCCTAGATTACTAGGCGCCAAAACAGACTTTTTAAAGAAGAGCTGAAGCATTAATCGCTTCAGAAATCCGGCCAATATATTATTCCAGTAAAATGCTCTGTACCGTTAAAATCTTGAATATCATCAGATTTCTTATACGGATTCATGAGATAATTCCTCATAATTTTCTCCAGCATATCTACCTGAGCAAGATATATATAGCTATTCTCAGAGCCAGTGATTTTTACTGTTGGCTGCGTATCAAGCGTATCAATATCTATGAATCCTTCCCAGTGAATAGTGCCATCATAAAAATGGAAATCCTTTGCCAAGATTTGAAGCTCACGTTTTCTATAATTTCTTTCAAAATCATTTTCCGCCCTCTTTTCAGCCGGGAAGTATAACCAAAGACTAAACGCATCTCTGTCCGTTGGAATATACGGAGGATGTTCCTCATAATAATTAGAGAAGAACAGTTCCATTCTAGTCACCGAGTTGTCTCTCTTCTCACTATCCGTAAAAACGAGGAGCTGAGTCACTGCATCCTTCTTTCTGGCAACGAACTGCTTTAGATATCCGTAGACATCAAAGCTGCCGTCTGTTCTCCAGAATGGTTTAGTCGACCATAGAGGATAACCGGTATCTGGATTGATCTCCGGATAGACAAAAGGCTCAGTCCTCATCTTTAGCCAGCGTGCATCAGGACTTGATCGTACGCACTGAGAGATGGTCTTATCTACCTCTACCTCGAAGTTGCTAGTGACATAGCTTGGATCTTTCGCTACGCCATCAGGGCCAAGATAATCAGCCCTCGGGAAAACGGTCATCGGATTATCCCTGCCGATTTCCTTCTGAGGTTGGGTCGCCTGTTCTGTCGGAGACTGATTCTTTAAGCCGGCGTGTGCCTGCTCGGTCTGGTCTCCTTGTCCTTGAGAAGAAGTTTCAGAAGAAACTTGTGCTTCGTTCTCTTTCTTCTCGTTTGCTTTCTTCTGCTCTTCTGCTGCCTTTGCTGCAGCACCTGTAGCATTTCTTTTTACTACACCTGCATATGCTGGTGATGTAAGAATCATGCTCATTGAAAGAGCAATACTTGTTGCCATAACTTTCAGATTCTTCTTCATCGTCTTTTCCCTCCTTTTCAAAGAACCCTCGGGGACTATTCCCCGTAGTTGCCGCGATTTTATAATGTTTCATATATTTAGTCAACCATAAGAATTTATAATTGATTTTATTGCGTCTTTTTTTATAGAGACTTTTCTTAAACTAAGATAGAATAGAGGTATGCCAGAATTACCAGAAGTTGAAACAATTCGAAGAGGATTGAATAAATTTATCCTCAACAAAAAAGTATCCTCAGTAAAAATTTTATGTGATAAATCTTTTATCGGTCCAAAGAAAGTAATACTAGGCCAGAAGATTACTAATATTCGACGCTTTGGAAAAGCCTTGATTTTTGATTTTGAAAACGCGGTGTCGATGATGGTGCACCTAAGAATGACTGGACAATTAATTTTTCGTTCAAGTGGCGAAGAGTCAGGCCGAAACTATCTCGAGATGATCGAAGCGGGGGACTTCAAGACTACACTTTACACAGAAAAAAGCTTTGCCGGCGGACACCCTAATGAAAGTTTTTATAGTGGGCTACCTAATAATCAAACGCGAGTTTTATTCGAGATTTGCGAAGAGAATAGAACAAGCTCGGAGTCGGGCAAAGTTCTAGGTACTCTATATTTTAATGACCAGAGGAAGTTTGGTTTCTGTAAGGTAATTGAAACCAACGAGGTTGAAACAGATAGTTTTATTAAGAAACTCGCCAAAGAACCATGGGTGATGAGCGCGGAAGAATTCAAGAAAAATCTGATGCATCATAAGAACGCCGAGATAAAGCCAACTATACTGGACCAGAGCGTAGTAGCGGGACTTGGAAATATCTATGCCGATGAGGCCTTATATATGGCGAAGATACACCCTGAAAGACTCACCTCGAGTCTCAGCGACTTAGAAATTGCAGAGCTATTAGAAGCGGCTGGCATCGTAATGCAGCGCTCGATCGACTCTGGAGGAAGTACAATGGCAACCTACGTCAAAGCGGACGGGACAAAGGGCAGTTATTTAGAAAAGTTTGCGCAAGTGTTCCGTCGAGAAGGTGAACCGTGTAATCGTTGCGGGACAGAAATTATTAAATTAAGGGTGGCGGGTCGTGGCACACATATCTGTCCAAACTGCCAGAAAAAGTTTTAGATGATTTATTTAATTGATGGCGATGATCGCAAGAGAGCAGAGCAAGCAGCACGAGATTATCTAGGGTCGGATATTGAAATCATTGATGCTGACAATCTAGAAAAGCAGGATTTGGTTTCAATTTTTCAGGGCACGACTCTTTTTATGGAGAGTCGCCATATTTTGATTAAAGATTTGAGCTTGAAAAAAGAGCTATTTCTGGAACTTCCAAAGTTTTTACAAACTGAACATCAGGTAGCGATTTTAGAACAAAAACTAGATAAACGCAATGCGACTTATAAGGAGCTGGCGGAAATAGCTAAGACCGAGCCTCAGAAGATTAAGATAGAGAGCTTTAAACTGCCAGAACAAGTGGACACCTTTTTGGTTTTTCGAGTTTTCGATATTGCCTTGACCGACGGAAAGAGAGCTGTAAAATTAATGCGCGAGGCGGAAGAAGATAATAATCCTTATGCGACAATTGGTGCTTGGACAAAAAAGGCAGTTGATCTTTTTGCCTCTAAAAAGAACGCAGAAAAAGAAAAAAGGATCATAAAGAGACTAGCAGAAATTGACATGCTACTGAAGCAGACTAGTTTCTCTAAAGAGCCTTGGGTGGTTCTCGAAAGTTTTTTAATTGAATTATCAAGTTTATAAAATAGACAAGGAGAAAGTGTGTAAAAAATAGGATCGCTCAGATCCTATTTTTGAATTATTTTGCAGATTTTTTAACAGTCTTCTTGGCTGCAGGTTTTTTAGCAGCTGCTTTCTTCACAGTCTTTTTTGGAGCTGATTGGGCTTCATTTTTGGCATTCTTAGCGATTTTAACTAAGTTTGCTTTACGACGAGAAGCGGTATTTTTCTTCAAAAGACCCTTCTTGGCGGCCTTATCATACTCAGACTGAGCTTTTGAAAGATTTTCAGGAGTAGGATCAGCCTTGAAAGCCTTAAGAGCGGCCTTGATGAACTTTTTAATTTGTTGATTCTGCGCAGTGCGTTTGACTGCTTGGCGTGCTGCCTTTTTTGCAGATTTGATAATCGGCATTAATTTAATTCCCTGTGATTTTTAATAATATTCTTTTGACATATTATACATGATATTTCAAGATTGTAAAGAAAACAGATTATTAGCTATAATGCTAGTATGAATGTAATCGAATCACTTGTGCTAGGTTTGACGCAGGGACTAACCGAATTTATTCCAGTCTCTTCATCTGGACACCTAGAAATTGTACAAAAACTATCGGGTGCTGGGAATCGGGCGGAAGATTTTCATTTCTTTTTAGAATTGATCAACTTTGGTACTCTGCTTGCTCTTTTAATTTATTATCGCAAAGAGATTTTAAAGATCTTTAAGCAGGTTTTTGTAAAACGCGATCTACATATGGCACTCAACCTTTTAATCACTTCAATCCCAGCCGGAATTATCGGTTTATTACTTTCTAAATTTATCGAACAGCAGGGCTTTTTCTCAAGCCTCACCACAATTGCGATTGCAATGGGCGCTGTCGGACTGGTGATGATTTTCGTAAATAGTCTACCACATCTTTCAGAGACTGACGAAAATAAATTACCCCATCAGAGAGCTTTAATAATCGGTCTGGCGCAGGTATTTGCTTTAATTCCAGGCGTTTCACGTTCAGGTTCAACGATTATTGCCGGTCGCGTGATGGGTATGAAGTCAGCAGCGGCAGCTAAATACTCTTTTCTGGCTTCCCTACCAATTATGCTCGCAGTCTGCGGAAAATCACTAATCTCTAGCTCAAGTCGCGCCTACATTGGAGCAAACTGGCAGATGCTATTATTCTCTAACTTAGTCGCCTTTGTCTCTGGATTAATTGCTTTGAAAGTAGTTATGAAATTCTTCAAAAAGGAGAGTTCAATTCCGACCTTTGGTTACTACCGTGTTATATTGGCATGTATCCTGCTTAACATAATCCTCTTCTTCTAAATAGGCAATCCAACAAAAAATCTACACTTAGTGTAGATTTTTTATGTAAAGTCACTCAAGTTTTTGCGTCGACTCCTATTCTTCGTCTTCAATAATTTGAATATGAGTATCCTTGAGTTGATATTCATCAACAAAGGATGGAGAACTCATCATGAGATCGATACCGGAACCATTCTTTGGGAAAGCAACAATATCACGGATATTTTTTGTATCATTTAGGACCATGAAAATACGCTCAATACCAAAGGCACAGCCAGCGTGAGGAGGAGCACCAAACTTAAAAGCATTGAGCATGCCACCAAAGCGTTTTTCAACGTATGTGTGATCATAGCCAAGAATACCAAAAACCTTATACATGATCTCTGGACTGTGATTTCGGACAGCACCAGAACAGATTTCATAGCCGTTCATTACCATATCATACTGATCGGCAACAATGGCAAGCTTTTCTTCATCAGTAGCAGCCTCTTCAAGAGCTTTAAGACCACCTTTTGGCATAGAGAATGGATTGTGTCCGAAGTCGAGTTTGTGTTCGCCATCATTCCATTCGTAGAATGGAAAATCAACAATCCAACAGAGAGCTACGACGGAATCATCCTTAAGATTGAAGTGATCAGCAAAGGCAATACGGAGCTGACCAAGAATTTTATTGACCTTAGCACGGTCATCTGAACAGAAGAAGACGGAGTCACCATCTTTAGCACCGGTACCTTCTTTAATTTTAGCTAACTCTTCAGGTTGTAAGAACTTTGCGATTGGGCTCTTTTCGGTACCATTTTCATACATAATGTAGGCCAGACCAGAAGCACCAAGTTTCCTAGCCTTCTCAGTGAATAAGTCAATCTGAGAACGAGTAAGCGATGCACCGTTCTCAACGCGAATAGCTTTGACACATGGACTCTGAAAGACTTTGAAGCTGGTGTCTTTCAAGATTTCCGTAAGCTCAATCATTTCCATGCCATAGCGAAGATCTGGTTTGTCGACACCATATTTTTCCATAGATTCCTGATATGGAATACGTGGGATGTCTTCTGAGAAAAGTTTTTTGCCAGCAAAGTCAGTAACAAGAGATTTAATGAGAGGTTCAACAGTTTGCCTGACAGTTTCACCTTGGTCCACAAAAGACATTTCACAGTCGAGCTGATAAAAATCACCATAAAGACGATCAGCTCGAGGATCCTCATCACGGAAACAAGGAGCGATCTGATAATAGCGTGGCAGACCACCAACCATGAGGAGTTGCTTAAATTGCTGAGGAGCTTGAGGAAGAGCGTAAAAGAGTCCTGGCTTTAAACGAGAAGGAACGAGAAAGTCGCGAGCGCCTTCAGGACTGGAGTTGGCGAGAATTGGAGTAGTAACCTCGATAAAGTCATGTTGATCCATGTAGTTACGGAGGTATGAATAGAATTTAGCACGGCGTCTTAGGGTCTTCTGCATGCTTGGACGACGCAAATCAAGATAGCGATATTTAAGACGAAGTTCTTCGCCGGATTCAGGACCATCGTCGTGGGTATTGACTGGAGGGGTGTCGGCGCGATTTAGAAGTTCAATATCTTCAACAACAAGTTCAATATCGCCGGTTGCAATATTAGGGTTTTTGAGATCGGCAGCACGCTCACGGATTGCGCCAGTAGCAGAAATCACAAATTCATCGCGCAAAGTCTCGGCTAAGCTGAAGGCATGCTGATTTTCTGGAGTAATAACTAGCTGAATAACCCCTTGATGATCACGTAGATCGATAAAAATCAGACCACCATGATCACGGCGGGAGTTCACCCAACCAGCAACAGTTACTTTTTCATTTAATTTAGTTTTCAATTCTCCAGACAATATTCTCATAAAAACATAATACCATATCTTGGGGGAATAGAGGAGAATATAGACGAGCTTCTAGTACTCTAGACTCAATCAAATGCCTTGAAGTCTTTTATTTCGGTTAGAGCGTCTTTTGCTAGAGAAATAATAGCGACATAATCCTCTCTTGATCTTTCAATGCCATCATTCATATTCTCCAATTGAGCATATAATCTTGATGTTATTGGAAATTTTTTCTTAAAATCACCAAAACCGCGTTGCTCCCATTTATAAATTAAGGCTCCAATACTGTCTTCATCATAATTGTCCGCATAACAATCTATAGCAAAATAAAAGTCACGAGGATTTTCCGAAGATAAACCCTCTAATTCCCTACTGATACCGTTTAGTATTTCTTGTTGTTTCATATATTTTATATAATAACACTATGGATAATATATATAAGATGGATAATTCTAAACTTGGAGAAATAATCTCTAAGTTTGAGGTGCCAACAGAAAAATACATAATAGAAAAATACGGTGAATTTGGCGAAAGTGAACTCTATTGGATTATAGAAAATCAGGAGAGTAACTTAAAATATCTTCTCGTTAACACATATTGGCACCCAGGTGTTGAGGAAGAAATTAATTTTTATAAAGAAAATGGGATTACTATTAAAAAACCAATTTTACGAAAACCAGAAACATTAGAAGTTATTGAAGATAAAATGGATCCAATCAGGAAATATCTTTACTATAATATGTACGCTTTATTCTTGATATAAATTAAAGGCAGGAATACTCCTGCCTTTTTAGACTGACTACTGTTTCTTCTTCTCATTAATACCGTGACACAGCACTCTATAATTTTGTATTTCAGCTAGAGCTTCTTCTGCTAAAGAAATGATAGTCGCGTATTCTTCTTTTGACCTCTCAATACCGTCATTAACTTTTTTAAGTTCCAACACCAGCTTAGCCGTTATTGGAAAAAGTTCGTTAAAATCTTTATTTCCTGATTGATTCCATTTATAGATAAGTGCACGAATACTATCCTCATCATAATCATCTGCGTAACAATCCACAGCACAGGAAAGTTCGTAGGGCGTTTCCGAGGATAAACTCTTTAATTCCTTGCTAATACCATTTAGTATTTCTTGCTTCTCCATAAATTTATTATTTCTAATAGCCTTCGTCAAATGTTTTTTCGCTAATTCAACAATTTGACGTTTAGTTTGAATTGATTCTACATCATCTGGTTTCCAATTTGCCAATAGTTCCCAAAGCTTATCAATATATGAAAAGTAATCAGCAAATTCCTCGGCAGAGACTAGCTGATTCCATTTTTCATATAGAGTAAACAATTCGTAATCGTATGTATCTGCATCTATAAATGTAATATTTTCTGGCTGCTTATCTGCAAAGTATTTAGCAATAACATTAATTTTACTCTCAATAGATTGTTTATCCATCTTGTTATATAATTGCATAAATTTGGTTAGTACTCTAAATTATCAACAGCTAATAATACGCAGATATCGCCATTACTGGTTCTAGTAAAATGTTTTTGATCGTCTATATAGCCTTTTGCTCTTTTAGGCGCATTTTCTACATACGAGAATTGCTTAATCGCTCTGAATTTTACAACAGAATCAATGTAGTAATCGAATGTAAAATCACATGGTATTTCAATATCGTCGGTTAAAAAATCTGCCATAACAAGACAATACTGAATATTCTCTTCACTATGAAAGATATATAAAGCAGTGTCTGGTTCTACTTGCCTAAAACTATCAAAAATCAGATTATCAAATCCATATGACTTAATAATCTCACTAAGTTCTTTCTTTTCAAGCTCCATAATAAAAATATTCTATCATAAAAAAGACCGACAAATAATGCCGGTCAAGGGTGATTAACCACATAGCATTGGTCAAATTTTCGTGTGATCGTCTTTTGACCCATCAATAAGATACTCGTCACCGTGTTTTTGACCCTGATCACGCCAAATAATTACACTGCCAGCTTCATTTATGAGGATATGTCCATGGTCGCTTTCACGAGTAAAGTCTCCTTTATCAGAATACAAAATATTCAACCAACCCTCATGTTTTTGACGTTTATCTGGATAAACCTTAGCCGGCTTATTATCAAAAAATCCATATTGTTTTTTGATAAGTTTTTGACTCTCCTGCTCTTCGTGGACATTACGACTATAATTCTTTGATTCTTTACTATTATTAATATAGTTCTGACTCCCGTGTTTCTCAAAGGCGCCACGATCGTAGGTTTTATCATCAAACTGATCAAGCGCAGCATGTCCATGACCTAGTCCATCGCCAGACAAGAGACCACCATAATAAATCTGAGTAGTACCGTCTGCCTTCTTGACGATTTTCGCATCCTCACGGTTAGACCAACTTACACCAGCCTTATCAAGGATTTTATCGCGTTCTTGCTGATTATCCTGTTTGACTTGGGCCAATTTTTCCTGAAATTCTTCCTTCAGACGGAGATACTCTGCCTGTATGGAATCGAATTTGGCTTTGTATTGGTCGCGTTCGGTTTTTAATCTATCAAACTCCGCTTCTGCAGATTTTTGACGAGACTTAGCATCATTAAAGGACTCCTTCGCCCTTTGAAATGCAGAGCTATCGGTTTTAGGGGCTCGCCATTCAGCATTCTGTCTTGCGGTTTTCACCTCCTGACAAAGCCTACTCACTTCTTCATTAATATTGTCACGACGATATTTATGATCGTGCCCCTGAGAAGACCAGTAAGGGGCTTCGGACTTATCGCCGTAATGATAGCAGTTTCCAGCTCTATCGAAACAATCTTGCATCTCTCGATGTTCATATTCCGCTTCCTGGCGAAGCGATTCAATGTGGGCGTTGTTTATATCACGGATTTTACCGTATTCATCCCAAACTTCACGGAAGTTATTACTAGAGCGCTACATATCCTCATATTCACGATTCATTTCTTCTCTTGCAGTACGACACTCTTGGCGGGCAGCTTGCATTGCACTATATGTAATGTCAGCACGATTTTTAGCATCAAGATAATCCTTAAATACTAACTGTTTACGATGAAATGCATCTTGCTCTCTGGATTTCAGGGAGTCGAGACTTGAATTTTTTGGCATTCATAGTCACCAACCTTTCTAAAAGTACTTATCCAATTTTGGATAGTTTTTATATTGCATAATATTTACTACATAACGCAAGCTCTACTATAATTAAAACATTGAATAAAAAAATACCACCTCGATTGAAGTGGTATTTTCCTTACTTACTATTCACAGATAAAGACATCGTCTTTATGAAGTTTGACCCTTCGGATTAGTAAATAATGAACTCTTGCCAAGGGGCAGGAGGAATTTTCGACTTTTTGCGCGAAGATTCACGTTTAAGTCTACGCATAAGTAAATTTCTTACTCCGTTTAATTCTATTGCTCACGACCGACCACCCACCTCGTTAGTCAAAATACTCTAGAATGACTTGTGGAAAAGAGCAATACCTGAGATTTTAGCAGAAATGTTTAAAAAATGCAAGTTTTACAGGGGTGGGAGTAGGAGTAAGTTCGCGAACTATGAAGCCTCAACAGATAAGGCTTATGTTTTTGCAATATTGGCAGTTTGGTGTAGTTAGTCTTTACAGAGTACCCATAAATATGTTATAATATACCGCGTATGGAAGAGATTAATTTAAGGGATTTGCTCAGCTATTTCAAGAAGCACCTGATTTTATTTATCGTAATGGTACTTTTTGTGGTTTCAGCTGGAACAATCTATTCAGTATTTTTATTAAAGCCAGAATATAAGGCACAGGCAACAGTAATCTTAAGCTCTGACAAATCAAAGAACACCGTGCAGAGTGAAATCAATGCAAACAAGAATTTGATTGATACTTATACGGAAGTCGTAAAATCACATCGCGTGCTTGATCGCGTGAAGAACGAAATGCAAATTGATGACACTTATGAGCAGTTGGTAAAGAAAGTGACCGTTGCATCTTTGAAGGATACAGAAATTATTAGCATTTCGGTGGTGGACCGAGATAAAAACCACAGCTATTCCCTTGCTAACACGATTGCCGACACTTTCACAAACGAAATTGGCCAGATTTACAATGATAAGAGTGTAAATGTACTTGACCGTGCAGTGGAGCCACAGAAACCACATAATGTGGACCTGGTTAAGCAAGAGGCTATTTATGCAGCGGCCGGTATTGTGCTGGCAACTGCCGTAATTTTCTTAATGTTCTATATTGACCGCACAATTAAGACTACTGAACAAATTGAACAACTCTTCAAACTTCCTATTTATGGTAAAATCCGTAAACTTGAGACCGAGAAACAAAAACAACAACGCAAGAAACACGCTGAAAAGGCTGCGAAATTAGAAGCTAAACTGGCTGCAAAATTAGAGAAAGAGCAGCAAAAAGAGGCCAAGAAGGCAGAGAAACTAGCCGCAAAACTTGAGAAACAAGAAAAAGTTAATAACGAGGAACTTGGCGTTGATTATCAGGATGGCGAGGAGACGGGTGCTGAAGCAGCCCAGGCAGAACATATAACCAAGACAGAAGTGAAGCCAGTGGTGGAAATTAAGGCGGTTGGTCGCAAAATTATTGCTGAGGAGAAGGCTCTACAAGAAAAGTTAGCTGCAGAGGTGAAGGCAGATGAGGCTGAAAACGATGAGTTTAATGAAGAATTGCTAGACGAGGATTCTGAGCTAGTACTGAGAGATAATCCAAAATCCAAGGTCAGTGAAGATTTTCGTACTATTCGTACCAGTCTATACTTCTCCCTAAACAAGAAAGACTCAAACGCAGTTTTGATCACCAGTTCCACGCCAAACGAAGGTAAAAGCTTTATCGCTTCAAACCTAGCCGTGGCCTTTGCAAAGACCAAGAAAAAAGTGCTCCTAGTCGACTGTGACATGCGTCTTGGCCGTCAGCACGAGATTTTTGGCTTATCCAACAAAGAAGGCTTATCAAATCTTTTAGCTGAGAGTAAGTTAGGTGAATATCGTGAATATCTACAAAAGACAACCGTTAAAAATCTTTCAATTATTACACGTGGCGTAGTACCACCAAACCCAAGCGAATTGCTCGATTCTGCAATCATGGAAGAATTACTTGAGAAAGTAAAGCAAAAATTTGATTATGTAATTCTTGACGGTACGCCAATTGATGGTCTTTCCGATTCATTAATCTTGGCTAAGAAAACTGATCGCTTAGTACTTGTTAGTGCTGCTAATATGACTACGATTGAAGATCTCCAAAATTCAAAGAAGGCGCTTGAGTCAATCGAAGTTAAAATCTCTGGCGTGGTCTTAAACCGCACAGTTGACGAGCGTCGTGGCGATAATTATTATAAATATTATAATTAGGTCACTCTATGATTGATTTACACTTACATATTCTACCTGGAATTGACGATGGCAGCGGGTCCATCGAAGAAAGTGTAAAGATGGCGAGGAGGCTGGTGGGACTAGGGTTTAATGGGGTATTTTGTACTTCACATTACATCGCCGACAGTCCACAGGCGGCTGACAATCAGACTAAAAATCAACTACGCGAGAAGCTTCAGGCTGAACTTAATAAGGCCGGTATTAAACTAAAGTTGATGCCTGGTAATGAAATTTACATTGATCCAAAAATGGTGGATTATTTAGTCAAGGGCAAGGCTTCCTGTTTTGGCGGAGAACTAAATAGCAGGAAGAAACATCAGCATGTGCTGTTTGAGCTGCCATTCTATGCGGAAGTTTCCTATCTTCGTGATATCATATTTGAGTTAAAAGCAAAAGATCTTGTGCCGGTGCTTGCACACCCTGAACGTTATTTATTTATCCAAAAAAAGAAGGAAGCCATCTTTGAAATTGTTAAATTAGGGGTAAAATTACAGTCTAATTATGGCAGTATTGTTGGACAATACGGAGCCAAGACAAAGAAGACAGTAAAGTTCTTACTAAAAAACCGTCTGGTGAGTTATTTAGGTACAGATATTCATCGTACAGAAGGCTCAATGTTTTTGAAATTTGAGAAGGCTGAGAAAAAAATAATTAAATTAATCGGCGAGACCGAATATCGCAAGATTACTGCAAATGGCGACGAGCTCGCCAAGCCTTTCTTAGGCGCCTAATAATCATTACTAAGAGGCAGCCAAAAAGAGCCCCGAGAGTATCGATGAGCACATCGGTGAACTGTCCGCTGCGACCTGAAACGAAGAGTTGATGTAGCTCGTCCGTGCAAGCATAAAGAAAACTTGAGCATAGGGCAAAGAGAAGGAGCTTTGCATCTGAGAACTTTGCATTAGAGAGTTTTGTATTCGAGGGTTTTACACTAGAAGGTTTTGTACTAGAGGGTTTTGCAAAATAGGCGCGGTAGACAAGAAAGAAGAGCAGTCCGAGGATGGCATACTCGGTGAAATGAGCGGTCTTACGAACAACAAGAGTCAGATTGCTCGCGCCAAAGAATGAATGATCGTTTGAGAGGTTTGGAAAAACCTGATGAAGAACCTGAATGATTTGATTACTCTGGGCATTGGAAGAATCTGAGCCAAAGGAGGACATCACAAAAATGAGAGTCATCTGTAAAACGAGGAGCAATAAAAGGAGAGGTCTCTTATGACGCTGAAGAAAATCGTACATGGGCTATTTGAGATACTCTTGCAGTTTAGCTTTGGCGCGATCGACGGACTCTGGATAAGGATGCCAGACAAAGTGTTTTGGTTCTTGATAGGTGAAGGTGGAGGTGATATCGGCCTTACCATCAACATCAATGAGTTCAGTTTGCCATTTGGCAGGACTGGTAAGCTGTCTTTGAACGAGATATTTTAGATCATCACTAGTGAAATTGGTCTGGATATTTTTGGCAATTGAAGCAAAGATTTGATCAACTTTGCCGAGAATATTCGGATCGTGTTGAGACTTGGAGATAAGGGCGGCCAAGATTTTTTCTTGATTACGACCACGTTCGCGGTCACCACCAGCCCAACTAATCGACACTCGTTCCCTGGCTATATCGAGAGCCTCTGCACCGTTTAAGTGATAAGTGCCTGGGCTGTATGAGCGGTGGCCATGGTAGGTATTAATAGCGTAAGGAAGCGTGATATCAACACCACCGAGCTGATCAATAATGGAGGAGGTGCCATCAAAATTAATGCGTGCGTAGTAATTAATTTTGATATCATAGAATTTTTCGAGAGTATGAATAGATTCGTTTACGCCATAAAGACCGGCGTGAGTGAGTTTATCATTCTGTCCATTCATGGCGAGAGGCACGTAGAAGTCACGCGGAGTATTAAGCACGAGAATCTGATGTCTGGCGGGATTAAAGACGAGAATTAGATTCACATCCGAGCGAGCAGCATAAGGCAAGGTATGATCTCGGTTATCAATGCCGCTAATATAAACTATAAACGGAGCATCAAGAGAAGTGTTTTTGGTGGTCTCGATGGTTTTTGGAGTAACACTTATAGATACTTCTTGAAGAACGTGCAGCTTATTCCAAATTTCCTGATTGTTATCTTTGAGAGATTCAAGATTACCGTTTGAAAGAAAGATAGTTCTAACGGAAGAAGCATCACTAGCATTAGTTTGGTTTAAGAGTGCAGAGATGAGTGAGAGAGTGTCAGTGAAGCCAAGATAGTCAGATGGCGCGAGAGATTTCGCAAGTAGCCCCTCACGGGAACTGGCGTCAGCCTGTAGATATTGCTCGACGGTTTCCTTATAAGGATCACTACTTAGGATGCCGATACGGATGATCTCACCCTGGCCAGTTTCGGCAAGAGGAGAGGCGGCGAGCGTAATAAGGCTATATTTCTCCTGGTAAGTTTCATTTTTGCCAATCTGAGAAAGATAGCCGTTATATTTATAAAACACAAAAGCAAGTACAATATTAAGAAGAATATCCAAGATTAAAAGAATGGCGAGCAGGATAATCTTTCGACTAATGATGATCAAAAGGACAACTAAGAGAATATAGAAGATAACGATAAAGCCAAAAAGGCGAATCGGCAGGATTTGAGCTTGGTATAAAAAATAGAGCATGGCGAGACTGGACAAGGCAGCGAGAAGCTGAAAAAAGGATAAAAGTGGTCTCGATTTTTTAACGGTTTTCTCTTGTTTCATAGATTAATTATACATCTTTTAGAGTCTTAAAGCGATTTTAAAGAACATCCTAATAAACTATAAGCAACATAAGCGAAAGGAATAGAATGAATAATTATGATGTTAACCAATACGAAGATGATGAAATTTTAGTTAGAAAAATTTCAAAGAAGGAGAAAACCATGAAAAATAAGAATCGAAAAACTAATAAGTTCAAGAAAAATAAACAGATGGATTTGTCGGTAAATGAGGCTCTTATTTTGCAGCAGGTGTACGAAGATGGGGTAGACGATGTGGACAGTATCGTGGATCAGGCGGGGATGCCAAAGAAAGTGACCATGAATGTACTAACGGAGCTTAAGTCCAAGGGTCTGCTCACAGTCATTCAGCAGACCTATGGTAAAATTATAGTAAGCGTAACCAGCCAAGGTAAGAAGTTGGTGAATACGATGTGGCCCGAGGCTATAACTTTCGCCTATTAAACTGAAATTATATTATGAAAATTTTAATTATTGAAGATGACAAAGAGATCAGCGAAGCACTAAAGGAGGGGCTGGAGGACGAATCGTATGCAGTGGATACTTGCTTTGACGGCGAGGATGGTTACCACACGGCGATGTCGGAAGAATATGATTTGATTATTCTTGACGTGATGTTACCTTCAATGAATGGATTCGAGGTTTGTCAGAAATTGCGAGCAGAAAAGAATACTACGCCGATTCTCATGCTGACAGCGAGAGGGCAGTCGCAAGATGTGGTACGGGGACTCGATTATGGGGCGGATGATTATCTGGCAAAACCATTTAACTTTGATGTACTACTGGCGCACATGCGGGCAATCCTGAGGAGGCCGGCCCAGAAGCTAGAGGAAGTTTTACGTGTGGCGGATCTTGTACTTGATCCCAGCACTAAGAGCGTCTCGCGAGCGGGAGACGAGATTAAGCTGACTGCCAAGGAATACGCGGTGTTAGAATATTTGATGCGAAACGAGGGCAAGGTTTTGTCGAAAGAGAAAATTATTTCGAACGTTTGGGATTTTGACGCGGACGTGTTGCCGAATAATGTGGAATTATTTATTATGTTTTTGCGAAAGAAGATTGATAAACCTTATAAGCAAAAATTGATCCAGACCGTGCCTGGATTTGGCTATAAGATTGTAGGCGGAAAGTCAGAACAATGAAAAAATCCGAAGTGAACCGCTTAGCGCTGAGCTATTTGGTTGTAATTATGGCGCTGTCGTTGATCTTTACTGGAATTATTTATTTATTGTCTACGGCGAGCTTGAATCGGCCGCTGGTTTCTAATGAGGATGAATATTCTAATGTAAGTGTGGTAGTGTCGGGACTTGAGGAACACACGTTCGAAAAGATCTTTAGAAAAAGGTTGGAGAGTCGTGATAATACGACGCGCGTGATGATTATTTATTCCCTGGTGGGATTTAATCTTGGAATATTTCTGATTGGGATTTTTGTGAGCCGCAGCCTGGCAAGATTGACACTGGCGCCGATTGAGCGAGCGATGATGAAGCAGACGCAGTTTATTTTTGATGCGAGCCATGAATTAAAAACACCACTGACGGCGATGCTAATCAGAAATGAGGTGGCGATGAGAAAGAAGAATTTACCGGAAGAGAAGGCACGCGAGGTGATCGCGAAGAATATTGAAGAGATTTTGAGAATGAAGGAACTGACGACTTCGATGTTGGATGTGGCGCGGGAGAATAACGACCGTGAAAGTGGGGAGACGATTGTTATCGCCGACTTTATGACAGACCTGCGTGAGAAATTATTACCAGTGGCAAGAAAAAGCGGAGTGGAGATTGAGCTGGAGATGAATGTCGGAAAGGACAAGACGACAGTGGTGGCGAAAAAGACTCTTGAACAGATCCTCACGGTTTTTTTGGACAATGCAATGAAATATTCGGGAGATTCGATGGTGTATCTGCGCGCGGTGCGACGTGGAAAGAATGTGGTGTTTAGCGTGAAAGATAATGGAGTGGGGGTGAAGAAAGAAGATCAGAAACGGATTTTTGAGAGATTTTATCAAGTGGACACGGCGAGGACGAGAACAGAAGATAAGACGAGTCATGGGCTGGGACTGGCGATTGCGAAGAATTTGGCAGAAAGACAGGGGTATAAGATTGTGCTTCGAAGTAGCGAGGGACATGGAGCGGAGTTTGAGGTGGTAGTGTAAGGAGGTTATAACAAAATATTACAACATAAACGATCATTTTCGCCAGGTGGAAAAAATGATCACTGTAGGTAGTGGAGCAAAGAGAGAGTTAATAAATTTTGAGCTATCTAGGTATGCCCGTTATCTTATTACTCAAAATGGTGATCCAGATAAACTAGAAATTGCACAAGCACTACTGTAGTCACCCAGCAACAAATGACATAAAAGAAAGCTCCCTAGTCGAGCCGAATAGCCCGAGTCGGTGGGAGTTACGACTCCAATATATCACAAGGCGCTGACAATGTCAAAATGAAACTAGGCGAACGAATGATTGATAGGTACGGCAATGAATTTACAGAGTCAGACATACCAGTGTCATTTTAGCGACACAATAAAAGACTTCAGCCCCGCACTACCGCTAGTGGAAAAGGCACTAATGATAGCGCGTTTAAATGCGAGTATGGTGAAGGGCGCGAGATTAGCCAATGCTAATACGTAAAAACTTAGACGGAACATACAACGTATTAAGTAGATACTCTCGCACGGAAGGTCTAGAACGACGCTCAAAAGCTGGTTTAGATAATCAAGAAAACGTAATGACAAAGGTGTACGAAAACATCACTGATAAACAAGGTTATAGTCCCCTAATAATTTCGATAGTAGTATAATTCGGCCACGGCGGTTAAGTAAATCCTGAAGGTTATAGTCCCCTAATAATTTCGATAGTAGTATAATGAGTCGTTTCTTCCCTACTTCAAGAAGCTAGTTATAGTCCCCTAATAATTTCGATAGTAGTATAATGAAGCTATTTCGGCAAGTCTAGGGAGGAAAGTTATAGTCCCCTAATAATTTCGATAGTAGTATAATGGCGTTTTCAATCATAGCTGATACTTCGTTGTTATAGTCCCCTAATAATTTCGATAGTAGTATAATAAAGCCTATGCTAACGTGGCAGGGCAGACTGTTATAGTCCCCTAATAATTTCGATAGTAGTATAATGTCCCAGTTTAGCTCCTCTTGCTCTTTTAAGTTATAGTCCCCTAATAATTTCGATAGTAGTATAATCTGCTAGCATTAAGTCCGTGATACTGATTGGTTATAGTCCCCTAATAATTTCGATAGTAGTATAATGTGGGCTAATGACTACAGACGAAGCCTTAGGTTATAGTCCCCTAATAATTTCGATAGTAGTATAATTTACTCAGATTAAATAAAGTTGCAAACTATGTTATAGTCCCCTAATAATTTCGATAGTAGTATAATGGTGGTTCTGAATAGATTATACCACAGCTCGTTATAGTCCCCTAATAATTTCGATAGTAGTATAATACTACAATTTTACTTACAGAAAATCTTCCCTGTTAATGGAAGATTTTTTGTTGGTTAAGCATTTTTATTTTTATCTTCTTTATTAGAGAGCTGCGCATTTAAAACTAATTTTTATAGTATTTACGTTTATTTTCTAATTCAAAATAAGAGCATCTGTTCGTTGCTAATATATTCCTCTTGCTCAGTTTTCTTGCCACAAATCACCTCCATATTAGTGAACTGGTTCTCAGTCAACATCAACATACGAATAGACCCTTCATGTGGAGCATGCTTTTTTACTCGCTCAAGGTGAGTATTTGCATTATCGCGATCTGGACAGAGTCGGCTATAAATACTGTATTGCAGCATCGTAAATCCGTCGTTCAATAGATAGTTTCGGAACCGCGTAGCATTTCCTCGATTAAGTTTAGTATCAGTTGGTAGATCGAATAAGACTAGAGCTCGCATAAAATTATAACTACTCATATTTTCTTTCTCCCACCCAAAAAATTATTAATCAGCAAAATTTCGGAAGTTCAAACAGATTAAAATCTTCATTTTGAAATGCAGTAATAAAACTTTCTACTGTAATATCAATACTGTGTTTTATGGAATAAGACAAATTACGAATTCTGACATTTTCGTTGATAACTTGTGTCAGTAGGACTCGATCGTCTTTTGTTAGAATTTCGTCAGATTCTTCTCCAATATGTCGCAAGTGAACTGTCTTCAAAACATAAAGATCAACGAAAGGACGATAGCATTCAATAAGATCGTCCACTAGATTGAAATTATTCAGCTCGTTGTGATGAAAGATTCCTAACGAGGCGATTAGGCCATGCGAAGCTACACTCCTAGCAATACAACTTCGCACTATACTATATCCATAATCAAGAGCGGAATTATACCAGGTTGGCTGACGCCTAGTCGAATCACTAAGTAGTTGATTAAAATAAATTCTTGCGGCAACCGCCTCGCAGTTTGAGGTGTCACCAGATTTAACAAGCTTAGATAGCTCAATCAGTTCCGAGGGTTCTAGACTAAATTTCTTTAAGACCTCTGCCTGATTAAGAATTTTCTGAATAATATTCTTCTGCCAGAGCTGCTTTCTGATTGGTTGACGCATTTTTAACTGATCACTAGAAATCTTGGCCTGGCGTGAATGTTTCGCGTAGGGCAAAATCACTGTACTTGGTAGATGCGAAGAATCACATATTATAATAGCTACATCTTGATTGGCGAGACTATTGATGAGATTTGTGGTAATTTTTGTGCCGTGATTATCAATTACTAAGGTATCAATATCTTCAATCGGAACAGACAACTCTGCTTCGTCATGAGAAAAACACAGATTATTCCGACTTAGCCAAAGTTTTGTTTGTTGCTCTAAATAAACCGTACGCCAAGCCATGATATTTTAGTATAATCTTTCCCAAGGATAATTGTCGCCGAGAACCGAAATGTCGAAACGATATAGACTAGAGAGTGCGCGTCCTGTCGTTATTTCAGTATCCTTACTTCCTGGTAATATATTTGAGATATACGTAATTTGGGACGTTGAGATTGCATATTTAATATAATACCCTTGTAATACTTCATCGCCTTTTTTCATAATTAGATAATCATTAGGATAAACTGAGCAGAGTTTGGTGAAAGTATTGTCGACAAAATCATAGCCGCAGGTGGTTGGAAGGATGCGATTTGATCCCCTACGGACTTGATGTGTATAGATTGGCACATAAAATAACTTCTTTTCCCCATTTACATCCTTCTGATAGACATCTACTCTTACCATAGAACCAGGACCATTATTCACAAACTGAGTGCCATGGTTAAGCAAAATGCCGGATTTTACACGCTTATCGTCATTGACCTTGATTGTTGTAACTGGAGAAAGTGGATGCCCGTTCTTATCGAACTTAACATTATTCTTATAGACAGGTTCCTTGAACGCTTTTTTAGGATCATCACCATTGGCTTCAAGAAGACTTTTCAACTGCTGATATAATACCTTATCACTTTGTTTTAGGATAGAATTTTCCAAATCTGCAATTTTAACATCTTGCAACCTCTTACGAATGAATGAACTACGATTTGGATTGGCCGAGATAATGCCAGTTTTTTCATCAATTAAAATACCTTTTGGTGAACGGATTGTATCATCATGTAAACTGCCTATACCTTTGCGCTTTGGCATACGAGAAACAAAAATTGGATGAATAGAACTTCTAAACTCCTCATCTTGGTCTTTATAGATTTCCCTAAACTGATCACGCCATTCGGCTAGAGTATTGATCGAAGCATTTTGAAGATGAGTTTTTGCCCCTTCCGAGAACTGA